>NZ_JCAMOQ010000065.1:0-41788 GCF_059512365.1 Bradyrhizobium sp. Ses1
GAATCCGAGCCAACGAAATACTGGTTCTCGACGCTGCCGGAAAACATCTCTTTCCGCGCCCTGGTCGATTTGACCAAGCTCAGATGGCGCATCGAACGCGACTACCAAGAGCTCAAGCAGGAGGTCGGCCTCGGGCATTATGAAGGGCGCGGTTGGCGCGGCTTCCATCACCACGCCACGTTGTGCATCGCCGCCTACGGGTTCCTGATCTCCGAAAGGGAGACGATTCCCCCCTCACGACCTCGTCGGCCCGCGTTCGTCAAAGAATTTGCGCTTCCCAAAAATCAAAAGCCCCGCGGCGCTCCCGCTCAGAACCGAGCGTCACATGCCGAATTCGATCGCTACCATGCGGCGGCGCCTTGCGAGTGGATTGGTTAGGCGGCTACGTAGATGTCCGTGTTGCGCAATCCAACTCGAGGTCTATCCGCCGTCATGATTTGTGACGCAGTAAGATTAGCGCTGCCGCGCAGGTATCAGTGGCTTTACAATGACAATGCTGGCTGCATCTTTTTTTCATCAAGCAAGCGAAGTGACTTATCGAAGAGTTCATCCACACGCTCACACGAAATGATCTTGCGACGGGCGGGTGCGACAACAAGTCTAGAGATCCCGGCCAGCGAGTTGCGATCTTATGGCGCGCTCGGAGGCGGTTGCATTTGTTGTGATTTCAATCGGTTACCGGGACAATTCAAAGCATAGGTGCGTTTCGCGCCTATCGGGCTGAGCATCGACCAAGGTTGGCAGAAGAGGTCCCTACTCGGCTGCACTTCAGCGGTTCCAACCTGTCCGGTGCCGCCGATGGATCAGAGCTTGCGTCAACCGCCTCTAGCCTAGGACCGCATCATTGACGTAGAAAAACAGCTCGCCGGTTACCTTGGGAGTTACGTACTCCGATATTTTCCTGACGCGCCGGTCTGGATCAGGTTCGAGAAAATCAACCTCACTGCCAAGTGAACCGTAGCGGGCGATTGGCTGAAACCACGGCTGAAAGTAATAGCGCCGCAGAGGCAAGGCGAGGATGTGAACGATGGTTTCACTCCAGGAAAGCTGGGCGTCGTCGGCATTGTTGAATGTCGAATAGCCGCGCGGGTCCGTGGTGACGCTACCGTTCCTCAACGCCGAAGACGGGTCGGGCTGGCAGGCGGCGCGCGTGGTCGAGTATCCCTGGTACTGTCTGGCAAGGGCCGCCGGGTCTGGATTGGTCCAGACGTAGTACCGCTCGAGCCTACCGACCTTGTAGCCTGTTGCGAAGCAAAGGTTGGACGGCTCAAACGAAATCAATGCGCCCGCATCCGGGACGTAGTCGAGCTTCTGCGTTGGCTTGCAAACCATGCCTGCTTGGTCCACGGCGGTGAACAGCAGCCGGTTACCGACGGTGATGGCCAGATATGAGATAACGACGGCAGAGAGCGCTGGGCCAACGTAATAGCGCCATCCTGACCTCAGTACCATCAACACAAGTTCGCGCCCGCCCGGAGTGGTACTGGGGGGCGTTGCCGGAACGGCAAGCTTGCCCGCAAACGAATCCCGCCATAGCGCCGTCATGCGATCGTCGATGGCGGCTGCGACGCGTCTTCCGCTGAAGATCAGAGCGAGAATAAGAGTGCCCAGGATCAGGAACGTCACGGGATATTGCGCATAGGACACCAGCCACTGCGACGCCCAGGAAGGCAGCAAACCGCCAAGCGCGCGGACGATGTCGGAAACCCATTTGAGCGCATTCACTCGCTCGCCGAGCGGGTCGCTGCGGCCGGTGAACGGAAAGACAAGAAAAACGGCAGTGGCGGCCAATGTGAGGAAGTAGAGCGCCGCTCGCGTATGGACGAGGGGCCAGATGCTCTGCCGCTCCGCGACAACTCGCCCCTCGGCTTGGCCCGACGTTTCAGGTGCATTGGATGTAGCTGCTGGGGGTGTGGCGGGTAGATTATCGATTTTGAAACGGACGCTGCCGTCTGGTGCGATTTCCGGTGAAACCACTTCGTAGTTGTGCGGAATGCCTATGGGCGCATAGACGTGTGCATTGTTTCTTATGCGCCGGAGCACCGTTTCATGGATTTTCGGCCTTTCGACGTAAACCTCATCGGCGGTCGTCCACGAGAAGACCTGACGGCTTAGCCGCGATATCCGTCGTGGCCCGTAACGATAGTAGCTGGTGAAGCCCGCCCGCGAGTTATACAGTCGCCCATCCTTGTCTTGAGCTTGCTTGGTTTCGGCTACGGCGGCCGGATCGGCCGTCTTGAAGGAGAGGCCGCAGGCGCGAGCCTCCTCCATGATCCAGTAGAGCGGAATATGTGCCAGCGAGTCGTCGGGATATCCGCCTCCGACGTTGGCGTGTACGCCCGCGAACCAGACCTGGGTGATCCTTTCGTTGAACGTGTAACGGGAAGTGCCGGGCGGCGGTGGCGGCTGGAGCCGCTCGTTCCAGAGCACAGGATGAAAAGTTGTGCGCTCATCGTCAATGGAGAGTGCGTGGCAAGCCCGCTTTACATCCGGATGAAGTGTGTGGCTTGGCAGCTCAAGGGGCCAGATCCACTGGCTGACGCCCTGGGTCATCTCGTCGATCGGAAGCCCGTATGCCGCGACTGTGTCCCACAGGCCCAGAAAACGAATGATGGGTTTGGACCTTCCCGTCGGTATCTCCGCCGGGGTAAGCGTGGGCGGCTTCCTGCCGAACATCTTCATCACGGCCTGGACCATCAGGTACCAGTTCGTGTGGAAATGCCTTCTGTGATAGGCGCGGTAGGCCTGCCTTGCCAAGCGGTCAAGTTCGCTGTCGGAAATGTTCTTGGCCGGAATCAGCCCTTGGTCGAGGATCAGGCCGATTGTGACGCGCATGGTGAACGCGCCACGACTGAACCCAAACCCGAAGATTTCGTCACCGTCGGCGCGGTAATTACGGCAAGCGAACTTGTAGAGATTGATGACATTGCGCCGCAGGCCGATGCCGAACGCGCCTCCGAGCATGGCAAGCGGCTTGAACGATGACGTCCCGACACCGTCATCGTAGCTGGCAACCTGCTCATCCTTGGTAAGGTCCAGCGCGCTGAACATACGCCAGACGTTGGTCCGCCATACCTTTGCTGATGAATTGCCGGTGCCGTCGGAAAGAAGCACAATGCGTCTGGGCATAGCCTTGTCGTTCGAAACGATCGCCGCGGTCAAAGCTGGGCTCTTCCTGGCGTCACCTGCCAACAAGGTCACCCACAACAAGTAGTTGCAATGCTAGCCAGTTGATCGCGGAGTGCATGCACTGTCAAGGCCGATTCAGATCTGCCAACAGCAATCCTCGGCCGTCGGCGGACGCCCAAGACCGCGACCGGAAGGTGCGGTGGTCATCAGATCATGCTGCCGATATCGTCAGCGCAGGACCACTTCCACGATGGGCTCGAGTTGGAAGGGTCGAGGTCAAATAGGCCAGCAGTCTCTAGACTCCCAGATCGCCATCGAAGGTCTTCGACCATTTCCGCGATAACTCCCGTTCTCGGAAGGCTGAGGTGGAAGAGTCGATCGGCCACTGCGTGTCGGAGGACGGTGGTCGATTTTCCCGCACTGATAAGGTTTTCGCAGAAGACTTATCAGTCTGAAGCGGGCGACGTTCTTGGGGCGGTACATTGATCGCAAGAAGCAGAAAGACATTTGGTTGCACTTCTTGAGAATGACTATCAGGGGTAATGCTATGGTAGGTTGCGTGGCGACTCGCGTCAGCGACAGATTCGGAGATTGCCATGGCTCATGCTGGATTTGCCCGTTCTCTTCGACGGGGGATTCAATCGATCGTTGCCCTTGCCACCGCCGCTCTCTGCGGTTCGTCGGCCTGGCCGGCTCAACCCGAAAAGAAAAGCGGCTACGCGATTGGCTCGGAGCAATGTGGCGGCCGGGAAATGTCCTTTCCCAAGATCAAGATCGACATGAAGAAGGGATTCTGCGCTGGGTTGGTTCTGAGCGAGGAGGACGGGCTGAGGTTTCCACGCTCCATCGTGCAAATCCCCGGTCACGAACAGTTCGTCATCTCCGATATGGGTGCGTGGAATCGTGCGGATGGCCGGCTGTTGCTACTTGATCCGCACGCGACCGAAGGCAGGCGGATCAAAGAAATCGTCACGAATCTCGAATATCCATTCGGCCTCGCGATTGGGCCAGACAGGAAGGTCTATGCGTCAACCGCGGAGACGATCTTCCGCTTTGATCCCCTCGCGGCAAATCCCAAGAGCACGATCGAGACGATCGTTCACGGCCTCCCGGGCCGCCGGATCACGCTTCCGGACGGCACTAAGATTGGGGAGAGCAGTCATTCACTCAAGCATTTCATATTCGACAGGACGGGGCGCATTTTTGTCAATGTCGGCTCACACAGCGACGATTGCATCACGAAGCCGCCGATTACCAAGCCGTGCTCGGCGGGTGAGGGTGCGTCGCCCCTTGCCGCGATCTGGATGTTTACACCGCCGTCCGGCGGCGTCTTCCCGGCTCTCAGGCCGGGCGATCCCAATCCGCCACGCGAGATTTACGCGCGCGGGCTGCGTAACTCGATGGCGCTCGCAATGCATCCCCGCTTTCCCGACGCCGGGTATGCCTTTCTTCAAGGCGAGAATGCGCGGGATCTGCCGGATATCTTCAAGCCGAATGAGGAGATCAACGCGATCCAAAAGGGAAAGCATTACGGCTGGCCGTATTGCTTCGACCTGTCGTCGCCAAGCCCCGAATTCAAGGTCGTGCTTCAGTCGGGGCCGTACAAGAACTTTTGCAACAATACGGCTGCTTACAAGCCACCTTACTCGCTGCTGCCACCGCACGGCGCGCCGTTGGGCATGCTGTATTATCATGGCAGCAAGTTTCCAGAGCTCGACGGCAAACTCCTCGTGGGCCTTCACGGCTACCGCCCAACGGGAAGCCGGCTCCTCATCTACGATGTAGACAGCTACGGCTTCCCGAAGGTGAGCCAGCCGCCCGTCCGTTACCAGGTGAGCTGCGGCGCGGAGCCAAGCCGCGCCTTCCAGACCGACGCCGGCAACGCTCCGGCCGCGGCCTATGAGGAGCTAATATCCGGCTGGTATCGCGTGAACGGCGCGCGGCCGCAGGGCGCGCCGGTCGGGATGACCGTAGCAGCCGATGGCGCGATTTGGATCGCCGAGGACAAGAACAAGTCCGTCATCCGTATCGACCGCGTCTCCGGCAATCCGCCCGATCCGCTGCCGTGCGGCGTGCGGACGCCTGAGCAAATCGATGATCTCGCTCGCTTCGTTGCAAACGATCCTAAGAACAAGGGACGCCTGACGGCCGTCCGGACCAATCTCGTCGAAAAGCATTGTCTCGGCTGTCACTCCGATTTTGGTCTTCAGAAGGGACAGCCCGAGGCAGAGAAGGACCAGACTGTCCTGCGTTTCATGCTCGCGCAGGATGGGTGGATTTATCCGGGCGATCCCGATTCCGGAAAACTACGGATTAGACTCCGCGGCTTCGGTGTGGAGAAGCTGATGCCACCCGGCGGCGAAAAGCTGCCGCGGACGGAGCCGGGCTACGCGCAGGTTCTGAATCTTGCCGATTATCTCGCCGGTACGATGGTCCCCGGAACCAGGATGAGGATCAAGCCTGGCACCGTCCAAAGACCGTTCTTTAGCAAGTCCGGCAAAGAATGCGGCAAAATCCCGACATCGAAGGTCGTCGTAGTGACACAAAGAAACGCCGTAGGTAAACCCGGCTTCAGTCGGTTTTATCGACCGGCCGATATCTTCCTCAACGGCGAGTGCACCGATGCAGAGGGCTATTAAATCCGGCAAGACCTTCTGGTGCCTTTGTAGCGCGGCTCTGATCATGGCCGCAGCATCTGCGCACGCCGAACAGAGACTGTTCGAAAGCGTCCAGCTCACGCCCGCGGGCGAATACACGTTCGGCATCGAAGGGCCTGCCGTCGACCTCGACGGCAATCTCTTCGTCGTCAATTCCGGCAGGCAGGGTACGATCGGCAAGCTCGCACCGGGAAGTGCGGCGTCCGAAAAGTTTATCGACCTTCCCGAAGGCAGTGTCGGCAATTCGATCCGCTTCGCACGCGACGGGACAATGTTTATCGCGAACTACAAGAAGCACAGCATCTTTGTGGTGAGGAAGGGGAATACGACGCCTGAGGTGTGGTTTCATTCCGACCAGATGAACCAACCCAACGACATGACCATCGCGCGCGACGGAACGATCTATGCGAGCGATCCGAACTGGAAGGGCCGCAGCGGCCAGATTTGGCGGATCGCGGACGGGTCGGTGCAGGGGCAAGTCATGGCTGCGCCCCGCGCCATGGGAACAACAAACGGCATCGATCTCAGCCCGGATGGGAAGACTCTCTATGTCGGCGAGTCTGGGAGCGGCCAAATTTGGGCTTATGACGTTTCCGGCAACGAACTGACCAATGCAAGGCTCGTTAAGACGTTCGATCGCGACACAATCGATGGGGTACGTACCGATGTCGAGGGCAAACTGCTCATCACCCGTATCCTGAAGGGTTCAATTGCAATCCTGACCCCAGAAGGCAAAGTCCAAAAAGAGATTGTGCTCAAAGGCAAAGAGCCATCAAACCTCGCCTTCGGCGGGAAGGACGGCAGGACGATTTTTGTCACGCAGCGACAGGGTGGCTTCATCGAATCCTTCCGCACAGACAGGGAAGGGCGCGAGCACTGCCTGCAAAGAATCGATTGCTAGAACTAGCCGACAAGGTTTCGCGCAAATGGTTATCAGTTGGCGTTGCTTCACGAAGCGAGTTGGCCGAGGCGAATAACTTCACGCGCTCAGATCGCATTTTCAATCTTGCAAATCAGCAACGTGGCGAGTGACTTTCGCGTCCCCTAGGAAGCGCTGTCGCTAGGCGAAAGCTGAGACTCTTTGGGCTTACTCTTCCGAGCTGCCTTAGGTTTGGCGGCCGTGGCGATCTCTCCGAGGGTTGGCGACTCGATGCTCATCAGCAACTGCCACGCATACGTGCGAGCCGCTTGCCAGTTTTCTTTGGCTCGGGCGATATCTAGACGGGCTATTGCCGCACAGTTCTCATCGTGAGTTCGTTGCTGGTGAGCGTCTGGATAAACTCTTCGAGAGAGGGCTGTGGTGTTGTTTGGAGCTTATGGAGTTCTTCAGGCTTCAATTTGGTGTAGCGCCTCAACGTTCGCCAATCCTTATGGCCAGTAACTAAAGCGACCTTTTCGATAGACAGCCCAGCTTCAAAGAGGCGACTCGTACCCTCGTGTCGCAAGTCGTGAAAGTGCAGATCCTCGATCTTCAACGTGTCGCAGGCTCGCGTAAATGCCGCGCTCACTGAACGGTGGTTGAACGGGAATATCCGACCCTGACCTCGGGTGATGATCCGCTGCTGAAGCACGATCTCCCACGCATCGTAACCAGTCAGGTTGAGAAGCGGGACCTTCTGGTCGTTGCCTTCTTTCTCCCGCGGATCCTTGCGGTCGCGGATCACCAGGATCCGCTTCTTCATGTCGACGTCCGGCCAGTCGGGCCGGCAAATCTCCTCCTGCCGCATAGTTGTCGCAACGGCGTAGCGAACGATGCGGCCCATCGGAATGATTTGTCGACGACTGCTTTCGAAGTATTCAATGAGCTCATCAAGCTCATCTTGGGTTGGCCGGCGATCTCGTTCCTGGCCTTTGCCGACGAGACCTAAATGCTTCAATGCAAAACGCGCTAAGCGAACTTCCTCAGCCGAAACTTCAATACCGTGAACTGCGGCGGCATGGGTTGCGATGGTTCTGATGAACGACATGTCGATTGCCAGGGTGGCCGGCCCAGCGCCTTCCTTCGCTCGCTTTCTCCCAAATTCGATCAACCGCTCGCGATTAAGTTGGGGAATTTTCACAGTCCCCAAGGAGAGCTTAAGCGCTTCCATGACCGCTGCCTTGGATCGGCGAGGAGGGCGACCGACTTCATGCATGTCTTCAACGTGCAGATCGATCAGATCGCCGAACGTGCGGACCTTTTGCGTTGCTCGCGGCTTGGGCGATCCGCTGCGATCGATGTTGCACTCGATATCGAGCGCCCATTCCTCGCCGTCCTTGCGGCGGCGGAAGGTCTCTGCCACGTAGCGGTTCTTCCGGCGGACCTGGACGCGCCAGTTCCCTGAGGGCAACTGAGTGAAGCTGGCCATGGCCGTGTGCACTCCCCAATTCGTGTGCGCTACGTGTGCACTGAGAGGTCAAAACGGGTACAAACGTGTGCAATTTCGGCTAGTTTGGAGTGCACATGTTCGTGTTTCATCCTATTGAGAGCATAGGGTAAATCATTGAAATCGCAAGACTATCGCTTTTCTGTGGCTCCGATGATGGACTGGACCGACCGGCAGTGTCGCGTCTTCCATCGCCAGCTTTCGCGGCGGGCGCGGCTTTATACGGAGATGCTGACCACCGGCGCCGTCATTCATGGCGATCGCGCGCGGCTGCTCGGGTTCGATACGAGCGAGCATCCGGTGGCGTTGCAGCTTGGCGGATCCGATCCGCGTGAGCTCGCCGCTGCAGCCAAGATCGGCGAGGATTTCGGCTATGACGAGATCAACCTCAATGTCGGCTGCCCGTCCGATCGGGTCAAGGATGGCCGGTTCGGCGCCTGCCTGATGGCGGAGCCGGTGCTCGTTGCCGAGGGTGTCACGGCGATGAAGCGCGCGGTGAAGGTTCCGGTGACGGTGAAGTGCCGTATCGGGATCGACGACCAGGATCCGGAACTGGCGCTCGATACGCTCGCGCGCGGCGTGATCGAAGCGGGCGCGGATGCGCTGATCGTGCACGCGCGAAAAGCCTGGCTGAACGGCCTCTCGCCGAAGGAGAACCGCGACATCCCGCCGCTCGACTATGATCGCGTCTATCGGCTGAAAGCCGCCATGCCCCATGTTCCCATCATCATCAATGGCGGCATCGCGAGTCTCGACGAGGCGAAGCGGCACCTGGCGCATGTCGATGGCGTGATGCTGGGCCGCGCCGCCTATCAGGAGCCGTGGCGGTTGTTGTCGGTCGACCCCGACCTGTTCGGCGAGGCGGCGCCGCACGCCACGATGCAGGACGCGTTCGAGGCGATGATCCCCTATATCGAAGGCGAACTCGCGCGCGGCGCGCGGCTGCATGCGATCACGCGGCATTTCGTCGGCGCGTTCTTCGGCGTGCCGGGAGCGCGCGCCTTCCGCCGCCATCTCGCCGAGCATGGCACGCGGCCGGGTGCGGGGGTGAATGTACTACGCGAGGCGATCGCGCTAGTTGGAAGCCGTGCGGCCGCGTCGATGGCGGCCTAGCACGTCGGGATAGCCGGTCAGCATCAGCTTGTCGGCGCGCACGCCCCAGCTTTCCAGCCGATCCAGGAAGCTCATGCCGAGCAGATTGGTCTTCATCTGCCCGCGCGGCACCACCAGCGCCGGGATAGACTTTTCGACCAGGTGACCGACGGCGAGGCGATCGAGCGTCAGCCGTGCTGCCTTGGTGTGGCCGCCGGCGGTTTCGAGATCGACATTGTATTCGAGCATTTCGATCGGTAGCCCGATTGCCTTTGCGGTCTCCCAGGTCAACACCACCGAGGTCGCGCCGGTGTCGATCACCATCGGCGCGCTGACGCCGTTGATCTTGGCGCGCAGCGCGAACTCGCCGCCCTGTCCGCGCGGGATCTGCACGGCGGGGCCGGGGGTCACAACGTTCCCGCGCAGCATGTGCGAAACCTGATGGCCGGCGCGCGCGATTTGTTCGGGATCGCCATAGGCGACGACCGCGCCCGCGGTCGCAACCAGCAATAGGAGCACGAGGAGGATGCGGCTCATGACACCGCCTCCCGCGTCCAATGCACCAGAGCATGATCCGGAAAAGTGGGCACCGGTTTTCCCTCGCGACAAACGCGAAGCGTTTGCGCGGAGATCATGCTCAAACAAAGAGCTAGAGCGGGATGACGATTCGAAGAAAAGTCATCACGCTCTAGGCGCGCTTCGGGCGCGGCTCTATCCGCTCGAGGCCCGCTTCCGCCATGCGCGCGGGCAATAGCGTCATTACGGCGAGGCGCTCGGCGCTGTCCATCTTGTGCCAGCGCGCGATCTCCGGCAGCGTCCGCCCACAGCCGAAGCAGAGCTTGGTCCTGGGGTCGATCATACAGACTGCGATACACGGCGTTTCTGTGCTCATCCATCGATAGTGAAACGATTTCGATCGCGGGTGCAAGCGCGTAGCGGGATGACACTTCGTAGTGTCTATAGCCCGGTGCCTGCACTCATGATCGGCTTGTGGCGCCCCCTTTGCTTGTCGTCGGTCATAGGAATCGAGGGTTGCGGCTGTAACGGCGGCGCTTCCTCGGCCATCGGCGCCAACGCCGACATCACGCGCTCCGGCGGGAAGGTCACGATCACCTCGGTGCCGATGCGCAGCTTCGACTTCAGCGTGAAGGTGCCGCCATGCAGGTCGATCAGGCTCTTGGCGATCGGCAAGCCAAGGCCCGCGCCCTGTTCCGCGGATTTAATCGAGTTGGAGCCCTGGCCGAACGATGCCAGCACGATCGGGATCTCGTCCTCGGCAATGCCGGAGCCGGTGTCCTTCACGCTGAGATACTGGCCGCCGGAGGCGGTCCAGCCGACCTTCAGCCAGATCTCGCCGCCTTGCGGGGTGAACTTGATCGAGTTGGACAACAGATTGAGCACGATCTGCCGGGTGGCGCGCTCGTCGACCCAGATCCGCGGCATGCCCTGCTCAAATACTTCGTGGATGGTGATGCCGCGGCTGGTCGCGCGCAGTTTCAAGAGATGGTGGCAGTCGGCGACGACATGCAGCAGCGAGACCGCTTCCTCGTTGAGCTCGTAGCGGCCGGCCTCGATCCGCGACAGATCGAGGATCTCGTTGATGAGATTGAGCAGGTGGACGCCGGAATTGTGGATGTCGGCAGAATATTCCTTGTACACCGGCACCGCATGCGCGCCGAAGATCTCGCTCTTCATCACCTCGGAGAAGCCGAGGATGGCGTTCAGCGGCGTGCGCAGTTCGTGGCTCATCTGCGCCAGGAAGCGCGATTTGGCGACGTTGGCGGCTTCGGCGCGATGCCGAGCTTCGTCGGAGATCGCCTTGGACTGTTCGAGCTCGGCGATCAGCACGTCTTTCTCGGCGCGCGCCTGCAGCGTGGCGAGCGTCGTCGAATGCAGCCGGTGGGCAAGCAGCGCGAAATAGCCCTCGGCGCCGAGCGCGAGCAGCGCGAACACGTAATTATCGAAGGAACCGCTCAGCACGAAACTGACGGCGATCGCGATCGTCACCGGCGCGGTGGCCGCCAGTGCCGCCATCGGAAGGCTCGCCGCGAGCATGCTGGAGACCGCGATCACCAGCAGCATCAGGAACATCATCATTGCATTGGAGGCGGCATCCGTGCCCGCGGGATGGGCCAGGATCACCGTCCAGAACAAGCCGTAGAGCAGGTCGAGCAGCACGAAGCGCGCCCGCCATTTGCGCGTCGCGGCAGGCGAGGGGGATTCCTTCAGGAACTTGGTGCAGCTCTTCACGGTCGCGGCATGGATGCCGAGCACGCCGATGGTCCAGGCCGCCGCCACGAGCGGCTCTCGCCACAGGCCGAACAGCACGCCGGTGGCGATCACCAGCAGCATCACGACGTAGGATGCCGATATCCTGGTCTGGGCATATTGGCGGAGCAGTTCGGTGTCGAATGCGGGGCGCGTCCCGCTGGTTGACGTTAACCGATCCCGCGCCTCCCGCACCCGCTGCGCTGCGGCGCGGCGACTGTTGACCGGCGCGGCAGCCTGGGGCTCGGCCGGCAGCTGGACAACTTCAGGCTTTTCCGCGGGATCACTCATTAACAACACAAAATCCTGCCCGCAAACCGCACGGGCTTTTGCATTGTCTATCTCTCGCGCCAAATCATTAAGCGATGACTTAGAAAGCTAAAGATTCTCGTTAACGAGAAGTTAAATTAACCGTTGGCGTTTGGGCGGGAGCGCCTCAACCTCCCCATGAAAAGGGGAGGTCGCGTTGCCCGGAACGCGCAACGCGGGTGGGGATCATCTCTCTCCACGAACGCCGGTGCCCGTGGCTGACCCCGATCCCAGCCTTCCCCTTTCAGGGGGAAGGAGCGCAGCATGCGCGCCGTTAGCGTTCCAGCCGCGCGAGCAGGCTCGAGGTGTCCCAGCGCTTGCCGCCCATCTTCTCGACTTCGGCGTAGAACTGATCGACCAGCGCGCTCACCGGCAGGTTGGCGCCGTTGCGTCGCGCTTCCGCGATGCAGATCGAGAGATCCTTGCGCATCCATTCGACCGCGAAGCCGAAATCGTACTTGCCATCGTTCATGGTCTTGTAGCGGTTCTCCATCTGCCAGGATTGCGCCGCGCCCTTCGAGATCACCTCGATCACGCTGGCCACATCAAGCCCCGACTTCTTGGCGAAATGGATGCCTTCGGAAAGGCCCTGTACCAGGCCTGCGATGCAGATCTGGTTGACCATCTTGGTGAGCTGGCCGGAACCTGCCGGTCCGAGCAGCTTGCACATCCGCGCATAGGCCGCGATGACCGGCTCGGCGCCGGCATAGGCGTCTTCCTTGCCGCCGCACATCACCGTCAGCACGCCGCTCTCGGCGCCGGCCTGTCCGCCGGAGACCGGAGCATCGACGAATTTGAATCCTGCCTTCTCGGCGGCGGCATTGAGCTCGCGCGCGACTTCGGCGGAAGCGGTGGTGTGGTCGACGAAGGTCGCGCCCTTCTTCATGCCGGCGAATGCGCCGTCCGGGCCGATCGTGACTGCGCGCAGGTCGTTGTCATTGCCGACGCAGCACATCACGAAATCCTGGCCTTCGGCCGCGGCTTTCGGCGTCGGCGCCGCGCGGCCGCCGAATTTCTCGACCCAGGCCTGCGCCTTCGCCGGCGTCCGATTGTACACCGTCACCTCGTGGCCCCCCTTTTTCACGAGATGTCCTGCCATGGGGAAACCCATCACGCCGAGACCGAGAAAAGCGACTTTAGCCATGTCTGCTACCTTGTTTCTTCTAGTGACCTTGGGATTTGCCGGCGACATTGCACGGGCCGGACGGTGTTTTTCGGGCGGGAGGGCCGCACCATAAACGCTGCGCCGCAGAGGGCAACGGCTCGTTTGGCCGGCATTAGAGCATGATCCGGAAAAGTGGAAACCGGTTTTCCGAAAAGATCATGCTCCAACAAAGAGATGAGATCATGATCCGATTCTGTCCAATCGGATCATGATCTAGCGGTTTTATGTTATCATAACCCACCAACGAACCTCACAAAAATGGGAGTGAGACATGAATGGAAGAGAGGCGGGCGCAAGCGTAGGCGTGCTCGATCATTTCAACATCCGCACCCGGAAACTCGCCGAGACCGTCAAGTTCTATGAAGAGGTTTTGGGCCTGGAGAAGGGCGCCCGGCCGAATTTCGCCTTTCCCGGCGCCTGGATGTACAGCGAGGGCAAACCGGTGGTTCACCTCGTGGACATTTCCCCGACCGACGAGCCGCAAAAGCCCGACTCTGGCGTGGTCCATCATGTCGCCTTCGTCAGCCGCGGTTTCACGGCGATGCAGCAGCGCCTGCAGTCCAAGGGCATGAAATTCGATTCCCGGCAGGTTCCGGGCGGCGACCTCTGGCAGATCTTTGTGCACGATCCTAACGGCGTGATGATCGAGCTGAATTACGAGGTCGCCAAGGAACAGGGCGCCGCAGCGCCGGCCGAGCGCGCTGACGACGTCGGCGGCAGGTAGGAACCGTTCGGACGCGCGGTGTGAACCGCGGAATCTATTGTGCTGGCGCAACTACCCTTTCTTGCCGATCCGTCATATCTGTGACTTCACCATGTGGATATTCGGCAGGAGAGCGGCTGTGAGCGTGACGCAGCAACAGGTTCTGGAGAAATTGGCCGGGGTGACATCGCCGCGCGGCGTCGCCCTGACCAATGCCAACGTGCTGTCGCCGATCACGGTCAGCGACGGCAAGGTGTTCTTTTCGATCAATGTCGATGCCGCGGAGGCGCGCGCCTGGGAAAGCGTGCGCGCGCAGGCCGAGAGCGCCGTGCGCGCCATCCCCGGGGTCACCGCGGCCATGATCGCGCTGACCGCCGAGCGCAAGCCTGGCTCGGCGGCTCCGCCGCAGCCGCACCGCCATGGCGGCGGCGGCATCGCGCCGGCCTCGACGCATCGGCCGCCGCAAGGCGCGCCGTCGCCGATGTCGCGGCAGGCCGAAATCCCCGGGATCGCCGCCGTTATCGCAGTGGCCTCAGGCAAGGGCGGTGTCGGCAAGTCGACCACCGCGCTCAACCTCGCGCTCGGCCTGCGCGATCTCGGTTTGCGCGTCGGCCTGCTCGATGCCGATATCTATGGCCCCTCGGTGCCGCGGCTGACCGGGATCCGCGAGAAGCCCGCGCTCAACGACGACAAGAAGATGATCCCGATCTCCCGCTTCGGGCTCTCGATCATGTCGATCGGATTCCTGGTCGAGGAAGACACCGCGATGATCTGGCGCGGGCCGATGGTGATGTCGGCGATCACGCAGATGCTGCGCGATGTCGCCTGGGGCACGCTGGATGTGCTGGTGGTCGATATGCCGCCCGGCACCGGTGACGCGCAGCTCACGCTGGCGCAGAATGTGCCCCTCAAAGGCGCCATCATCATCTCGACCCCGCAGGACCTGTCCCTGATCGATGCGCGGCGCGGGCTCGCCATGTTCAAAAAGGTTAACGTGCCCGTGCTCGGCATTGTCGAGAACATGAGCTATTTCCAGTGCCCGCATTGCGGCACGCGGTCGGACATTTTCGGCCATGGCGGCGCCCGGCATGAGGCCGAGCGGCTGGGGGTGCCGTTCCTGGGCGAAATTCCCCTCCATATGGCGATCCGCACCACCTCGGATTCCGGCAATCCGGTGGTGGATAGCGAGCCGGACGGGCCGCACGCGGCGATTTACCGCGCAATCGGGACCAAGGTCCGCGACCAGCTCCGGGGCGTGATCGCCGCGGCTTGACAGTCCTTTCCGCCCGATATTTCGCCTCGCGTCTTGCGACTTTCGTCCAGTCCCGTCATGCCAATGTCGCGTTTCCGCGGGCGGCCATCCGTGTTAAACGGCCCCGCCAGAGCGCCCCCGGAGCCTGAGGATTCGCCCGCCCGGAGGAGATGTTTTGGGGACAAAAGGGAAACGCCCCGCAAGGAGATGACTTAAGATGAAGCGTCGTGACTTTTTGAAAGTTTCTGCGGCCGGTGCGGCCGCGACTGCGGTTGCCGCGCCGGCGATTGCGCAGTCTTCTCCCGAAATCAAGTGGCGCTTGACCTCGAGCTTCCCGAAGTCGCTGGACACGATCTATGGCGGCGCTGAGCAGTTGTCGAAATACGTCGCCGAGATGACCGACAACAAATTCCAGATCCAGGTGTTCGCGGCGGGCGAGATCGCGCCGGGCCTGCAGGCGCTGGACTCGACGTCAACAGGTACCGTCGAGATGTCGCATACGGTGGCCTATTATTATGTCGGCAAGGACCCGACCTTCGCGATCTACGCCTCGGTCCCGTTCGGCCTCAATGCGCGGCAGCAGAACTCCTGGTGGTACCAGGGCGGCGGCGAGCAGCTCGGCAATGAGTTCTTCAAGAAGTTCAACGTCATCGGTTTGCCCTGCGGCAACACCGGCACTCAGATGGGCGGCTGGTTCCGCAAGGAGATCAAGACGGTCGCCGACCTCTCCGGCCTCAAATTCCGCATCGGCGGCATCGCCGGCCAGGTCCTGCAGAAGGTCGGTGTGGTGCCGCAGCAGCTCGCCGGCGGCGACATCTATCCGGCGTTGGAGAAGGGCACCATCGACGCCGCCGAATGGGTCGGCCCCTATGACGACGAGAAGCTCGGCTTCCAGAAGGTCGCAAAGTACTACTACTATCCGGGCTTCTGGGAAGGCGGCCCGACCGTCCACGCATTCGTCAACCTCGAGAAGTGGAATGCGCTGCCGAAGAACTATCAGGCAATCCTCACCAACGGGGCCGCGAATGCCAATAGCTGGATGGCCGCGCGGTATGACCTGCAAAACCCGACGGCGCTGAAGCGGCTGGTTGCCGGCGGCACGCAGCTCCGTCCGTTCACCAACGAGGTGCTGGAAGCCTGCCTGAAGGCGACCAACGAGCTGTGGAGCGAAATCTCCGCCAAGAACCCCGACTTCAAGAAGTCGATCGACGCAATGCAGGCCTACCGCTCCGACGAATATCTGTGGTGGCAGGTCGCCGAATACACCTACGACAGCTTCATGATCCGCTCGCGCACCCGCGGTTGATCGGGCTTTAAATAGTAGATGCACGGCCCGGTCCCCTCGTGGGGCCGGGCTTTTTTGCGGTGTGTATGCGGATGTCCCGGATTCAGGCGTTCGCTGCAGCTCGAACGATTTCTTCCAGTTCTCCAACAAGCGGAGCTGCGCTGACTTCGGCAGCAATGATGTCCTTGAACCGTCGGGCAGCGATCAGGAATTGCGGCTCCCGGATCAGGCGCGTCATGGCGGCGGCAATTTCTGCTTCCGTAGCGGTCGGCGGCAAGACCAACCCCACGCCGCAGGCTTCCACACGCGCGGCAATGTCGCCCTGATCGCGGCCGAACGGCATGACCAGCAGCGGCAGGCCATGCGCGAGTGCACGGCTCGTCGTGCCGTGGCCACCGTGGCTCACGACCAGCGAGGCTTCCTTCATGGCCGCATCATGCGGGGCGCTCGGCAGCAGCGTGACATTGTCCGGCGCCTGCAGGGTGACGTCTTCCAGGGCAGGTCCGAGCGTTGCAACCGCATCCACATCGACGCGTCCTGCCGCGTTGATCGTGCGTTGCAGCGCTTCGGTCTGATCCTGATTGGTCGTGCTGAAAGAGATCAGCACGCGCGGACGATCCCCGCGGGACCAGGGAGAGATCCATGGCTTCGACCAATTCGAGGAATCCAGGAGCGGCCCGATATACCTGACATTGCTGGGGAGGAAGTCGGGGGCAAAGTCAAACGCCGCGCTTACCGCTATCAGGAGCCGCGCCGGTCGGTCGAACAACTCCATCACATCAGCCCAAGGAGCAAGCTGCAGGCTCGCCCGCGCCTCGTTCAGCATCGGCAGCCATTCGTTCATGAGAGCAGCGAACCGGTTGCTTGCTGCCTCGACGGCGACGCGCTCTTCCGGCGTGCGAGGCGCCGACAGACCGCTGCCGATCGGCGGCTGCCCTGGGAGAGGTCGTAGGCTGATGGTGGGCGAGAGCAGGGCACAGGGAATATGTTCGGCCTCCGCGGCGAGCACGGCGCCGAACAGAGGCATATCGGTCAACACAGCGTCAGTGGTGGCGCGCCGGATTTCGTCGCGGACATCCGCACCTTGCGCGGCGGCTGGCCCAAACAGCAGGTGATCGCAGGCGTACTGAAGGGGGTCGGTGGCCTGCCCAATAGGCGAAACGTGGGGCGTCCGTTGCCAGGTCGCGAAGCCGAATCCCGCCATCTCGACTGACGCGCGCGCGTCCGCACGCGCGATGAAACGAACGACATGACCCCTTGCACGCAATTGCTGCGCCGCTGTCAGGGTCGGTCCGAGATGGCCGTGGTCTCCCCAGGTGGCCACCAGGAAATTGTAGGACATGGCTTGTTTCCCATCGATCGGAAGCGGCGATGGCGAGCCTGTCGACGGCAGGCCGCCGATTGCGTCGGATGGGAGAGATTTGGATACCCGCGCTACCAGACGATTGCAGCAGATCGGATCTTTCGTTGCATCGGTAATCTGCACCCTGCCTGACCGCGGCTTTTTGCGCGCTGCGGCGAACGTTGGCCATGGCAATCGGGAAGGGGATGTTCCATGCTGCCCTCAGGCCTCGGTACGAAGGCCGATGACACATATTCAAAGGGAGGAAACAACATGAAACGACGGGACTTCATCAAAGTCGCCGGCATTGGTGCCGCCGGTGCCGCCACGCTCGCCGCGCCGGCCATCGCGCAGTCGATGCCGGAGCTGAAATGGCGGATGACGACGAGCTGGCCGAAATCGCTCGATACGCTGCATGGCGCAGCCGAGATCATGGCCAAGGTCGTCGGCGAGGCCACCGACAACAAATTCCAGATTCAGACTTTTGCCGCCGGCGAGATCGTGCCGGGCCTGCAGGTGCTGGATGCCGTGCAGAGCGGCACGGTCGAGATGGGCCACACCGCCTCCTACTACTATTTCGGCAAGGACCCGACCTTCACCTTCGGCTCATCGGTGCCGTTCGGGCCGAACGCGAGGCTCAATCAGGCCTGGTACATGATGGGCGGCGGCAAGGAGCTCCTGAACGAGTTCTATAAGGGCTACAACGTCACCTCGCTGCTTGCCGGCAACACGACGTGCCAGATGGGCGGCTGGTTCCGCAAGGAGATCAACACCGTCGATGATCTGAAAGGCTTGAAATTCCGCATCGGCGGCTTCGCCGGCCGCGTCATGGAGAAGCTCGGTTGCGTGCCGCAGCAGATCGCCGGCGGCGACATCTACCCGGCGCTTGAGAAAGGCACGATCGACGCAGCCGAATGGGTCGGCCCTTACGATGACGAGAAGCTCGGCCTGCAGAAGGTCGCGCCGCATTACTACTATCCGGGATGGTGGGAGGGCGGCCCGATGCTGCTGGCGATGGTCAATCTCGAGAAGTGGAAGAACTTGCCGAAAAACTACCAGGCCATCCTCGAACAGGCCGGCCATCAAGCCAACAACTGGATGATGGCGAAGTACGACACCGTGAACCCGACCGCGTTGAAGAAGCTGCTGGCGGGCGGCGCCAAGCTGCATGCCTTCTCGCCGCAGATCATGCAAGCAAGCTTCAAGGCGGCAAAGGAGCTGCACGCCGAAGTCGCGGCCAGCAACGCCAATTTCAAGAAGGTCTATGAATCGCTGACAGCCTATACCAGCAACGGCTATCAATGGTTCCAGGTCGCCGAAGTCGGCTACGACAACTTCATGGCGCGCCACTCGCAGAGCTGATCCGTCGATCAATCAAAGGGGTGGCCTGCTCCGTAGCCCGGGTGAAGCGCAGCGCAACCCGGGACCGCCCGTAGTCGCGGATGCCGACGTCCCGGGTTACGCATTCGCTCCACCCGGGCTACGGGCAGGTGCACCAGCCTGCACTTTCACCGGTGCCGTCTCGGGCATCAGGCTCATCGCGATCAGTCCGACGACGGCCGCAAGCAACAGGTACCAGGCGGGCGCCAGCGGATCTCCTGAAATATGCAGCAGCCACGTGACCACGAGCTGCGCGGTGCCGCCGAAGCTTGCGATTGCAACCGCGTAGACGGTGGCGAACACGCCGCCGCGGATCTGTTGGGGGAGCGCCTCGGTGAAGGTCGCATAGAAAGCCGTGAACGGCAGCGATCCGATCAGCGATAGCGCGCCGAAGCCGAACAACAGCGACCACGCGCCGGGTGCACCGGCGATCCACAGGAAGATCGGATAGGTCAGCGCGAGCGTGACGAGCTGCGGATAGATCATGACCGGCTTGCGACCCAGCAAGTCGGCCAGCCAGCCTCCCAGCAACGCGCCCGCGATCCCAAGACCATTGCTGACAAGCGACGTCGCAAAGGCCAGAGACGGCGCCACATGGAGCGTGTTCTGCGCATAGGTCGTCATGTATTGCGTCACATAGGTCGAAATCGTGCCGCTCGCCAAGATCATCAGCGCCAGCGCGATCAGGCGAATGTGCCGGCGCGCCAGCGCGAGATGGCTCGAGCTCTCGATGCGCCGGGCGCCGCTTTCGCCTTGCGGGATCGTCTCCGGCAGCGTCCGGCGCATCCAGAGCCCGAACGGCAGGCAGATGGCGCCGATCAGGAACGCCACGCGCCAGCCGTAGGAATCCAGCGCCTCTGGCGTCATCGTCCTGCTCAAGAGGAAGCCGACCAGCGCGCCGGTGGTGGCGGCGATCTGCTGGCTTGTCGGCTGCCACGAGACCACCAGCGCCCGACGTTCCGGCGGGGCGATCTCCAGGAGATAGGCCGTGGTCGGCCCGACCTCGCCGCCGAGCGCAAATCCCTGCACCAAGCGCGCCAGGATCACAATGATCGGCGCCGCAAGGCCGATGGCGTTGTAGGATGGGGTGATCGAGATCGCCAGGATCGCGCTCCCCATCAACGCAAAGCTGAGCAGCATTGCCGGTCGCCGGCCGACACGGTCGGAATAGATGCCAAGCACGATCCCGCCGATCGGGCGCGTGATGAAACCCGCGCCGAAGGTCGCAAGCGACAGCATCAGGCTGCCATACTCGCCTTGCACAGGGAAGAAGGTGTGGCCGATCTGTATCGCGAAGAAGCTGTAGGTGATGAAATCATAGAATTCGAGCATGTTGCCGATCGTGGCGGCAAATGCTGCGCGCTTCACGCCGAACTGTTTGGTCTCCTCAACGACACGCGACAATTGTACCTTCCCTGAAGCGATTCAGTGACACGGATTATTCGTGCTCGCGCCACTACTTACAACGTTTTGGCAGCGCCCTTCTGCCATGCGTGCATCGCAGTTGGGATAGAATATGTCACTCTTCCGTGTCCGGAACTGCGCAACCGCTATCCGAGGTTTGATGTTTGTGCGGACCTTCGGCCGATCACGTGGCGCTATAGCGGTCCAGGTCCAAAGCCAGCTGGTCGAGCGGCTGCCTGTTTCCAATTTGGGCCATCCAGCACCAAAGTTCGAGAACGAAGTATAGGTGGTAGAGATCGAGCGTCAAAAGCCAGTGCTTTCGGTCCATGACGCCGTATCCGTCAAGGAGCGCGCTCCTTGCCTCTGCGTCGAGATAATAGAGTGCTTTGGCGACGTCCATCAGCGGATCTCCGGCCAGCGCACCTTCAAAATCCAAAACACCAGTGAGCCGTAGGCGGCCATTTGAGACGGTGGCAAGCAGGTTGCCCGCGTGCAGATCATTGTGACATAGCACCGCTTGCGTGCAGTCGCTGAGCAGTTCGGCGCGGTCGGCGAAATGCCTGGCAACCCGCTTGGCAAGGTCTGCATTTCCGCCGCGTTCGGCAAATTCCTTGAGCTTTCGTTGGAATTGATGCGTCAGGTACTGGTGGTTTGTCGAATGCGCCGTCCAGATTCCGTTCGCGCCGATGTAGCCGAACGCCTCCATGGCGATGCAATGAAACTCGCGAAGCAGCCGGCCGATTTGTGCGTAAGCGGCGAGCCGTTGCGCCGCGTCCAGAGTCGCTTCCAGTTGGCCCAGTATCGAACCCTCGAGCTTGGTCATCAATGTCAAGTTTAGACCGAGCAATCTCTTTGAGTCGTCCGCAAGCAGAATCCGTGGAATAGACACGCTGAGGCGATCTGCAATGAGGCCAATGACGGTCAACTCCTTTTGCATCTTCCAATGCAATTCGTCGGGATAGACTTTCAATACGAGCGGTGGATGCGCGTGATCCGCGAAAGCGATCTCGTAAACTGCTGAGATCTCGCCGCCATGAAGCCTGGAAATCGTCGCAACAGCTCCCTTCGAAACGGTCCGATCAACGATCGCCTGCGCCGTCGCGACGGACAGTTCTAGATCGGGCTTGAGGCTCATCGTGCTGTCCATTCGAAACTTGACTCCCTCGGACGTCGGGGTATCCGCGGCGCCTGGTGTAAAAGTGGCGAGACCTCGGCATCACCACATTTACGCTGCAATAGGAAAGGTATACTATCGGCTGCTCGTTCGGTTGAGATAAACATCCGGCCTTTCGCTCGTTCGTTGAACTGCATCGCGAAGAGGAGCACGACCATGGCGGTTACCACGCTGAAGGTTTTGGCGAGCCTCCTGCAATTGCACGGGCCAGGCGCAACAATTCAGAGCGACCATCCAGGCATCGACGCGCTGCTTAACGAACTGCGCGAGCAGAGTTCGACGGAAGGACTTAGCTTCGACCAACCCGCCGTCATTCCTGACCAAGCCGTTGTAAATCAAGTTTATTTCAGGCGAGGCTTTGGCCGAGGGCCGCATGCGGGCGTCTTTCGCAGGGCCGGATACGCTCCAGGGGCAGGTGCCTTCCGCAGAGGCGCGTACGCTCCGGGAGCGGGCGCGTTCCGCAGAGGGGGCTTTGTTCGGGGATACTAGCTAATCGCAATTTTTTCAGGCGCGTACCGGCATCGGCATGTTGTTTGACGATTCAAATCCTGTCGCCTTCCAGGATCAGCCGATCACGCAGTTGCTGGTCAAGGTGGCAGCGCGATGCAACATCGACTGCTCCTATTGCTACTGGTTTCGCGACGCGGCCGTCTACGACAAGCCCAAGCTGATGAGCACCGGCGTGCTACATCAATTGTTGCAGCGCATCGAAGAACACGTCGCGCGATACTCCCTCGTCGATTTTCCCATCGTTCTGCACGGCGGCGAGCCCTTGCTCTGGGGTGTCGAGAATTTCCACCGTTTTGCCGAGGGCTGCGAGCGCATTTCATCGCGAACCGGCTGCGACATTCCCATCGCGGTCACGACCAATGGCGTGTTGATCGATGATCAATGGCTGGACTGCTTCGAGACGCGCAACATTTCGGTTGCGATCAGTCTCGATGGACCGGCACATATTCACGACCTTCACCGTCGGACATTTCAGGGGACGGGCACCCACGCTACGGTGGAGCGCGCCGCCCGCATGCTGGTCTCGCGCGACATTTGCGTAAGCGCCCTGGCTGTCTGCAATCCCGCGTACCCGCCGGAGCAGTATGTCGCGTTTTTCGCCGCGTGCGGAATTGCGAACTACGACATCATGATCCCCGATGCGACGGTGGACGAGAAGCCGCCATCCATTGCGTCGTTCTACAACGGACTGTTCGACTTGTGGCTGACGGCAAATCGCACGGCGCCGACCGCCAATATCCGCATCGTTTCCGACATGATCACTGCCCTGCTGGGCAACAATTCGCCGACCGAAGGCGTCGGCCACAAGCCGATCGAGCTTTGCACCGTGATGACCGATGGCACCGTGGAGGCCCACGATGTGCTCCGCATCGCGGGCGACGGCTTCACGCGGACCAGGTTCAACATCTTCGATCATGCGATCGACGAGGTCAGGAACGAGCCGCGCTGGAAAGCGGCGCGCGGCGCCTCAATCAATCTTTGCGAGAAATGCCGGCAGTGCAAGTTCATGAACGCCTGCGGAGGGGGCTATCTTCCGCATCGTTTTTCCAACGCAAATGGTTACGACAATCCGTCGGTATATTGCGACGATCTCTATTCGATGTTCGAGAACATGCAATCCGTCCTGGAGAGTCATCTTTATGTCACCAAGCCAGGCGGGGAACGTGTCAACGTGCGCGAAGCGTTGACACGCGCTTAGCGGCTGGATGGCGAAAGGCGACCGGGAATTCGAGTCTCGAGCGCTAGATCATGCTCAAACGAAGAGATGAGAACATGATCCGAATCCGCCTAATCGGGTCATGGTCTAATGCGCCTCGTTACGCGGCGAGACATTTCGCTTTGCAGCCGGCGGGTGGGGCGCGGGGCGCGACGCTGGATGCGACGCGGCGGCAACTCGATGTGGCGCTGGAGCAGCGGGCGGGTGCTGGGGCGGCTTCGGGGCCGCGGCAACGGCGCCGGGTTTTGGTGCCGGTGGGGCGGCGACCGGTTTCGCTGCGACATTTGCCGGCTTCGCTGCGGCATTCAGAGGCTTTGCTTCCGGTCTGACCGCCGCATTCGGCGGCTTGGGCAGCGCTCCGTTGGTCGGCGCAGCATGCTCCGAGGCAACAGATGCCTTGTTTTCAAGTGACTTGTTCGCGCCGGGAGGATCGTTCGCAACAGGCTTATTGCCGGGTGGGGTGGCCGCAAGAGGCTTGCTCTCGAGGGGCTTGTTGGCGACCGCATTGTTCGCAGGCGCTTTGGGAGCGACCGGCTGCGGCAGCGGCGCGGGTCCCGGCTTGGCTTCCCGTGCGGCGACAATACCCTTGCCGGTGAACTCGCCGGGCTTGGCTGTCGCTGCGATTGCCGGGCGACCGTGGTTCTCGGAGGCGAGCAGCGCTCTGTTCGTGCTCGCCAGGTGCTGCTGCTGGATCTGCGCGGGCGCAGGAGCAACGTGGTGATCCTGCGCAGCCACTTGCTCTTGCGCCGTCGGCTGAGACGTGATGCCACGACTGCCGCCGTTGAAACTGACACGCGTGATGTTGTTGTTGATCACGGTCTTACTATAGACGTTGGTGACGTTGACACTGCCGAAATTATTGATGGTGCGGTTGTAGGCCAACACGCCATTGTCCCAGTGGCCGCCTTCATAGCCGACGCCGCCATAGCCGAAACCATAGTTGACGCCACCGTAGAAGCCGACACGCGGCCCCCAATAACCGGTGTTCCACGCGTAAACACCGTCACGCCATGCCCAGTAACCGGGTGTCCACAACAGGCCGACGGCCGGCGGCTCCACCCAGGTGCCCGGAACCCAGTAATAACCGTCCGTGCTGTAAGCCCAATAGCCGGGCGTCCAAATGTACCCAGGGGCTGGAAGCGGCGGTTGCTCATAGACCGGAAGCTCCGGTGGGGCGATCGTAATGCTTATGATTTGGGCTTGGGTGACGGGGGAAATGATCAGCGCGGCAAGGAGCCCGATGATGAATAGAAAGCGTCGCATGCTTGTTCCTTCCACATGAGCAGCTCCCCGCGAGTCGGAACGATGTTGAGCGAATGACGCAATATTATGGCGCACTGGTCTAGTGCAGCAGGCGCTGCTGGATGATGTAGGCGGCGGCGCTGAGCAATCCCAGCGCAATGACGATGATATCCTGGCGCCCGATCTCGCAGGTCCGCTCTCACGTCCGGAAACTCGCTCGCGCGAGTCTACCGCCGCTTGTGACCCATAGCGATCAAAGGAAGTCGGCGATAAAGATGTTTGCGTGAAACTAGAGCGTCGAAGTGAGGCCTATGGTTTTCTGACAGGCTAAGTAGACCGACCCATACGGATTGGGGGACGTCGCGCTTTGACCCGAAGCCGCTGTTAACCAAAGAGCGGAGCGTGTCCGCTCGGCCCGGCAATTCAGACTTCGACTCGTTCCGCAATGTGACGTGCGTCGTCCACGTCGCCAAATTGATATCGAGCGTCACTCCCAATTTTTATGTTGCCGAACAAGAGTTCGGCGTTAACCACCGCTAACGGTTGCAGCCTGAGCGAAATCGCTTCGAAGTTTCTTAAATTTTGCTGGGTACCTCTTCCGGGCATGGTGACCGGGGGAAAGATATGAGTAAGCGGGCCAAACGTGGAAAGGCAGAAGCGCTCGCACTACCAATGGCCGCGAGAGTTGCAGTTGGCGCCGTGGCCGTCGCTGCATTGGGATACAGCTTGCTGTCTCGCCCGACGAGCGTGCAACCGATACGGAAGCCGTCCGCTCCCCAAGCCCTGGCATCGTCAACTC
Organism: Bradyrhizobium sp. Ses1; assembly: GCF_059512365.1. NCBI lineage: Bacteria > Pseudomonadati > Pseudomonadota > Alphaproteobacteria > Hyphomicrobiales > Nitrobacteraceae > Bradyrhizobium > Bradyrhizobium sp. Ses1. The sequence goes on from NZ_JCAMOQ010000065.1 coordinate 25,294, forward strand.
CGGTTCACGTGTCAACTCCAGTTCATGCATCAGCGCCAGCTCCGGCTCCGATTTCGGTCCCGGCGCCTCTGGTCGAACCACCAAAAGCTGCTGACGGTCCCGGAGCATTTGTTCGGCAGGTAGTTGACTACGCGAGCCACCAGACGCCGGGCACCGTGATCATCGATACCAAGAACACATTCCTGTATTTCGTTCTGAGCGACACGCAAGCGTTGCGCTACGGCATCGGTGTTGGCCGCGAAGGCTTCACATGGTCAGGCGAGCAGACTGTGGCCCGTAAGACGGAATGGCCGGATTGGCGTCCGCCGGCAGAGATGCTTGTGCGTCAGCCTTATCTGCCGCGGTTTATGGCAGGCGGTCCCGGCAACCCGCTCGGCGCTCGGGCGATGTATCTGGGCGAGACCGAATATAGAATTCACGGCACCAACAAGCCCGATACGATCGGGAAGCGGGTTTCGTCCGGCTGTATCCGGCTGACCAATGAGGACGTCGTGGACCTTTATGAGCGGGTGAAAGTCGGAGCGAAAGTGATCGTGCTTCCGGCAACCGCTGCCCGTCGACCATCCCAGGGAGCGCCGCCCGACGCCGCTTTCCGATCGCCGGACCCGGCATCGCCGTCGAACCGGCCCTCGGTAACCAACGCGCAGATGCTGTCATCTGAACCGAAGATCGCCGAGGTCCAGTAACTCAGTCCTCCGTCCTCGGTCTGCAACTGAGGACAAGGAGGCAATTCAAGTCGTCGCTTTTAAGTGAGTGTCTGGTCCTGAGCGGCAGTTCTGGAATGTCTGCTATCACGCCGCTATGGGCGGTTGAGCAGACGTAAACCAAGCCAAGCGACTTATGAATCCAAGTGTCGTAGCCCGGGTGAAGCGTTAGCGTAACCCGGGACTGGCCGCAGATGTTGATGCAGATGTCCCGGGTTGCGCTTCGCTCCACCCCGGCTACGGGTTTGAGCGTTTTCGAGCGAAGTAGAAACCGGTTCGCACGCGTCACAACAAGACTCTAGAGCTTCGGTTCTGATTCAATCAGGACCGAAAATGCTCTAGTGCAGCAGGCGGTACTGGATGATGTAGGCGGCGGCGCCGGCGAAATAGCCGAGCAAGGCAAGGCCGCTGATGCGGCGGACGTACCAGAAGAAGTGGATCTTCTCGAAGCCCATCGCGGCGACGCCTGCCGCCGAGCCGATGATCAGGATCGATCCGCCGGTGCCGGCGCAGTAAGCGATGAACTCCCACAGGAAGCTGTCGGCGGGATGCTGCGTCAGGCTGTACATGCCCATCGTCGCCGCCACCAGCGGCACGTTGTCGATGACGGCGCTGAGAAGCCCGAGCGCGATGACGATGATGTCCTGGCGCCCGATGGTCGCATCCAGCCACCTGGCCAGTATTTCCAGAACATGGGTGTGCTCGAGCGCTGCGACCGACAGCAAGATCCCGACGAAGAAGACGATCGAGCCCATGTCGATCCGCGTCAGCGCGTGGAGGAGGGTGAGATGCTCCTTTTCGTCTTGCTCCTTGTGTCGATGGATCAGTTCGCCAACCGTCCAGAGGATGCCCAGTCCAAAAAGGATTCCCATGAACGGCGGCAGGTGCGTCACGGCCTTGAAGGCGGGCACCGCGATCAGGATGCCGAGGCCGAGGTAGAACATCACGTTGCGCTCGAAGACGCTGGTCTCGGGCGTCTCACGCTCCACCTCTGCGAGCGCTGGAATTTCCTTGCCCCGCAAGAAATAGCAGACGACGAGGAGAGGGACGATCAAGTTGATCAGCGAAGCGAGGAAGACCCCCTTGATGATCGCGAGCGGCGTGATCTGTCCGCCGATCCACAGCATCGTGGTCGTCACGTCGCCGATCGGCGACCATGCGCCGCCTGCGTTGGCCGCGATCACGATCATGGAGGCGAAGAACAGGCGATCGTCTGCATCGTCGAGCAGCTTCCGCATCAGCGATATCATCACGATCGTGGTCGTCAGATTGTCCAGGATCGCACTCAGGAAAAAGGTTACGAAGCCGACCAGCCACATCAGGGTGACTTGCTTCCTGGTGCGGATCAGCGAGGTAATGACTTCAAAGCCGTTATGGGCATCGATCACCTCGACGATCGTCATGGCGCCGAGCAGGAAGAAGACGATCTGCGCGGTCGTGGAGACGGATTCGTTGAGCTGCTTGTCGATCAGGGCCGCGTCGCCGCTCGCCACGGCGTACACCGTCCAGAGCAGTCCGGCGCCCAGCAATGCGGAGGCTGACTTGTTGATCCCGATCGGGTGTTCCAGCGCGATCGCGGCGTAGGCGACGACAAAGATCGCGACGATTGCGGCCAACAAGACCTGATCCTCCCAAGCCCGTCCATACCGATCCCGATCGGCAGCCGTCCAGCAGCTTCGCCGCGGCTATTTGCCCGCGCACCCTCCGGAGGAAGGGCACGGCCAGATCAGTTCGCCAGTTCAATTCTTGGGCTGACCAAAATCGAGCGGCGGCAGGTCGATCTGCGGCACCTCGATTTTCACCTTGGTCAGGTCGACGTCGAGCGGCTTGTCGAGCAGGGCCGTCACCGTGATCGGGAAGGCGATCACCAGCGCGACCATGATCGCCTGCAGTCCGATCCAGGGCATCGCGCCCCAATAGATGTCGGAGCTCTTCACTTCCTTCGGCGCCACGCCGCGCAGATAGAACAGCGCGAAGCCGAACGGCGGATGCAGGAACGACGTCTGCATGTTGACGCAGAGCATGACGCCGAACCAGATCAGGGCGGCATCGGGGCCGACGACCGGCGCCAGGATCTTCTGCGCGATCGGCGCGATCATCGGCAGGATGATGAAGGCGATCTCGAAGAAGTCGAGGAAGAAGGCCAGGAAGAAGATGAAGAGGTTGATGAAGATCAGGAAGCCCCAGACGCCGCCGGGCAGCGATGTCAGATGGTGCTCGAGCCAGACGCCTCCGGAGACGCCGAGGAATACGACCGAGAAACAGGTCGAGCCGATCAGGATGAAGGTGACCATGCAGGTGATGCGCATGGTGGTCTCATAGCCCTGCTTGATCAGGTCGCGCAGGTCGGGAATGCGCACCGCCTCGAGGCAGATCCAGACCACCGCAAGGTAGGTGATGGCGAACATGATCTTGAAGATCAGGTTCTCGCTGTAGAGGATCGCGACGATGGTGCCGATGCCTGCGGCGATGACGCCGGCGATCATTACCTTGTGCCCGGTCGAGCTGAAATCCTTGTGGTGGATCGCGGCGAGCACGATGGCGCCGACCGCGCCCATGGCGCCGGCTTCGGTCGGGGTCGCAAGGCCCATCATCATGGTGCCGAGCACGACGAAGATCAGCACCGCGGATGGGATGATGCCGAGCAGGCATTTCTTCCATAGCGCCCAGCCGGTCAGCGTGCGCGCTTCCTTTGGCACCGCCGGCACGTGGCTCGGCTTGATGATGCCCAGCACGAAGGTGTAGCCGGCGAACAGGAGGATCTGGAAGATCGACGGCCCCCAGGCGCCGAGATACATGTCGCCGACCGATTTGCCGAGCTGGTCGGCGAGCACGATCAGGACCAGCGACGGCGGCACCAGTTGGGTGATGGTGCCCGAGGCCGCCAGCACGCCGGTGATGTAGCGTATGTTGTAGCCATAGCGGATCATCACCGGCATCGAGATCAGCGCCATCGCGATCACCTGCGCCGCCACCGTGCCGGTGATCGCGCCCAGGATGAAGCCGACGATGATGACGGAATAGCCGAGGCCGCCGCGGATCGGGCCGAACAACTGGCCCATCGAATCCAGCATGTCCTCCGCAAGCCCGCACCGTTCCAGGATCGCGCCCATGAAGGTGAAGAAGGGGATTGCGAGCAGCAGCTCATTGGACAGCACGCTGCCGAAGATGCGGCCGGGGATCGCCTGCAGGAAGTTGAGGTCGAAGAAGCCGAGATAGATCGAGAGGAATCCGAACGAAAGCCCGACTGCGGCCAGCGTGAATGCCACGGGGTAGCCGATCAGCATGGCTATGATCATGCCACCGAACATCAGTGGCGGCATCATCTCCAGCGTAATCATTGGGTCGGCCTCTCGTACTTCGCGTCGATCGTCACATAGCCCTGCAGCGCCGCGATGCGCTTGATCACCTCCGAGACGCCTTGCAACGCCAGCATCACGAAACCCGCCGGAATGACGAACTTAATTGGCCAGCGGACCAGGCCGCCGGCATTGCTTGAGATCTCGCCGACCGCATAGGACTGGTAGAAGAATGGCCAGGACAAATAGGCGAGCAGCAGGCAGGCCGGGATCAGGAAGAACAGCGTGCCGATCAGGTCGAGCCAGAGCTGGCCGCGCTCGGAGAGCATGAGATAGAAGATCTCGACCCGGACATGCTCGTTGCGCTTGAAGGTGTAGGACGCGCCGAACATCACGAGGACGGCGAACATGTACCACTGCGCTTCGAGCCAGCCGTTCGAGCTATAGGAAAAGGCGTAGCGGATCATCGCATTGCCGGCGCTGACGAGACAGGCAATCAGCACCAGGAGGTTGCAGATATAGCCGATCTTCTCATTGAGCCGGTCGATGGCTGTACTCAATCCCATCAAAGGGCGCATTATGGTCTCCGCGGCTGCGCCAAACGCGCGCCGTTTGTGTCAACGAGCATCGCTACGCCACTGCGCCAACGCGCGTGATGCCAAAGCTCACCTCTACGAGCGATTGCAATGCCAGTCCTCCCCATCGGTGTGCTTCTGCCGTCTTGGCTGCACCGGGTAGGGCAGCGGCCTGTCCGGCCGAGCTGGCGTGAAAGCTGCCGCACCATTTCAGCGTGGGGTGATAAGGTCAATTGGAAAATGGGCAAATTGACGCGGCCCCAAGCCGCTGCATGGGCTTGGTGAATCCCGGTCCGATCGGCCGTTTTCGAGAGGGCTGGCTGGGCCGAGGCGGGCGGCCCTCAGCCGCCGGTGACGCTCATATGCCGGCTGACGCTGGGGCGGTTGTGGCGGCGATCAATGATGAAATCGTGCCCCTTCGGCTTCAACCCGATGGCGCGGTCGATCGTGGCCGACAGTAGCTCGTTGTCTGCCGACGCGCGCAGCGGTTTGCGCAAATCGGAGGCATCCTCGTGGCCCAGGCAGGTGTGCAGCGTGCCGGTGCAGGTGATGCGCACGCGGTTGCAGGATTCGCAGAAATTGTGGGTCATCGGCGTGATGAAGCCGAGCTTGCCGCCGGTCTCGCTGACCCGGACATAGCGGGCAGGGCCGCCGGTGCTCTCTTCGAGATCGGTCAGCGTGAATTGCTTTTCCAGCCGGGCGCGGAGAAGCGACAGCGGCACATACTGATCGATACGGCCGGCGCCGATATCGCCCATCGGCATCACCTCGATCAAGGTCAGCGCCATGCCCTTGCCGTGCGCCCACTCCATCAGCGAGGGGATCTCGTCCTCGTTCATGTTCTTGAGCGCCACCGCGTTGATCTTGACCGCAAGCCCCGCGGCCCGCGCCGCCTCGATCCCGGCCAGGACCTTGTCGATGTCGCCCCAGCGCGTGATCGCGCGGAACTTGTCGGCATCGAGCGTGTCGAGGGAGACGTTGATACGGCGCACGCCGCAATCGGCGAGTTCGCCGGCGAAGCGCGCGAGCTGTGAGCCGTTGGTGGTCAGCGTCAATTCATCGAGCGCGCCGCTGGCAAGATGCCGCGACAGCGAGCGCACCAGCGTCATCACGTTGCGCCGCACCAGGGGCTCCCCGCCGGTGAGGCGGAGCTTGCGCACGCCCTTGGCGATGAAGGCCGAGCACAGCCGGTCGAGCTCTTCCAGCGTCAGGAGATCGGCTTTCGGAAGAAAGGTCATGTCTTCCGACATGCAGTAGAAGCAGCGCAGGTCACAGCGGTCGGTGACGGAGACGCGCAGGTAGCGGATCGTCCGGCCGAACGGATCGGTCATCGGACGGAACAGGGATTCGGAGGGGGGAAGCGAAATCGCGCTCATTCACACGCCTTGCCAACGCCTTGCTCGACGGAGCCGGACGAAAGGGAAGTGGCTCCGCGAGCACAATCTAGGCAGCTTGTTACCGTCCGACAATGCGCTCCGTCAAATAGTGCAGTGCGAACGTGTAATTTAGAGCGTTTTCGAGCGAAGTGGACGCCGGTTCGCGTAGCAATCAAGTTTACGCAGATTGCGTAGACTTATCTGCGCAGAAAACGCGTCAAAACAAGAATCTGGAGCTTCGGTTCTGATTCAATCAGAACCGAATATACTCTAGCGCTGCACCGGCGCGTTCGGATCCGGGAAAGGCGTACCGGCAGCGGTGGCCGACTCGGCTGCGGGGGCTGCCGCAGCGGCGGCCGGCTTCGGCCGCTTCGGCCGCAGCTTGCGCGCCTTGGGCGGCGGAGCCGTGGGCTTCAGTTCCGCAACCACGGGATTTGGATCGACGACGGTCGATGCCGCAGTGGTGAGGTCGCCGGGGTTGCGGACCACCGTGACCGGAACCGTGGCCGATTCATACTTCGGCAGGTTGAAGGTGACGGAGAAGCCACTGTCGGGCGCTGCCACCGAGACGGTGCAGGGCGTTTTGCAGCCCGGTCCGACCGAGGTCACCGCGTCCGCGCCCGGAGGCGTCGATTCGAGCTGAACCTGGACCGGCGCAGGCGCCGACTTGAACGAATCCCAAGAAAAAGACGAACAGCCCGCCAGGCTTGCCCCGGCGACGGCAATCGCGATGACACGACGCATGATTGATCCACCTAACTGTGGCTGAGAGCCACAATCCCCGGCCGGACCATAGGAGGGTGGGCACTGCGGCGCAACGGCGCAGGGCGAATTCGCTAAGCGATGGTTAATAAGGATGCGTGGCGTTGCAGAAAAGCAACGTTATCTCAGTAGGTTAAGAGATATTCACAGCCCTGGCGAGGCTGTCGACGGCCGCCGGCAGCTCCCGCATATGGCCGATCAGCCGATCCGGCTTCAATTCGGCGATAGGTATCTCGGTATAGCCGAATTCGACTCCGATCACCGGGATACCTGCCCGTCGGGCGACCCCGACATCCGGCCCGCCATCGCCGACCATGATTGCGGAGGATAGCTGTCCCTCCGCCCGCGCCACCGTTTGCCGGAGGATCGCGGGATCCGGTTTCGAGATTCCGAAGGTGTCCGCGCCGCAGATTGCAGCAAACCGGCCGCTCAGGCCGAGCTGATCGAGCAGGAGCTTTGACAGGAACTCGAGCTTGTTGGTGCAGACCGCAAAGCGGAACCCCTGCGCGGCGAGTTCGTCCAGGGCGTTTTCCAGGCCTTCGAACGGGCGCGATTCGTTGGCGATATGGGCGGCGTAATAGTCGATGAAATCCTTGGTCAGCCGGCTGACGTCGTCCGTGCTGATCTGGCGGCCCTCGACCTCGAGCGCGCGCTCGATCAATCTGCGTGCTCCGCCGCCGATCATGGTCCGCGCCGATTGCAGCGGCATCGGGGCCAAGCCCTCGCGGTCCAGCACGTAATTGAGCGCGCTGATCAGGTCGGGCGCGGTATCGACGAGGGTACCGTCGAGATCGAAAACGACAATGCCGGGAGAGTTCATCCTCCTTTGGCTATCGTTTCCGGCGCCGTCATGCAAGAGAAGAGGGCGGACTTCGCTGCGCATAGAGCATGATCCGGAAAAGTGGAGACCGGTTTTTCCCTCGCGACAAACGCGAAGCGTTGCGCGGGAAGATCATGCTCAAACAAAAAGATGAGATCATGATCCGATTACGTCGGATCATGATCGATGGGAGGGCGTTCCATGCGTGAACTTGCCGGCAGAACAGCCTTTGTCACCGGCGGGGCCAGCGGCATCGGCCTCGCGCTTGGTCGTGCGTTCGCGGAGGCCGGCATGAAGGTGATGCTCGCCGACATCGAGGCGGACGCGCTCGAACGCGCCGTCAAAAGTCTGGCTGAGTTTGGCTCGAGCGTCAGAGGCACGCTCTGCGATGTCGCCGATCCCGCAAGCGTCGAGGACGCCGCCGGTGCCGCGTTCGATGCCTTCGGCAATGTCCACATTCTCTGCAACAATGCCGGCGTCGCCGCCGGCGGCGGCATTGACGCGATCTCGCTCGAGAGCTGGCGCTGGGTGATCGATGTCAACCTGATGGGCGTCGTGCATGGCATCGCAAGCTTCCTGCCGCACATGCGCAAGCACGGCGAGGGCGGGCACATCGTCAACACCGCCTCGATGGCGGGGATAAACGGCGGCCTCGGCTTCAGCCCTTACTCAGCGACGAAGTTCGCGGTCGTCAGCATGTCCGAGGGGCTGGCCCTGCGGCTCAAGCCGCTTGGCATCGGCGTCAGCGTGCTGTGCCCGAGCTTCGTGCGGACCCGGATCGGCGAGAGCGGACGCAACCGCCCTCCGCGCTACGGTCCGACGCCTGCACTCGATCCTGAGAGCCCGGCGGCCGCCATGGTCGCGGAGATCGCGCGGCAGCTTGAGGCCGGCATCGATCCGGCCGACGTCGCCGCACGCGTCCTTGCCGCCATACGGGAGGATCGCCTCTATGTATTTACCCATCCCGGCATGCGGGCCGAGGTCGAGACTCGGTTTGGCGCGATCCTGGCCGCGATGGACGAGGTCTGAAAGTTAATCTTTCGGTAGAGGACGAAGCATCGCGTCGCCGGAAGAAAGCGTGGAAAAACAGCGCGCTGGCGCCGGGTTCTGATCGAATATTAAAACTGCATTCCGCGGCCGTATAAGGCGCTGTTGGCGCTGTCCCTGCGCGCAAAAGGCGGCTAGATATGCGCCGCCGGAGCGGGGATGGGGCCGCTCCCAAGCCTTGACAACTGGTCCCGCGAACAAGTTCTGGGAAATCGTCGCACGTGGACATGGACGGATTGAAACGACAGGCCGCCGCGCGCGCCCTGCAAGAGGTGCGCGACGGCATGAAGCTCGGGCTCGGCACCGGGTCGACCGCCAAGCATTTCGTCGACCTGCTCGGCGAGAAGGTGCGCGGTGGCATGAAAGTCGTGGGCGTGCCGACCTCGGAGGCGACCCGCGCACAGGCCGAAGCCTGCGGCATTGCGCTCGCGACGCTGGACGAGATCGACCATCTCGATCTCACGGTCGATGGCGCCGACGAGGTCGATCCCGCGCTCAACCTGATCAAGGGCGGCGGTGGCGCGCTGCTCCGCGAGAAGATCGTGGCGGCCGCATCCGATCGCATGGTCGTGATCGCCGATGAGAGCAAATGGGTCGATCCGCTCGGCCGCTTCCCGCTGCCGATCGAGGTGATCCCGTTCGGGCTCGCGGCGACCAAGGCGGCGATCGCCAAGGCCTTTGCGGACGCCGGCGTTGCCGGCCAGATGGGGCTGCGGACGGCCAAGGATGGCCACGTTTTTGTCACCGATGGCGGCCACTGGATTGTCGATGCCCATCTGGGACGGATAGGGGATGCGCCGCGTCTGGCGGGACTGCTGAGCGTGATCCCGGGCGTTGTCGAGCACGGGTTGTTCATCGGTCTCGCCGGCACGGTCGTGCTGGCGGGCGCGCAGGGAATTCGCGTTGTTGAACGGCGCTGACGCCGTAAATTCTGGGAGAATTAGAATGACGAGCTTTGTACGGATTTTGTCGGCCACAGGCCTCGGATTGGCTGTGGCCCTGACCGCCGTATCGGTGAGCGCGCAGCAGAAGGCGCCGGCTCCCGCGGCGGCGCCCGCGCTGAAGGAAGGCTCGCCGGCGGCGATCGCAGCGGCCAAGGAAATCCTCAAGATGAAGAACGCGAGCGCGATGTACGCCAACGCGGTTCCCAACATCGTGCTGCAGACCAAGGAAAGCCTGCTGCAGTCCAACCTCAACTACCAGAAGGACCTCAACGAGGTCGCCACCATCGTCGCCAAGAACCTGGCCGGCCGCGAGCAGGAGATCGGCGATGGCATGGCCAAGGTCTATGCCAACGAATTCACCGAGCAGGAACTGAAGGACCTCGTCACCTTCTACAAGTCGCCGCTGGGCCAGAAGCTGCTCGCCAGCGAGCCCCGGGCAATCCAGTTCTCGATGTCCTATATGAACCAGTGGGCGCAGCAGTTCGCCGAGACTGTGAACGCCCAGTTCCGGGCCGAGATGCGCAAGCGCGGCAAGGAGATCTAATTCTCTGAAGTAGGACATAGAGCGCCATGGCTCAATACGACGTCGATCTGTTCGTCATCGGGGGCGGTTCGGGCGGGGTTCGCGCCGCCCGTATCGCCGCCGGCCATGGTGCCAAGGTCATGGTCGCCGAAGAGTACCGGATGGGCGGTACCTGCGTGATCCGCGGCTGCGTGCCGAAAAAGCTGTTCGTGATCGGCTCGCACGTCCAGCAGGAGATCGAGGATGCCGCCGGCTTCGGCTGGACCATCCCGCAAGCCTCGTTCGACTGGCCGACGCTCGTCGCCAACAAGGACAAGGAAATTGCGCGGCTGGAGGCGGCCTATACCACCAATGTCGAAAAATCCGGCGCGCATATCGTCAAGACGCGGGCCATCTTCAAGGACGCGCACACGCTGCGTCTTGCGACCGGCGAGACGGTCAAGGCCAAGTACGTGCTGATCGCGACCGGCGGCGCGCCCAACCATGGGCCCGTGATTCCCGGTATCGAGCACGTGATCTCGTCCAACGAGGCGTTTCACTTGCCCGAGTTGCCGCGGCGCATCGTGATTCAGGGCGGCGGCTACATCGCGCTGGAATTCGCCGGCATCTTCGCCGGCTTCGGCTCGGACGTCACCGTGATCTACCGCGGCGACAACATCCTGCGCGGCTTCGACGAGGACGTCCGAGAGCATGTGCGCGCCGAGATGGAGAAGCGCGGCATCACCATCCTGACCGGCTGCACCGTTACCAAGGTCGATCGTCACGGCAAGGAATTCACCACGCATCTGTCCAACGGCTCGAGCCTCGCCTCCGAGAAGGTGATGTTCGCGATCGGCAGGCATCCGAACGTCGCCAATCTCGGCCTGGAGAAGGCGGGCGTCGCCATCAATCCGGACAATGGCGGCATCGCGGTCGATGCCTGGTCGAAAAGCTCGGTGCCGAACATCTACGCCATCGGCGACGTCACCCATCGCCACAACCTGACGCCGGTCGCGATCCGCGAGGGCCACGCCTTCGCCGACACCGTGTTCGGCAAGCGCCCGGTCCAGGTCGACCACGCCAGCATTCCGACCGCGGTGTTCTCGCAGCCGGAGGTCGGCACCGTGGGTCTGACGGAGGCCGAGGCGCGCGCGCAGTTCAGCCATGTCGACGTCTACAAGACCAGTTTCCGCCCCATCAAGGCGACGATGTCAGGCCGCGACACCCGCGTGCTGATGAAACTCGTGGTCGACGGCGTAAGCGACCGTGTGCTCGGCTGTCACATCGTCGGCGATTGCGCCGCCGAGACCATCCAGGTGGTCGCGATCGCGGTGAAGATGAAAGCGACCAAGGCCGACTTCGACGCGACCATCGCGCTACACCCCACCGCCGCCGAAGAACTCGTGACCATGCGCACGCCAAGCGCGCGGTACGTCAGGCAGGCCGCGGAGTAGTACCCCCGCTCGTCATTCCGGGGCGCGCGAAGCGCGAGCCCGGAATCCGTCTTGCCATTCGCGTCCGCGGTCCGATGGATTCCGGGCCTGCGTGCTGCGCACGCATCCCGGAATGACGAGGGCGGAGGGGCAACGCTCCCGTCTCACTGCACAAGGCTGCGCACCGCCCACAGCCCTGCGAACACGGTGCGCAGCGGGGGCGATCCGGCCATGACGCCGGAAACTTGAATGCCCATGCAACGCATTTTGCTTCCTCGGCGGCGCCTCCGCGCCAGCGAGCGCTCAAAAGAACCTTTCCGGAGTTCGGCGATTAGGCGAACGAGGAAGCCCCTCAAAACCTGCGGAGAGTTCCATGCAAGTCCAGGAAATGATCAGTCGGCACCCACGGGCCCATGGCGAGGGCGATGGCCTGCTCGTCCGCTGCATCGAGGAATGCTATTCCTGCGCCCAGATCTGCACGTCTTGCGCCGACGCCTGCCTCGCCGAGGACATGGTCAAGTCGCTGACGCAATGCATCCGCCTCAATCTCGACTGCGCAGACGTCTGCAATATCACCGGCAGGATGGCCACCCGTCAGACCGGCTGGGACGACGAAATGATCCGCCGCATGCTGCACACTTGCGCCGCTGCCTGCCGGCTCTGCGCCGACGAATGCCAGAAGCACGCAGGCGAGCACGAGCATTGCCGCATCTGCGCCGACGCCTGCCGCCGCTGCATGCAGGCCTGTGACGAGGCCGGACGCAGCATGGCGCATTGACGGAACTGACCCGACAGCCATCTGTCGACGCGGCTATTCCGCGCCTTGCCGCCGGAACGAAGCGGCCGCTCTTGGCTTATGAGAACAGGAGTTTTGGTTTCGAGCAGAGCGGCGAGGAGCACATGCTCGCCCTGGCCATCATATGGAGCTGTCCAAACTGTCATCTGCCGCTGACGCACGTGGAGACAGTTTGGGACATGGAGAAAAGAGAGCGTATTCGGATATTCGAGTGTGGTCGCTGCACCGAATTGATCTGGGAGGATTCGTCGTGCGCGGTGGCCGCTTCACGCGCGAAGCGCTCGACTGTCCGTCAGCCTCACCACGTTACGCGAAAGGCCACCTTGCGCCCATAGCGGGGAGAAATCTCACCTGCCAGGAGCATCGGCGGCGCTGCGGGGCTCCCGCCGGCCGCCATCCGAGGGCCTGTCCGTATCCGGCTAACCGGGGCGGTCGAGTATCTCGCGGACGCGCAAAGCAAGCTTTGCTTGCGATACGGGCTTTTCCAGGAGATCGACCCCTTGATCCAGCCGGCCTTGGTGCACAATGGCGTTGCGCGAATAGCCGGTCATATAAAGGATTTTGAGTTCCGGCCGGATTTGGATCGCTCGTTTGCCCAGTTCCCTGCCGTTCATGCCGGGCATCACCACGTCCGTCAGCATGAGATTGATGTGCGGCTGATCCTGCAGCAGCAGCGTGAGCGCCGCTTGCGCGCTTGGAGCGGTGAGCACGCGATAGTTCAGGTCGCGCAGCAGCTCACCTACATAGGCGCGGAGATCTTCGTCGTCCTCAACGACAAGGATTGTCTCAACCTTGTCGCCTTCGGCGAAAGGCTCGCTGATCTCTTCCGCTTCCATGACCGCGCCATGGTGGCGCGGGAAATACATCTTGATGGTTGTTCCCTGTCCCACCTCGCTGTAGATCTTGACGTGTCCGCCCGACTGCTTGACGAACCCGTAGACTTGGCTGAGACCGAGGCCCGTGCCGTGGCCGGCTTCCTTTGTCGTGAAGAAGGGCTCGAAGGCGTGATGCAGCACGTCCTGGTTCATGCCCACGCCGTTGTCGGTGACGCATACGACCACATACTGGCCCGGCGTCAGCTCGGGATTGCGTGAGCAATATTCCTCGTCGGCGGCGACGTTCACCGCTTCGATCGTGAGCTTGCCGCCCTCCGGCATGGCATCGCGCGCGTTGATCGCGAGGTTGACGAGCGCCGATTCCAGGTGGTTGGGATCGACCTCCACCTGCCAGAGGCCGGCGCTGCCGACGGTCTGCACTTCGATCCGCTCACCAAGGGTCCGCTGCAGGAAGTCCTGCAGGCCGGCCAGGAAGTTGTTGAGGTTGATCGACCTGGGGTCAAGCGCCTGGCGGCGCGAGAAAGCGAGCAGCCTGCTGGTCAGCGCGGCCGCACGTTGGGCGCCGCGCTTGGCGTGAGCGAGCGCGCGTTGGATGCTGCTGTTGGCCGGAACCTGCTTGAGATGGCGTTCGGCGGTTTCGAGATTGCCCATCACGATCATCAAGAGGTTGTTGAAATCGTGCGCGATGCCGCCGCTGAGCTGTCCGACCGCTTCGAGCTTCTGCGAGGCGACCAGCTGGTTTTGAATTTCCGCCAGCTTATCCTGGGCCTCCTTGCGCTCGCTGATGTCCCGCGTGACCTTGGCAAATCCGATCAATTCGCCGTTCTCGTCGGTGATCCTGTCGATCACGACGGAGGCCCAGAACTTCGAGCCATCCTTGCGGATTCGCCAGCCCTCGGCCTCGAACCGGCCCTGGCGCGCGGCCTGCTCCAGCGCCTTCCTCGGAATCTCGAGGGCGCGATCCTCTTCGCTGTAGAAGCGTGAGAAATGCTGGCCGATGATCTCGTCCGGCTCGTAGCCCTTGATCCGCTGCGCACCGGGGTTCCAGGTAACGATGTTGCCAGCAGCATCGAGCTGGAAGATCGCATAATCGACGACCGCTTCGATCAACCGCCGATAGCGCTGCTCGCTCTCCAGCAGCCTCTGGTGGGCCTCCTGCCGCTCGGTGATGTCGCGGGTCAACTTGGCGAAGCCAAGCAGCCTTCCTTGTTCATCCTTGATGGCGTCGAGCACGACCATTGCCCAGAACCGGCTGCCGTCCTTGCGCACCCGCCAGCCTTCGGCGGTGAACCGTCCTTTCTCGCGGGCAGTGGCGAGCGCCCGGTCTGGCAGCCCAGCGTCGCGATCCTCGGGTGGGTAGAACATCGAGAACGATTTTCCGATGATTTCATCGGCGCGGTAGCCCTTCAGGCGCGCGGCGCCGGAATTCCAGCTCGCGATCGTGCCATCCGGCTCGACCATGTAGATGGCGTAGTCGACAATGGCGTCGATGAGGAGTTGAAGGCGTTCAGCGTCCGCTATCTGGTTTACGGGGTGTTCCATGCTTGGGAAGGCTGCTCGCGTGTCGAGGCATACTCGGTCGGAGTGATTGGGGCCGTGCAGGTTGTGCGCTACACGATTGGCGGTGTTGCTGACAATAATAGCAGTAGCTCCAGCTAGTTCCGCTATCGGCCAAACGGCTTACCGTGACCGGTAGGCAGTGATGATCGACGGGTCCGGTTCACCCCTAGGGATAGATATAGGTTGTGGCGCGAGTCGGCGGCGGCTGTGAGCATGACGTGCCGGACTATTGACACCCCTTGTGAGTCCGGCAGGCCTCCGGTCCCCAGCTCATGCGGAGCTGGGGATTTTTATTCCTGCAGCCGCGGGCTGCGATGGATCGTTGCGGCCGCAGCCTTTTCTGGTTTGTTTGGAAATCCGGCTTGCGTTGGCGCGGATGGAAAGCGAGGAAATCTGGTTCCGGAATTAACCTGAATCCGCAGCATCAAGCTTAATTCCGGTATTGTGCTGCGGCCGGGAAATGTTGGCACTAGGTTGCGGTATGCCAAACCGCAACCGCCGCAATGAGCCGCCATCAGCGCCCTGGATCAGAAACGATCTGCGCGCCCAGTACGAAGAGATTCTTCGCCTGCGGGCCAAGTTGAAGCGCTTGCTCGCGAAGAAGAAGCGCGGCCAATCGAAGCGACGGTCCAGCCACCATTAAAGCGAAGGACGAGCTATGATGTGCTCTTGCACATCCGAGAATCCATTAGGCCACAAGCGTGAACGGCGAAATGGACTCAATGCCGGACTTGGGCAAAATGCGATCTCACTCTCGTGGAATTTGTGCACCCGGCGCAGCGTGACTGTGAGGCCTCCTTTCCGGCGGCGACACAATGCAATCGATTCTACGGCACATAGCCTTGTAGCAATCGCATGCCGCTGCTTCGAGCCGCGGTCTGTCAATCTCAATCAGACCCCGCCGATTGGACCGGATGGCGCGCGACACCCGAAGCTTGTGCACGACCTGCGTCACGGTCGTTCGCCGCACGCCGAGCAACGTCGAAAGTTCCTCCTGCGTCACCGGCAGGATGTCACCATGAATTCTATCGTGGATGTGGAGCAGCCACCGCGCCAAGCGGGCGTCGACCGAGTGCAGCGCATTGCAGGCGCCCACGTACTGGAATTGCGTCATCAGGACCCCGGTGTGGGCCCAAACCAAATCCCTGATCGCGCCACTGTGGCTGAAGGCCGCATGAAATCTTGCAGGAGAAATCTGCAACGATGTCCCAGCGACGAGCACGATCGCGGTCGCCTCAGAGCGGGTGGGGCCCAGCGCCGACATCAGCCCCGCGGCTGCCTCATTCCCGATGACAGCGGTTGCCACCGTTTGTCCGTTGGGCATGTCCAGCATGAACGAAATCGTCGCGCTGCATGGGAAATAGATCTGCTCAATTCGCTCCGTCGATCGTATCAGAACCTCGTCGCGTTCAAGCGATACGTTTCGGAGGTAGGGAGCGAGCAAATTAAAATCTGCCGGCGGCAGTGCAGCTAACAGTCGATTACCAACCCTGGTAGGGTGCTCCATCACGGGAAAGCTCCTTCCCTCGACGGACGTGCGGCTCTCTGCAGAGAATTTCGGGGGCCAGGCTGCGGTGCCGCGCCTGATGGTCTTTCATTTCGCTAAGGTGTCCTGCTTGAAACGCAGTGATGGTAGCTTGGCAGCCTCTTCGCGAAGCGCCTTAGCGTCCGCAGCCGGCGGGAGCACAACCGATCTCTCGGTTACCGACGCCCGCGAATAAACGCCACCAGCAACGCTAAAATTATGCGCCTAAATCCAAAATCGCGCTAGGTCGCGTGGACAGTTATCTTAGCCAGAGCAGAGTTGCGGCGATAGCGACGACAGCGAAGTAATTTCGTGC
>NZ_JCAMOQ010000066.1:0-41283 GCF_059512365.1 Bradyrhizobium sp. Ses1
TCAGCCCGGCCGCTCAGCGCGAAGCTCGGCTGCGGAGCATCTTTGACTGCGATCTGCTTGTGCTTGACGACCTGTTCCTCGCTC
The DNA here is from genome assembly GCF_059512365.1 of Bradyrhizobium sp. Ses1. Classification (NCBI taxonomy): domain Bacteria; kingdom Pseudomonadati; phylum Pseudomonadota; class Alphaproteobacteria; order Hyphomicrobiales; family Nitrobacteraceae; genus Bradyrhizobium; species Bradyrhizobium sp. Ses1. The sequence goes on from NZ_JCAMOQ010000066.1 coordinate 85, forward strand.
GCACCATCCCCGACGAAGCCGGCGCTTTGCTGCAGACTCTGATCCATCAACGCTACAAATTGCACCGCAGCGTCATCGTCACGTCCAATCGCGTCGTGCAGGATTGGGGCGCTTATCTCCGGGACAACACCATGAGCACGACGATCCTTGACCGCCTCATGCACCATTGCCATCTGCTCGAGTTCGACGGCCGCAGCTACCGCCTCAAGGAAGCCGCCGAAGCCCTTGCACGCAAAACCCAGTCAACCTAATAACCTCTCGTCCTGCTCCACAAGTGGGGGAGTTTGCGCGACCACAGGTGGGGGAATTTGAAGTGACCGTCCGGGCACAATGGCCAGACTTCCTAGGGGAAAGACTAAACATCCCGCATCGCATTCAGAGGCTATGAAGGCCAAATGGGAGGACCCGGAATACAGGGCAAAAATGGCTGCTCGGGACAGCAAGAGGGAGGCGCTACGCAAAGCTGACCCTGAGCGCTTCACCAGAACCGGAGTCCCAAACGGGATGAGGAAGGCTGAGGCCCAGCGGCTGTGGTCAGTGGCTGAGCTGCAGGCTGATAAGATCATTCAGACAATGAAGGCAGGTGGGCTGCTTCCGGAGACAGCAGCGAGCAGCTCAGCAGCAGATCAGACTACAGCAGCAGATCAGTCTAGCGTCCCTGTTCCAAACACAGAGGATGAGATGGCTGAGGTTATGCTCCGAGAGGCCTTTAAGCTGGCCTTAGGGCCCACAGGGACACGTGCCAAGCTGGCGGCGCTGGCCACCATAATGAGGTACACAAGGCTAAAGCCCATGGCGGTCCTACAGTTGGCCACAGGCACTAAGGCTGAGGATGTGCTGGATGAGCTTGCTACCAGCTAATCGAAAACAGCAGAGGAAGTTAACAGCGACAATCAATTACTGGCTAATAAGCTTCTGTAATCTGTTCTCTGTGCTGGGCTAGCAGCTAAATCTACAGGTGAAATCTATAGGTAAGTCTACGCTCCTTCAAAAGTGGAACTCTCCCCATTACGGCCTGTAACATTCCGTGATGGAACTTTAGTTCCCCAAAGAAGGGGTGAGACCTCTATAGGGTAGGTTCTTTAGAGGTTGACCCCCTACTTTCCTTACCTGAATACCTAGCTGTCTAAGGCGTTAGCCGCAAAATAAGCTAAGTTACTGTAAATATTAGCAAAAGAATCGGGTCACAGACCTCTAGGGTACTCCCTAAGAGCTTTGCCCCCAGTTCCCTACCCTGGAACCTAAACTCCCTCAGGCTCCCAAAAAGAGACCCTATAGGACCGAAGGGAGAACCCCGACCAACCGCAGGCCGTCTTTAGTGCTGCCGTGAACCTTACAGCTCCGGCGCCTTCGGATTGCGGACCTATGCGCATGCGTGCCGATATTCCGGCCGATGCTTAACCCTGTGCTGACCGCACATCATTTCCGTAAAGACAGAAGTTACTTCAATAAATGCCTCTCGAGACTGCATCAACTATCAACGATTTTGTACTCTCCAACCCGGCCCACTCAGACGGGCTCAATCAAGCCGACGCCCACCTTCGGCTCATCAAAAGCGTCCTCAAGAACACCTTCCCGGGCCTTGCGGCTCCCCTCATGAACGCTGCGGGCCAGATTGTGCAGCCCAAGGACGGCACAGGCTCAGCACCCGCATATACCTTCGCCTCAGAGCCAACCTTAGGATTCTACCGCTCCGCTGCGGGCGTCATCAGCATCGCAGGCGGCCAGCTCAAGGGCGCGTCACCGGTAGGTAGCGTCCACACATTCCTTGCTGAGCCTTCAGGTCTGGGGAAGGGCGGCACTGGCACTGGCCATGCCTTCCTAGAGCTTGATGGCAGCACGTGGAATACTGCGGACTTCCCTGCTCTAGCAGCTCAGCTTGGTGTGCCCGGTTCTACGTTCACGTTGCCCAACATGACCACCACCGGGCGCTTTCCCCGCTCACGGCGTTCCGGTGTTGCTGCTGGCGCGGTTGAGGCGAACGCGGTGCAGCAGCATACCCATTCCGTCGTGGGCAGCACAGGCACTGAGACTGCTGCGCACAATCACACCTTCTCGGGCACCACCGGCTCGATGAACCGCAACAACCCGCATACGCACAGTTCCAACGCCAACGTGACGGGTGTTGCGGGTGTCACAGGCGGCGGATCGTTCGCTACGCCCACTACGGGTGCGGCAACCATCAACGCTGCGGACATCAACCACGAGCACGCTTTCAGCGGCACCACAAGCACTGAGCAGCAGGCGCATGCGCACAACATCGCCTTCGAAAGCTCAGGCGTTAATGGTGCTACAGCTGTGTCTGAGACACGCCCAGAGGCACTATCGTTCGTGTTCTGCATCAAGACCTGATTAAGGCGAGGGGTCTCAGCTTCGGTTGGGGCCCCTTTTTGCCCGGCCTACAGCGCGCCAGCAACCACGCCTCCTCGGGCTTCAAAGTTTGGCGGCTTCGCTGGAAGTACCCTCCCTTACCAGCCGCACCAGTCCGCAAGCGGACACCTAAGCGGCGCTCAATCCAAAGGATATTCTGCCCCATGCAGACCACTACCGGCTCACACGAGCAACAGTACGCCCTCGTGCCGCCGCAGACCTTCGTCGACCGTCTAACCAACAAATGGACCACCGCCTACCACAACGTGCCCAGTGCCGCCCTAAGGGCCCTCTGGACCACCATGGCCAACACCTACCAAGCCGCAATCCTCGACACAGCCGCTGGTGTACCGCCACGCTGGCGCATCCTGTGGCCCCCAACGGGCTCAGGGAAGACCTTGGGAGCCAAGGTGTATGCGGCACTCCAAGCTGAGCAGAACGCCGCTGCTGCCCATAAGACGCCTGTGGGCATACTCATCGTCACCCGCCTGATTTTCCAAGCCGACGAGATGGTGGCCGCTATCAATGCCATGGCTGGCCGTCAGGTTGCTGTGGCAGATCACAGCGAACACCGAGCAACCCATGAGCAACTCCACGCAAGCGATGTGGTGGTCATCACTCATCAGGCATATGTGAACGCCACACAGACCATCACCAGTACACGCGCTGGCCGGTGGCACCGCCTGACGAATTGGAAGGGCGGCAAACGTCTCCTGACCATCATCGATGAGGCTCTCTGCAACGCCATCGAGGAGAGCCAAGTCAAGGTAGACCGGCTAGGCCAAGCCATCGGGTTTATCCCCCATGGCCTGCGTACCAACTACGCCGCTGAGCTAGAGGCCCTGGAGCACCTCTATGTTGCCTTGGGCCATCATGCCGGTGTCAGTGCGGGATTCGGCGGTGGCGCATGTATGGCTTGGGGCACGGAAGGGGCATCAAGCGGCCCCGTCAACCTAGCCGCCTTGCGCGCCGAGATGCTCAAGCTCCCATATGACCAGTATCTTGGCAAAGTTGACGTGAAGGAGCGCAACCGCATTGCAACGCAGATAGACAAGACGCTGGAGGCTGCTGCGGCGGTGCTGGATCAGTATGCTTATTTTGCGCTGAGAGGCACAGAGCCCACACTCAACTCATCGGCGCTACTGGTGCCTTTGGATGCTCCGGGGCCTGTGGTCCTAGACGCTACTGCCCGTGAGGATTTCATCTACAATCTCATGGAAGACCACGCAGTGATTATCCCGACGCCTTCCGGTGTACGTGATTACAGCAGCGTCAAGCTGCACGTGGCGCGGACGGGCTCAGGGATCGGCAAGGGAGCTATGGTAGAACGCGCCAAGACGCGCTTTCCTCGCCTCATTGAAGACCTAACCGCGCGCCTTACGCCTGATCGTTCAGTGTTCTTCTGTGTCCACAAAGCGGTTGAGCACGAGCTGCCAGAGGCCGGAGATATGCCCTTTGCAAAGGTGACCAAGGCGCATTGGGGTGCTGTGGACGGCAGCAACGCCTATGCTGACTGCGATGTGGCGGTCATCTTCGGCTTGCCATTTCGTGATGCGGTGACGTGGCCAACCAACGTCTTCTTTGCGCTCAAAGGCGTACAAGGGGATGATTGGCTCGACAATCCAACCTGGAAAGGACACGGTAACCTTCGGGAGCACATGGTCCGCCGTCAGCTATCCGCATCCATCATTCAAGCGATCAATCGCATCTGCTGCCGCCATGTCACAGATGACCACGGCGGATGCCCTCCGGCTGATGTGTTCATCGTCCTTCCTTCCGGTGAGCGGGGTGAGGATATTCTCGCTGCAATCCGCCGAGAGATGCCAGGGATACAGGTCACCGATTGGCCATTCGAGCCTGATGGTCCAAAGGTTCACAGGCGGGGCGCAGGGACGCCCCATGAGCGCTTGTTGACCTTCATGGGTAACCGGGCCCCGGGACGTACATCAATGACGGCGGTGGCTCGTGAGCTTGGGCTCAAGCCGGATGCCAAGAAAGACTTGCAGAAGAACCTTCGTAACGAGAACCACCGGACCACCATGGCCCTCAAGGCGATTAGGGTGACCTACGTCAGCACGGGCCGGGGTGGCAAGAGTGAGCTGGTTAAGGAAGCAGCGTAGCTAGAATACACAAGCCGCACATAGGTTTTCCCATCGGGGGCCCGTGTGCGGCTTTTTTTCGTTTAGCCCCAGCCACACTAGCTAATTGGCATCCCAATTGAAGCGACTTGTAATGAACACCGCCTGCTGCGGCTCATCGGCGTGGTGCCAGTGTATTTCCAACGCTCCCTCAGCCAGCCGCATGACCATCTTTCGCACCGCGCCCCGCAGCGCCTTATTGGCCTCCTCGGTGTCTATGGTCTCCGCTGTGAGCGCCTTCTCCACCGCTGCCAGCCGTAGCTTGACGTTGGTGCTCGTCAGGGTGTCCCTACGTTCCAGCAGCCGCCTCAGGGTCTCCTTTGCAGCCTCCAGCTCCTGCTCAGCCGTGTGCAGAGCCTGCCTTGCCGCCCTGCTCTTGTCAGTGATGGTGATCTCTAGCAGCTCGCGTACCCTGTCCTCGCCCCCATCAATCGCCGCATGTAGACGCCCAATCTTCTCATCCATCTCTGCGGTGTCATTGCCTCGGGGAGCCCCATCCAAAACTTGGTGGATTACCCGCCGTATCTCCCCTTCGGCATCGTGGTAGGGGACGCTCTCATACTTGCATGTACCTGACTTCGCATGCGCTGCTGAGCACACGAGGTACACATGCTGCCCTTTGTTGACGCGAGTTACAGTGCCGCCGCAGTGCTGACATTTGAGCACGCCCGCGAAGATGGACTGCACCGGGCCGTTGGTGTTCCGGCCCCGCGCTCCTGTTGTGCTTAGGCGAGCATTAACGCGCTCGAACAGCTCGCGGTCCACAGCGGCAGGGAAGCGGTGAGCTATGGGCTCTTGCGGTATCCGTTCCTTGCTGCGCTTGCCCGCGACCTTCCGCACCGTGTGGGGCACAAAGACCCCAATGGCAGCCCTATTGGTTAGCAGCTTGCGGATATAGGAGCGGTGCCAGTATTTGGCTTTCCAACCACCCGCGCCCCACGTCTCAACCTTTGCCTCGTTGAGCTGCGCCGCAATGCTGTGTACCCCCTCACCATCGTCAGCCAACTCGAACATCCACCGCAGCCGCTCCGCCCGCTCCTCTATCAGCTCGTAGCTTGCGGTCTCGGTGCTCCATCGTATCCACGCAGGCAGCCTCAGTGTGTAAGGCTTGGCGAGCTTCTCCTGACCGGCAAACTTCTGGCGTCTCGCTGCATGGGCCTTGGCCACACGCACGCCCTTAGTGGCGCTCTCCTCGTTAGCCCGGATGAAGCGGACCACCATCATCAGGAAGAGCATAGGGTCCTTGTCGAGTGTTTCGGCGCTGTACTCCCTGCCCCCGTCAGACAGGTCCACAACCGTGACCCCCGCCTCCACGATGTCCTCAATGGTACGCACGGCCTTCCGGGCGGCCTGCCTGCTTATGCGATCAAGGTTCTCAACTAACAGCCACGAGCCGCGCGGTATCGTGCCGTCCTTGACGCGCTCCAGGAACACGCCAAGTGCTCCGGTCTCAAGGTTCGCCCCGGTGAAGCCCGAGACGCCCTTGTCCTGCAGCGTCAGCTCCTCATCCAACGCCACCCCATTCGCAGCGGCCCACGCCTTTGCGGCGTCAGTCTGGCGTTGGAGCGAGTGGCCCTTAGCCTGCTCTGGCGTGCTGAACCTGACGTAGCTGTATGCCTTCGCGGGCCGCTGCGTATCCATTGGTCCGCCCTCAGTGGCTCAGGGCTTCGTTAGATGGGCCGGTGAGTGTGTCCATAGGTACTGAGGCTGAGAGCGCCGCTAGCGCCTCATCGACACCCCCCAACCTGTCAGCTAAGCGCTCTGCCTTGGCTTCCATGCGTTCCCCGAGGCGCTGCAAGAGCTCCCCGATAAGGATGGTTGCCCATGCGCCCCTGAAGGCTGCTGTGGCGAGCGCCACTTGAGCGCGGCTGATGCGGTGGCGAGCTGCGGTGAGCAAGTCGCGGATGGTGATGCGTATGGCCATATGTTCTGTGTCCTATTCCTTATCAACGCCCCAGAGTGGGCATCGGGGATATGACATGCTGATGATGGGCTCGCCCGGCGCCGGCAAATCGATGCTGGCAGCGCGGCTGCCCTCGATCCTGCCGCCGCTGTCGCCGTCCGAGCTGCTGGAGGTCTCGATGATCGCCTCGGTGGCCGGCGAGATCCGCGACGGCGCCCTGACCGCGCGGCGGCCGTTCCGCAGCCCGCATCATTCCGCCAGCATGGCGGCGCTCACCGGCGGCGGCATGCGCGCCAAGCCCGGCGAGATTTCGCTCGCGCATCAGGGCGTGCTCTTCCTCGACGAACTGCCGGAATTCGATCCGCGCGTACTGGATTCGCTGCGGCAGCCGCTGGAGACCGGCGAGGTTTCGGTTTCGCGCGCCAACCATCGCGTCACCTATCCGGCGCGCTTCATGCTGGTGGCGGCAATGAATCCGTGCCGCTGCGGTCATGCCTATGAGCCCGGCTATGCCTGCAAGCGCGGGCCCATCGACCGCTGCACCGCCGATTACCAGATGCGCATCTCCGGTCCGCTGATGGACCGCATCGATCTGCGGATCGAGGTGCCGGCAGTGACCGCCGCCGACCTGATCCTGCCGCCGCCTTCTGAAGGATCGGCGGAAGTGGCGGCGCGGGTTGCTGCCGCGCGCGACATCCAGCTTGCGCGCTATGCCGCCGCCGGCATGCCCAACGTCCGCACCAACGCCGAGGCACCGTCATCGCTGCTTGAGACCATCGCCCAGCCGGACGCGCAGGGGCAAAAACTGTTGCGTGATGCAGCCGAGACCATGCGCCTCACTGCGCGCGGCTATCACCGCGTGCTGCGCGTCGCACGCACGCTCGCCGATCTCGATGGCACGGAGAAGATCGGCCGATTGCACCTCGCGGAAGCGCTGTCCTACCGCGCGCTGGCCGACGATATCAGGCGCGCGGCGTAGAGCGCGTCCAGCCGTTTCGCGTCAACGCGACGGTAACCAGTTCTCTTTACACTCCGCCAACCATAAGTCCGCGCGATCCCGGCGGGCTCGAGCATGATCCCGGAAAAGTGGGAACCGGTTTTCCGAAAGGATCATGCTCAAGCAAAGAAGCAGAGCGAGGGATGCTTCGAAGAAGCGTCGCTCCGCTCTTGAGTGAGTGGTGTCATGTTGCGTTTGAAGATCCTGGCCTCGGTCGTGCCGCTGGCCGCGTTCGCGCTTGTTGCCCGCGGTGAATTGCTGCCGGGCTCGCACCCCTGCATCGAGGCCGGCGGTGCCACCATCCAGATCGCATCGCTCCCCTGGCTCGCCCAGCTCCATGTCAGCTTCACGGACGATCCGGCTGCCGCCACCGTGCGGGTCCAGATCTCCGATAGCGCGGAAGCCGCCGATTTCACCGTCATCGATGATGTCGATGATAGCGAGCCCGGCGCCTGCGAGAGCAGCGGCGTCCCACAACTGGTCGCGATCTCGGCCAATCCTACGGCAACCGATCCCGTGATCTATCTTTCGCAGGACGGCCCGGCCGATTACCGGATCTTCGTTCATTCAAAGAGCTTCTCGGTGCGAGATGCCGCGGCGCTGATCGTCGGCGCGCATGGTGGGCACCGCCGACTGCAGGCCGCTTCGCTGTAGCAACGATCGTTAACGCATTATCAACCCTGTTCGCATCGCGGGCCGGAACGCGACGCCGTCTCAAGCACTTTGCAAGGTCGCCGACGCATCGTCGACCCAACATGCGAGGTGGCCCAAGCTGCCAGCCTCCAAAGCAGGTGATCAGGGGATCGGCGATGACGTGGACCTATCGGCTGAAGCTCCACCTGCTTCGGTTCGGGCGCCGTCACCCCTGGATCGTCTTCACCCTCCGCGCCTTCGTCGTGTTCGCCGCGGTCTTCACCGGTGGCTATGCATTGCTCATTGGCGCGGTTTCCGATCGTGACCCACGTTCCATCGCTGTGGGTGTCAGCTTGCTCTTCGCGCTCACATGCGTGGCGCTGGTCGTACTGAATGTCCGGCTGCGGCTGATGCGCGGCAAGTTGCGCATGATCGCCGAGCACAACGAGGCGCTCGCCGACCGCAACTGGGAGCTGCAGGAGGCCGAGCAACGCGCGCGCAGCCTGTTCGAATCGCAAAGCGACCTGATCGTGCTGCGCGACGCCGATGGCATGATCACCTTCGTCAACGACGCCTATTGCGACCTCGCAGGGAAACCGCGCGGCGAACTGATCGGCAGCCATTTCGCCTTCGAGGTACTGGAACAGGGCAACACTGCGCTGGAGCCAAGCGGCACCCGCGTCTACGACCAGAAGATCGCGCACCCCTCCGGGCCGCGCTGGATCGCCTGGCGCGAGGGCCTCGTCCGCACCGATGCAGGACGGCCTGCGGAGATGCAAAGCGTCGGGCGTGACGTGACCGACCGCACCGAAAGCGAGCGCGCGCTCGCTGACGCGCGCGATCAGGCCGATGCGGCCAACCGCGCCAAGTCGCGCTTCCTCGCAATGGCGAGCCACGAGATCCGCACCCCGCTGAACGGCATCATCGGCATGAGCGGCCTGTTGATGGATACGCCGCTGACGCCGGAGCAGATGACCTACGCCAAGGCGGTGAAGACCTCCGGCGACGCGCTGCTGTCGCTGATCGAAGAACTGCTGGACTATTCCAAGATCGAAGCCGGCAAGATCGATCTCGAAGAGGGCCCGTTCGCGCTTTCGAAACTGATCGAGGACATCACCGAACTGCTGGCACCAAGGGCGGAAGCCAAAGGAATCGAGATCGCCGCCTATATCGATGAGCGGTTGCCGATGGAGGTGATCGGAGACGCGGCCCGGCTGCGCCAGGTACTGCTCAACCTCGCCGGCAACGCCATCAAGTTCACCGCGACCGGCGGCGTCGCCCTCGTCGTCGAGCCCGGCATCCGGCCGAATGAGATCAGCTTCCTGGTGCGCGACACCGGCATCGGCATTGCACCGGAAGCGCAGCAACGCATCTTCCGCGAGTTCGAGCAGGCCGATGAAGGCATTGCGCGCAGCTATGGCGGCACGGGGCTCGGCCTCAGCATCAGCGACCGCATCATCAAGCGCATGGGCGGCCGCATCGCGCTTGCAAGCACGCCGGGCGCGGGCTCGACCTTCGAAGTCTCGATCCCACTCGCCGCTTCCGACGGCAACACCGCAACCGTGTTCAGCCCGCCCAACCTTGCGGGACGATCGATCATGCTGGTCGCGCCGCAAGGCATCGAAGCCTCGCTGATATCGCGCCGCTTGCAGCGCTGGGGCGCACAGACCTGCATGGTGTCAGATACCACGATGGCGGAGGCCTTGCTGCCCGAGCGTTCATGGCACGCCGTGCTGATCGACCATGCGCTGGGAGCGGCCGAGATCAGCCGCATCAGTGAAGTGGCGCGGCTGCATGCGATGCAGCGGATCGTGATGTTCACGCCGGCGACCCGGCAGGAGCTGCGGCGGTCCGCCGACGCGCCGTTCACCGGCTATCTGGTCAAGCCGCTGCGCGCCGTCTCGCTCGCCGCTCGTCTGACTGCCACGCCCGAGGTCGCGTCGCCGAGCGTCGTCGCGGAGCCCGTTGTGGAACCGATCGAGGCGGATTCAACGCAGGCCTCACTGTCCGATAAGAAGCTATCGATCCTGGTTGCCGAGGACAATGAGATCAACGCGCTCCTGATGCGCTCGCTGCTGACGCGTCTCGGCCACCAGGTGGTGATGACCACCAATGGCGAAGACGCGCTTCAATCCTGGTCATCGGCGAAATCGACAGGGGCGCCATACGACCTCGTGCTGATGGACGTGCAGATGCCGCAGCTCAACGGCATCGAGACCACCAAACGCATCCGGCAACTCGAAGCCGGCCAGTCCGGCCGAGCAACGCCAATCCTCGCGCTGACAGCCAATACGCTGGCTGAGGATCGCTCCGCCTGCTTCGAAGCCGGCATGGACGGCTTTCTGATCAAGCCGCTCGATCGCGAGAAGCTGGAGAAGGCGCTCGCGGGATTGGCCGCATCACGGCATCTGGCGGCATAGCCACCGCTGCTCCCGCCGTCATTGCGAGCGAAGCGAAGCAATCCATCGCACCACACATGCGGAGGCGTGGATTGCTTCGCTTCGCTCGCAATGACGATGCCGGGCGACAGCGAATTATAACCGCCGCAGTGCGACTGTTTCCACCACGTGGTCGGCACCCTTCTTCAGGATCAGCGTCGCACGCGGACGGGTCGGCAGGATGTTGTCCTCGAGATTAGCGCGGTTGGTGCGTTCCCAGATCGCGATCGCGGTGGCGGTGGCCTCTTCGTCCGACAGCACGGCATAGCGGTGGAAATAGGAGCGCGGGTCGTGGAACGCAGTATCGCGCAGGGCAAGGAAACGCTTGACGTACCACTCGCGCAACACCGGCTCATCGGCATCGATATAGACAGAGAAATCGAAGAAGTCGGAAACCACCGGCACCGCCTTGCCGTCGCGCGGCAAGCGGCTCGTCTGCAGCACATTGACACCTTCGACGATCAGGATGTCGGGACGATCGATCTCGATGAATTGGTTCGGAACGATGTCGTAGGTCAGGTGCGAATAAACCGGCGCGCGCACCGGCCGCCGTCCGGCCTTGATGTCGCTCACGAACGAGAGCAGCAATTGCTGGTCGTAGCTTTCCGGAAAGCCCTTCTTCTGCATCAATCCCAGACGCTCGAGCACGGCGTTGGGATAGAGGAAGCCGTCTGTGGTGACGAGATCGACTTTGGGTCGCGGCGACCAGCGCGCGAGCAGCGCCTGCAGCACGCGAGCCGTGGTGGACTTGCCGACCGCGACCGATCCCGCGACGCCGATGATATAGGGCATCTTGCGGTCCTGGATGCCGAGGAATTGGCGCTGCGCGTAATAGAGCCGCTGCGTGGAGTCGACATAGATCGACAGCAGCCGCGACAGCGGCAGATAGATGTCCTCGACCTCGTGGATGTCGAGCCGATCATGCATCGAGCGCAGCCGCTCGAATTCGCCTGGCTCCAGCGTCATCGGCGTATCGTCGCGCAATTTCGCCCATTGCTCGCGCGAGAAGATCCGGTACGGATTATATTGCTGGTCGGGTGCCTGAATATCCATGGCCGTGCCCTAACTGAACTATTGCTTGGGCATGATCTTTTCGGAAAACCGGTGCCCACTTTTCCGGATCATGCCCTAGATTCTTCTTTTGACGCGTTTTCTTCACGCGAACCGGTGTCCACTTCGCTCGAAAACGCTTTAGTCACGCTTGCGCGCCGCTTTCTCTTCCAAGCCGGACATGGATGTGCGCTGCGCCAGCGCCGCCTCGACGTCCTCGAGCTTCACGCCGCGGGCCTTCAGCAGCACCAGCAGGTGAAACACCAGATCGGCACTTTCGGCGATGAGATGATTGCGATCGTTCTCGATCGCGGCGATCACCGTCTCGACCGCTTCCTCGCCGAGCTTCTTGGCACAATGCTCTGCGCCCTTGTCGAGCAGCTTCTTGGTATAGGACGCCTCTCCCCCCGACGCTGCGCGGGCATCGATGATGGCGGCCAGATCGTGGACCGTGAAACGCGACATACTCAAGCACCCAGACCGGCCGGACGCCGGCAATTTCCCCCGGAGGGGACTTAGCACTTTTGTGACGGCGAGTCCTAGGGATCGAGACGCATGGGCAGCCCTGCACGCACCATGTGCTCCTTGGCTTGGCGAATGGTAAATTCGCCGAAATGGAATATCGACGCGGCCAGGACCGCGGTGGCGTGACCCTTCCGGATCCCGTCGACGAGATGATCGAGATTGCCGACCCCGCCGGACGCAATGACAGGTACGGGGACACTATCAGCGATCGCCTGCGTCAGCTCAAGGTCGAAGCCCTGCCTTGTGCCGTCCCGATCCATCGATGTCAGCAGGATCTCGCCGGCGCCGAGCGAGACCACCTCCTGGGCATATTCGATCGCCTCGATGCCGGTGGGCTTGCGCCCGCCATGGGTGAAGATTTCCCAGCGGTCGGAACCGCCGGCACGATTGACCCGCTTGGCGTCGATCGCGACCACGATGCACTGCTCGCCGAACTTTTCGGCACCCTCTTTCACGAATTCGCGACGGCTGACCGCCGCGGAATTGATCGACACCTTGTCCGCACCGGAGCGCAGCAGCGCGCGGATGTCGTCGATGGTGCGGACGCCGCCGCCGACGGTGAGCGGCATGAAGCAGGCCTCGGCGGTCCGCCGTACCACGTCCAGCATGGTGCCGCGATTTTCATGGGTCGCGGTGATGTCGAGGAAGCAGAGCTCGTCGGCGCCGGCGGCATCATAGGCGATCGCCGCCTCCACGGGGTCGCCGGCGTCGCGCAGATCGACGAAATTGACGCCCTTGACCACACGGCCGTCCTTGACGTCGAGGCAGGGAATGACGCGGACTTTGAACATGTCGTCTCCTAAGCCGCGGCGCTGGCGCTGCGGATCAGTTTTAGCGCGGCGTCGGGATCGAGTCGGCCGTCATAGAGCGCGCGGCCAACAATGGCGCCGGCGAGTTTCTTGGCGCGTGGCTCCAGCAATGCGTTCACATCATCGATAGAAGCAAAGCCGCCGGACGCGATCACGGGGATCGAGATGCTCTCGGCAAGGGCGATCGTGGCCTCGAGGTTGAGGCCCTTCAAAAGACCGTCGCGGGCGATGTCGGTGAAGATGATCGCGGCAACGCCGGCATCCTCGAAGCGCCGCGCGATCTCAAGCGCCGTCACCTCAGAGGTCTCGGCCCAGCCCTGAACCGCGACCTTGCCGTCGCGCGCATCGAGGCCGACGGCGACGCGGCCGGGATGCTTCTTCGCGGCGCCCCTGACGAGCTCGGGGTCACGTACCGCCGCGGTGCCGATGATGACCCGCGCCACGCCCTTGTCCAGCCAGGCTTCCACCGTCTTGAGATCGCGGATGCCGCCGCCAAGCTGCACCGGCATCGTCACCGCCTTCAGCATCGCCTCGACGGCCCGCGCATTCATCGGCTTGCCGGCAAAGGCGCCGTCGAGATCGACGACATGCAGATATTCGAATCCCTGCTCGGCGAAGGCACGCGCCTGCGCCGCCGGATCGAGATTGAACACGGTGGCGCGCGCCATGTCGCCCTGCTCCAGGCGCACGCACTGTCCGTTCTTGAGGTCTATGGCAGGAAAGAGGATCACGGCTTCCACTTCAGGAAATTCGAGATCAGCGCCAGCCCGAAGCGCTGGCTCTTCTCGGGGTGAAACTGTGTGCCGATCGCGGTGTCTTTTGCAACGACGGCTGTGACCGGCCCGCCGTAGTCGGCGCGCGCCAGCACGTCCTGCTCATTGGCCGCGTTAAGGTGATAGGAGTGCACGAAATAAGCGTGGCGGCCGTCCGGCCCCAGCGGCAACCGCTCCAGCACGGGATGCTCGCGCAGCACTTCGAGCGTGTTCCAACCCATGTGCGGGATCTTCAAGTTCTCCTCGCGCGGCTGGATCTTCTCGACGTCGCCGGCGACCCAGTTGAAGCCCTCGGTCGTCACATGCTCCTTGCCGCGCGTCGCCATCAACTGCATGCCGACGCAGATGCCGAAGAACGGCCGCGCCTTGACCCGCACAGCTTCCGTCAAGGCCTCGAGCATGCCGTCGAGCGCATCGAGGCCTTTGCGGCAATCGGCGAAGGCGCCGACGCCCGGCAGCACGATGCGGTCGGCGCGGAACACCGCATCGGGATCGCGCGTCACCATGATCTTCTGCGGATCTTCCATGCTGCGCGCGGCGCGCTCGAACGCTTTCGCCGCGGAGTGCAGGTTGCCCGAGCCATAATCGATGATGGCGACCGTCATCGCGATCCTCCCGGCTCTGGAAACAACCCGATAATGCCGCCCTGCGGCAGCGGCGGCGGCTTGGAGAACGGCTGGCCCGGATTGTTCCGCGTCGGCGGCGGGCCACCGCGGTCGACCGACCATTGGTCGTTGACGACGCCGCGATGCGCTGCGGTCCAGCGATCGAAAAAGCGGCGCTCGGCGGATTCCTCGTCGTCGGCCACGACGATATCGAGCTGGCGCCATCGGCCGCGCGACAATGTCCAGCGCTTCAGGCTTGCCGCCTCGAATCCCAAGAGCAGCGCCAGCACCACGTCCACGGCCAGGATCGTGCCGCGGCCGATGCCGAGCTTTGCCAGGCCGTAATCGATCGCCGCCATCAACACGACCCAGCCGATCAGCGCCAGCCACAGCCGGTGCCAGGCCAGCCAGATCACGCTCGCAACCGCCGCCCAGAAATGAAAGCCGTCGCGCACGAAGGTGAACCTGTCAGTCGCCGCAAGATCGGCATTGTTCCCTACGGGGGCATGCACTGTGTAGACCGGCATCAAAACTCTCCGCCGCGAAGTTTTGGTTTGGCATGATCTCCGCGCAAACGCTTCGCGTTTGTCGCGAGGGAAAGCCGGGACCGAGTTTTCCGGGCCGTGCCCGGGAAATCAGCCGCCGAGCTTGCCCTTGGTGGAGGGCACTTCGCCCGCGGCCTGCGGATCGATCGCGACCGCCGCGCGAAGCGCTCTCGCAAGACCCTTGAAACAGGATTCGGCGATATGATGGCTGTTCTCGCCATATAGGGTCTCGACGTGCAAAGTCACGCCGGCGTTCATCGCAAACGCATTGAACCATTCGCGCACCAGCTCGGTGTCGAACTCGCCGATCTTGTCGCGGGGGAAGGCGGCCTTGAACACCAGCACCGGACGGCCCGAAATGTCGATCACCACGCGCGACAGCGTTTCGTCCATCGGCATGTGGATCGAGGCATAGCGGGTGATGCCAGCCATGTTGCCGAGCGCCTGTTTCACTGCCTGTCCGAGCGCAATCCCGACATCCTCGGTGGTGTGGTGGTAATCGACGTGGAGATCGCCCTCGGCCCTGACCGTGATATCGATGCGCGAATGCCGCGCCAGGAGGTCGAGCATATGGTCAAAGAAGCCGATCCCAGTCGAAACCTGGGACACACCCGACCCGTCGAGGTTGACCGCCACCTCGATGTCGGTCTCCTTGGTCTTGCGCTTGATCGTCGCCGTGCGCATGAAAATTGAGCTTTCCCGTGCCGAAAACGGGCGTCTTTTAACAGGCCGATGACCCCTTCGCTACTGCGGGATGACACCAAAAACGGCCAAGTTGCGGCCATGGTGACCAAACCGGCCTCAAATGACCCGATTGTAAGCCACTGGCCGACCGCCTAAATCTGCTCGGACAATGAGGTACCCCATGCAAGCATCCCCAAACGAGCCGACCGTCTGGCACGGCACCACGATCGTCACCGTCCGCAAGGGCGGCAAGGTGGTGATCGGCGGCGACGGACAGGTCTCGATCGGCCAGACCGTGATCAAGGCCAATGCCAAGAAAGTGCGCAGGATCGGCAAGGGCGACGTGATCGGCGGCTTTGCCGGCGCCACCGCCGATGCCTTCACGCTGTTCGAGCGGCTGGAAAGCAAGCTCGAGCAATATCCGGGGCAACTGACCCGGGCGGCTGTGGAGCTGGCCAAGGACTGGCGGACCGACCGCTATCTGCGGCGGCTGGAGGCGATGATGATCGTGGCCGACAAGGACGTCTCGCTCGTCCTCACCGGAACCGGCGACGTGCTGGAGCCGGAAGCCGGCGTCATGGCAATCGGCTCGGGCGGCAATTACGCATTGGCCGCGGCGCGCGCCTTGATCGACAGCGACAAGGATGCCGAGGCGATCGTGCGCCGCTCGCTCGATATCGCAGCCGACATCTGCGTCTATACCAACCGTAACGTGACGATCGAGACGCTGGGCGGCTGAAGCATGATCCGGAAAAGTGGGAACCGGTTTTCCTCGCGACAAGCGCGAAGCGTTTGCGCGGAGATCATGCTCGGACAAAGAAATGAGATCATGATCCGATTCAACCCAACCGGATCATGATCTCATGGGACTCTACACCTTCCGGGAAATGACGACGGCCCACCTTGCGCTGATCGAGCGCTGGCTGGCGCTACCGCATGTCCGGGAATGGTGGGGCGATCCATCCGAGCAATATGCGCTGGTGAGTGGCGATCTCGATGAGCCAGCAATGGACCAGTTCATCATCTCCGCCGAAGGCAACGATTTCGCTTACCTGCAGTGCTACGCGCTGACGGCCTGGAATGAAGGCTTCGGAGCACATCCCGAAGGCACGCGCGGCATCGATCTCTTCATCGGCGAGCCCGACATGATCGGGCGCGGACACGGCTCGGCATTAATCCGCCGCTTCGTCATCGAGCGGTTGGGGCAGGGCGCGCCGCGCATCGTCACCGATCCCGATCCGAACAATGCTCGCGCCGTGCGCGCCTATGAAAAAGCCGGATTTGAGAAAGTCCGCATGATCCACACGCCCGACGGCCCGGCGCTCCTGATGGTCTGTGACGCATGACCGCAGATTACGAACTCGACATGATTTCCAGCCCGACGGCGATCTAACCTCAGCTTGCTCTCACAGCCTTGAACCCCTAGCTAGGTGACATGACCGACTTCTCCCCCCGCGAAATCGTTTCCGAACTCGACCGTTTCATCGTCGGCCAGACCGACGCCAAGCGTGCCGTCTCCATTGCCTTGCGTAACCGCTGGCGGCGACTGCAGCTTTCCGGTTCCCTGCGCGAGGAAGTGCTGCCGAAGAACATCCTGATGATCGGGCCGACCGGCGTCGGCAAGACGGAAATAGCGCGACGACTGGCAAAGCTTGCCGGCGCGCCGTTCCTCAAGGTCGAAGCCACCAAATTCACCGAGGTCGGTTATGTCGGCCGCGATGTCGAGCAGATCGTGCGCGATCTCGTCGAGGTCGCGATTGCGCTGATCCGGGAGCGCAAGCGGAAGGACGTGCAGGCGCGGGCGCAACTTGCCGCCGAGGAGCGCGTGCTGGACGCCCTGGTCGGACCGGGCTCGAGCCCGGCGACGCGCGAATCCTTCCGCAAGAAATTGCGCGCCGGCGAATTGAACGACAAGGAGATCGAGATCGAGACGCAGTCCTCCGGCGGCTTCCCGATGTTCGAGATTCCGGGCATGCCGGGCGCGCAGATGGGCGCGATTTCAATCGGCGACATCTTCGGCAAGATGGGTGGCCGCACCAAGACCCGGCGTCTGACGGTGGCGGGCTCGCACGAAATCCTCGTCAATGAGGAATCCGACAAGCTGCTCGACACCGACCAACTGGTGCAGGAAGCGATCAATGCGGTCGAGAACAACGGCATCGTGTTCCTCGACGAGATCGACAAGATCTGCGTGCGCGAAAATCGCGCCGGCGGCGACGTCTCGCGCGAAGGCGTGCAGCGCGACCTGCTGCCGCTGATCGAAGGCACCACTGTTACAACCAAGCACGGGCCGGTGAAGACCGATCACATCCTGTTCATCGCCTCCGGCGCATTCCATATCGCAAAACCCTCTGACCTGCTGCCGGAGCTGCAGGGGCGCCTGCCGATCCGCGTCGAATTGCAGGCGCTGACGCGCGACGACATGCGCCGCATCCTGACCGAGCCTGAGGCGTCGCTGATCAAGCAATATGTCGCGCTGATGCAGACCGAAGGCGTGAAACTCGAGATTACCGACTCCGCGATCGACGAGCTCGCCGACGTCGCCGTGGCGGTCAACTCCACCGTCGAGAATATCGGCGCGCGGCGGCTGCAGACGGTGATGGAGCGGGTGCTGGACGAAATCTCCTTCACCGCGCCCGATCGCCACGGCGACACCATCACGGTCGATGCCGATTATGTGCGCAAGCATGTCGGCGACCTCGCCAAGAACGCCGATTTGAGCCGGTTTATTTTGTAAGACCAACCGTCATTGCGAGCGAAGCGAAGCAATCCATCTCTCCACTTGCGGAGAGATGGATTGCTTCGTCGCTTCGCTCCTCGCACTGACGGATCGACTAGACCCTCGCGCGCCGCACGCGCACGTAGAGCGCGCCCTCGCCACCGTGGCCGATATGGGCTTCCTCGAAACCGACGACGAGCGCGCGGAATTCGGGCAGGCTCAGCCATTGCGGCACCTGGCGGCGCAGCACGCCACGCTCGGAATCGCCGCCGCCGGCTTTGCCCTTGCCGGTGATGACGAGCACGAAAGTCAGCCCGTCGCTGTGCGCGCGTTGCAAGAACGTGAGCAGCACGCGATGCGCGCGCGTCTGCGTCATGCCGTGCAGGTCGAGCCGGGCGTCGATCTCCTTCTTGCCGCGCGACAGTTGCGCGCGCTCGCGGCGGCCAATCGGTGCCAGTGGCGGCGGCGTCTGCGGACGCGGCGCCGGTGCTGATTTGACTGGGATCGGTTTCGCCGGCGCTGCAGTTTTGGCGGCGGCCTTGGTCTCCGCTTCGGGTCCGGCATGCGTCTTCACAGCGGGTTGGCGTTTGCGCAGCGGCTTGACCTGCTTCGCGACGCTTTCCCACAGCGCACGCTCTTCTTCGCTGAGCGCGCGCCTTCGCCGCGGCGGCGCCGGATCTGCAATCGGAACGGGACGCTTCATCTGTAGGTGCGGTAATGGCGGTAGTGCCGATGACGCCGCGGCTCATCAGTCTTGATGGCGGGCCGCGGCTCCGGCATCGGCACCGCGCTGGTCGACGCGGATGCATCCGCGGGCTTCGCCGCGCTCTTTTCCTTCTGCGGATCGACTTGCGGAAACAGCTTTGCGATCTTTTCCGACGGCCGCTCATCCGGCACCGGCATTTTGCGCCCGCGGGCGACGGGATCGAGGCTCCTCGGCACCAGCATCACGAAGCGCATATTGTGCCGCAGCCGGCCCGATACTTTTCCGGCATCGGCTCCGGCACCGAAATAAAGGTCTGCGCGGGCCGGGCCGACGATCGCCGAGCCGGTATCCTGCGCGATCATCAGGCGGCGGAACGGCGTCTTCGATTGCTCTGACTCGATCGGCAATTCGCCTTCGATGAAGAACGGCGTGCCATAGACGTGCAGCGCCTTGTCGACCGCGATCGAACGGCCGGGCGTCAGCGGCACGCCCTGCGCGCCGACTGCCTCGTCCTTGTCGGAGAGCTGCACCTCGCGGAAGAAGACATAGGAGCGGTTCTGCCGCCGCAATTCCTTGGCTCCGTCAGGGTTCTGCGCCATCCAGTCCCTGATCTTCTGCATCGACATCTGCTCTTTCGGGATGATGCCGCGGTCGATCAGGATGCGGCCCACCGGCGTGTAGGGATAGCCGTTGTGGGCATCATAGTTGATGCGCAATGTCGAGCCGTCCTCGAAGCGCACCCGCGCCGAGCCCTGGATCTGCGCGAATAGCAAATCGGTCTGCTCCTTGAGCCAGCAGATTTCGAGGCCGCGGCCGGCGATCGCACCGTCCTCGATCTCGGCGCGATCATAGTAGGGCACGAGCTTGCGGCGGCCGATCTTGCGGAATACCTGGCCCTTGTTCGGCAGGCCGCTCGAACTCTGCTTGGCGCCACGGACGAACAGGTTCGACGGCCGGCGGTAGACCGGCACGTTGTAGACGTCGGTCTGGGTCCGCGACCCATCCAGCACCGGCTCGTAATAGCCGGTGACGAAACCCTCGCCCTCGCCGAGCCGCGAGATGCGCAAGGGCAGGAAATGCTCCTCGAAGAAGGCTTTCGCCTTGGCTTCGTCGGTGAGCTCCGGCCCCTTGGCGATGCGGCAGGGATCGCGCAACGAGGTGCCGAGCGCCTTCGATTCCGAGGGCAGCCCGTGCTCGGCGGCGATCGGCCGGCAGCTCGCGCGAAAGGCCTTATAGGCCGCAAGGTGATCGTCATCGCTCCAGCCCGGCATGTCGGTCCAGGCCAGCGGTTCATATTGGCTGCTGCTGATCTGCAGCGGCAACTCCAGGTTCGGATAGGGGAGGTGACGGGTGTGCTGGACGGCCGAATGCCTGGTCGCCTTCGCTGGCGACCTTGGGCGCGCCTCTAGCGCGGCCGTCGAGCATAGAAGAGCGATTGCGCAGCACGCGGCCGTGAGACGCGCAAGGCGAAGCCGATCAGTGGGCGCTTCCAGTGCCAACCAGTTTCCAGTTCGGATCGCGCGACGCCGTATCGCGGGCGAATGTCCAGACATCGGTGATATCGGCGACCTTTTCCGGGTTGCCGTCGACGATGGTACCGGCCTTGTCGCGGGTGACGGAAATCATCTGCGACACAAAGCGGACCGTGACCTGTGCCGCACGGTCGCGTGCTTCCGCGCTGACAATCTCGGCCTTGTCGATCGAGACGAAGCGGGTTTCGGTCTTCTGCTCGTGCTTCTCACGATCCTTGATCGCGGCATCGAAGCTGTCATAGACCTCACTCGATAGCAGGTCGCGCAAGGCGCGGCGATCGCCGTTGGCAAAGGCCAGCACGATCATCTCGTAGGCGCTTCGCGCACCCGAGATGAAATGGCGTGGATCGAACGAGGAGTCCTGGGCGACAATGGCGTCCAGCCCCTGCGCCAGCGCCGTACCGGGTTCCGCAATTCCCTTCCAGCGGTCGGACGGCGGCGTCACGTCCTTGCTCGGCAGCGGAGGCGGCTGGTCGATCACCGAGCCCGGCATCGGAACGACATTATTGTCCCGCTGCAGCACATTCGGGGCCGCACGGTCATAGGGGGGCCGCTCGCTGCCGGTGCGCTGTCCGAGGACACTCCGCAGGCGCAGGAAAATGAAGACGGCCAGCGCCAGGAAAATGATGGTGTAGATATCCACGTCGTGTTCGCTTTCTGATCTGCACCGGCAACGGTCCGCCCCCAGCGGGCGTTCCGCTCAGGAAACGGCGGAGATTACCTCGCCAATTGAGTCCGCAGCATGTAGGCACGAAACTCCGCTCGGCCAATGGCGCGTTTTGGCGCGGCTATTCTAGCGCGTTTTGGCCGCGAGGGGAAATCCGATGATGCCTGGAAATCACGCATCTTCAAATATTTAGGGCGCAAATGGTGCCGCCTTTCAGCCGCGATTGACGATCTCGGCGCCAAATCGGCGAAGGTTTGGCAATCAAGGACTGTCGCCTTGTGGTGCAGTGTGGGGCTATGATAGCCACTCGCCCGGCACCAGCATTTCCAAAACCTTAACTGCGGCTTCGGACGTCAGACCGTCTCCGATCGCCAGTGCTCAGGAGAGCTTCCCATGACCAACGGCAACGGCGCACCCCCCGAGCAGGCCCCGCCCCAGCTCAACGTGCTGGCGCAATACACCAAGGATCTCTCGTTCGAGAACCCGAACGCGCCGGCCTCGCTCGGGCCGCAGGAGCAGCAACCGGCGATCAATATCCAGATCAATGTTTCGGCCAGGAACCTCGCCGAGAGCGAATATGAAGTGACGCTGTCGGTCGAAGGCAAGGCCGAGAGTGCCGGCAAGGTGATGTTCAGCTTCGATCTGCAATATGCCGGCGTGTTCCGGATCCTGAATGTGCCGCAGGAGAACCTGCACCCGCTGGTGATGATCGAATGCCCGCGGCTGCTGTTCCCGTTTGCGCGCGAGATCATCGCCACCGCCGTGCGCGATGGCGGCTTCCCGCCCTTGATGCTGGATCCCGTCGATTTCGTCGGCCTGTACCGCCAGAACATGGAGCGGCAGGCAGCGACACAAGCCGCCCCGGCACCCGGCGTGAAACCGAGCTGATCTTAAGGAATCTACGCGGCGGCTTCGGCCGCCGCCGGCAGGTACTCGTTCCAGATCGGCTTGTCGCCGAGGGTCGCGATGAAGGCGCGGTGTGCCTCGCGCTCCGCGTCGGTCACCCGCGGCACCAGCGGAATCTCGCGCTGCCGCCGCGGCATATCGCCATGGCCGACCTGGGTGATCTCGGCTTCCGAGGCCAGGATGAGCTGCGATTGCCGCGCCCCGATCAGGTCGACATAGACCTCCGCCAGCAACTCGGCATCGAGCAACGCGCCGTGCTTGGTGCGGCGGGAATTATCGATCGAATAGCGCGAGCAGAGATCGTCGAGCCGATTCGACACGCCCGGATGTTTCCGGCGTGCCAGGAGCAGGGTGTCGACCAGCCGATCCTTGGCGATCACCGGCCGCTTGATTCGATCGAGTTCGGCATTGATGAAGCTGATGTCGAACGAGGCGTTATGGATCACCAGCGGAGTGTCGGCGATGAACGCCAGGAATTCGTCGACAACTTCGGTGAACACCGGCTTGCTGGCCAGGAATTCGGTCGAGAGGCCGTGAACGGCGAAAGCCTCGGCCGGCATGTCCCGCTCGGGATTGATGTAGACGTGGTAGGTTTGCCCGGTCGGCATGCGGTTGAAGATCTCGACGCAACCGATCTCGACCAGCCGATCGCCGCGCAGCGGATCAAGGCCGGTGGTTTCGGTATCGAGAACGATTTCGCGCATGGATTTTTAGGACCGCAGAATACCAGGCGAATCAGATTCGCCGCTTCGGCATCTTAACGACCTCAGCCAGAATGTCCTTGATTTGCGCGCGCACGGGATCAAGGCCGTGTGAGGTATCCACCACAAAATCCGCCCGCTTGCGTTTCTCGGCATCGGGCAATTGTCGCGCCAGAATCGCATCGAGTTTCTCGTCGTCCATCGTGCCCCGTGCCAGCACGCGCTCGCGCTGTATTTCCGGCGAGGTCGTCACGACGACCACCGCATCGACCCGTTTCTCTCCGCCGGTCTCGAACAGCAGCGGCACGTCGACGACCACGACGGGCGCGCCGGAGGCTTCCGCATCCGCAAAGAATTTCTGCCGGGACGCGCCGAGCATCGGGTGGACGATCTGCTCCAGCTGCTTCATCGCCGCTGGATCGTGGACCACGCGCGCGGAGAGCTTTGCACGATCCACCTTGCCATCAGCGGTGGTGCCGGGGAAGGCAGCTTCGATCGCCGGCACCGCTTCGCCTTCGTAGAGTTGGTGCACGGTCGCGTCGGCGTCATAGACGGGGACGCCAGCTTCCGCGAACAGTTTCGCGGTGGTGGATTTCCCCATCCCGATCGAGCCGGTCAGTCCCAGGATCAGCATCTTTCAGTCATCACTCGGAAACATGTCAGATTGCCAGCAAATTCTCGCTGCGCAGGAAGGCTAACAGCGACAATAGCGGCAGGCCGAGGATGGTGAAATGGTCACCGTCGATGCGCTCGAACAGATGTACCCCGAGGCTTTCGAGCTGATAGGCGCCAACGCTGGTGGTCACGGCCTCGCCGGCCTGGCCCAGATAGGCGGTGATCTCGTCCTCGCGAAGCGGGCGCATCGACATGCGTGCCACGCTGGTGTCGGCAAACAGTATTTTGCCGTCTTGGGCGACGGCAACGGCGGAATGCAGTTCGTGAACCCGACCCGCGAGCGCACGCAATTGTTCGGCCGCCTGATCGCGGCCAGCGGGTTTGGTGAACAATCGATCGCCGAGCGCCAGGGTCTGGTCGGCGCCGACGACGAATCGTCCCGGCCGCGCGGAGGAAACGAACAAGGCCTTTTCGCGCGCCAGCAGCAACGCGATGTCCGCCGGCGCCGAAAGGCCCGAATTTTCCTGGATCGCCCGTTCGTCGATATCAGCCGGCATCGCCTCGAACGCGATCCCCGCATTGGCCAGCAGCATTTTTCGCGCACGGCTCTGGGAGGCGAGAATCAGCGGACTTTTTCCGCGCCAGATCGTCATCGCCACCGAATCACTCCAGCGGCCGTTGCCGCTGGCGGTCATTATAGAGCTTCATCACCGCTGCGGCCGTCTCCTCGATCGAACGTCGCGTGACGTCCAGCAGCGCCCAGTTGAACTTTGCGCTCAGGCGGCGCGCGAACGCGACTTCATCGGTAACCGCCTGCCTGTCGATATATTCGTCATTGCCGGACGCCGCGCCCATGCTCAAGAGCCGGTTTTGCCGAACCTGGATCAGGCGCTCCGGCGTCGCATGGAGGCTGACTACCAGCGGTTTCTTCAGGTGCTCCAGTTGATGCGGCAGCGGAATGCCGGGTACGAGCGGGACATTTGCGGTGCGGATGCCGCGGTTGGCGAGATAGATCGACGTCGGCGTCTTCGAGGTGCGGGACACCCCGACCAGAACGACATCAGCCTCCTCAAGGCCTTCGACATGCTGGCCGTCGTCATGCATCATCGTGTAGTTCAGCGCGTCGATGCGCTTGAAATATTCCGCGTTCAGCACGTGCTGCGCGCCGACCCGGCCCGAAGTGGCCGCACCCAGATACGCCTCGAACAACTGCATCACCGGCCCAATGATCGACAGGCTCGGAACGTTGATCTCCCTGCATTTGGCTTCCAGCCGGCTGACGAGATCTTTCTCGAGCAACGTGAACAGCACGATGCCGGGCGATTCCTCGATTTCATCGAGCACGCGGTCGAGCTGCTTCTGGCTGCGCACCAGCGGATAGACGTGTTCGACCGGCGAGACATTGGCGTATTGCGCGGCCACCGCGCGCGCCACCGTGATCAGCGTCTCGCCGGTTGAGTCCGACACCAGATGCAGGTGAAAGTAATTGCCTGATGTAGGCACCAGAACCTCTGTCTATCCTGTGAATCCCTGTGGAGGTTGCCTACAACTTTTCAGCTGAGATCGCCGCCTTAGGGATATCTAAACCTTTTCTTCACAGCGCCTCCTGCGAGGACAAGTCCGCCGTGCCGGTGGGATGATAGTGAGAATATGTGAATTTGTCTCTGGATAAGCTGGTCAAGGAACGCTGCAAGCGCTTGAGGCCTTGGGCGATATTCCGTTGCGCGACAGTGCGGGCCGAATTGTTGAGCGGTGTGAACAAGCACCCGAGAACGGCGGGATCGCGTTGTGTGAGTCAAATTCACGGTCACTTAGACTCAAACCTAAGATTCTAAAATTAATTGGTTTTAAGAGAGCGGTGCTTGCGGATATGTATCCGTAACCTCGCTGGCGGGCCTTCTTTTGAAACGGCGAGGCTGCCCGAGATGTTCCAGGAGCACGGCGATCACGATGTATGAGTGGATCAAGGCGCTGCACATCATTGCGGTCATCTCCTGGATGGCCGGCATGCTCTATCTGCCACGGCTGTTCGTCTATCACTGCGAGGCCGAGAAAGGCTCCAAGCAGTCCGAGACCTTCAAGGTCATGGAACGGCGCCTTCTGAGGGCGATCATCAATCCGGCCATGATCGTCACCTGGCTCGCCGGCCTCTATCTGGCCTGGACTGGTCACTGGTTCAGCTCCGGCTGGCTGCATGGCAAGCTCTTGCTGGTGCTCGTGCTCTCCGGTGTCCACGGATTTTTTGCCCGCTGGATGAAGGATTTTGCCGCCGACCGGAATACCCGAACCCAGAAATTTTATCGGATTATCAACGAGGTACCGACTGTCCTGATGATCGGCATCGTCATTCTTGTGGTGGTCAAGCCGTTCTAGAGGAGCCGTTTGCCCAGGAATCAGGCTTCAGTCCTTCTTGCGGAGCGCAAAGCGATTTTCTATATTTGTCCCAATCCCACCCCACGCAGGCGGATGTGATCGCGTTCCGGTTCCATCAACGGCCGGCCGCCACATCAGGTTTGAAGCCCCACCGGCGCTTTCCTTGCTTAGACCTGCGGACCTTCATTTTTGCGTCCGCTTTTTCTCAAAGCCACCTCGCAAGACCCTTCTCAAAAAATGCTCCACAGGACCACCCCCATGCGGGAAATCAAACTTCAAGACCTCAAGTCCAAGACGCCGGCCGAGCTTGTCTCGTTCGCCGAGGAAAATGGGGTCGAAAACGCCAGCACCATGCGCAAGCAGGAGCTGATGTTCGCCATCCTCAAACAGCTCGCGATCCAGGAAACCGACATTATCGGTGAAGGTGTCGTCGAGGTGTTGTCGGACGGTTTCGGCTTCCTCCGTTCGCCCGATGCCAATTATCTGCCGGGCCCTGACGACATCTACGTTTCGCCCTCGCAGATCCGCCGCTTCGGCCTGCGCACCGGCGATACGATCGAAGGCCACATCCGCAGCCCGAAAGAGGGCGAGCGCTATTTTGCGTTGTTGAAGGTCAATTCGCTCAATTTCGAGGACCCTGAGAAGTCCAAGCACAAGGTCAATTTCGACAACCTGACGCCGCTGTTTCCTAATCAGCGGTTTCGGATGGAAATCGATGACCCGACGCGAAAAGACCTTTCTGCAAGGGTGATCGACATCGTTGCGCCGATCGGCAAGGGCCAGCGCGCCTTGATCGTGGCGCCGCCGCGCACGGGTAAGACCGTGCTGATGCAGAACATCGCGCATTCGATCACGCACAATCATCCCGAATGCTATCTGATTGTGCTTCTGATTGACGAGCGTCCGGAAGAAGTCACCGACATGCAGCGCTCGGTGAAGGGTGAGGTGGTGTCCTCGACCTTCGACGAACCGGCCGTGCGTCACGTCCAGGTGGCCGAGATGGTGATCGAGAAGGCCAAGCGCTTGGTCGAGCATGGCCGCGACGTGGTTATCCTGCTCGACTCGATCACGCGCCTGGGCCGCGCCTACAACACGGTGGTGCCGTCATCCGGCAAGGTGCTGACCGGCGGTGTCGACGCCAACGCGCTGCAGCGACCGAAGCGCTTCTTCGGTGCCGCCCGCAACATCGAGGAGGGCGGCTCGCTCACCATCATCGCCACCGCGCTGGTCGATACCGGCAGCCGCATGGACGAAGTGATCTTCGAAGAGTTCAAGGGAACCGGTAACTCCGAATTGATCCTCGACCGCAAGGTCTCCGACAAGCGGACCTTCCCGGCGATCGACATTTCCCGGTCCGGCACCCGCAAGGAAGAGCTGATCACCGATCCGCAGCTCCTGAAGAAGATGTACGTGCTGCGCCGGATCCTCAATCCGATGGGCACGATGGACGCCATCGACTTCCTGCTCGACAAGCTCCGAAACACCAAGAGCAACTCCGAGTTCTTCGATTCGATGAACACGTAAGCGCCGGCCGACAGGTCCGTTTATGTTGCGATGCAATATATCTGGTTATGCTGCGGTATAGCTGCAGCATAACCGCATCGTTCCAGAATTCCGTCATGTAAGTATTTGATAATTATTATACTTCTTCAATTCGCGGATCTGCCGATGATGGGGCGCCGCCGATCTCGTAGCAAATTGC
Source organism: Bradyrhizobium sp. Ses1 (assembly GCF_059512365.1). NCBI lineage: Bacteria > Pseudomonadati > Pseudomonadota > Alphaproteobacteria > Hyphomicrobiales > Nitrobacteraceae > Bradyrhizobium > Bradyrhizobium sp. Ses1. Next base: position 27,476 of record NZ_JCAMOQ010000066.1, read on the forward strand.
CGCACAATTGCTGCAGCAAGATGGGCTGATTGTTGCGATGCAGCGTAGGCGCGAACGATGAGACGCGCGAATTGTGCGTTGCCTTCCCGGCCGTTCGCTAACAAATAGGCGATGCATCCGCGAGACCAGACCATCTTTGCGCTTTCCTCGGGGCGACCGCCAAGTGCGATCGCCATCGTCCGGGTGTCGGGGCCGCAAGCTGGTCCGGCATTGGTGAAGTTGGCCGGCAAGATTCCATCGGCGCGGATGGCGACCAGAACGCTGCTGAAGGATGCCACCGGCCAGCCGATCGACGATGCGGTGGTCCTCTGGTTCCCAGCGCCCGCGAGTGCCACGGGCGAGGACGTCGCCGAATTTCATGTCCATGGTGGGCGGGCCGTGCTCGGCGCGGTGTTCAATGCGCTCGCTGGCGTTGATGACGTTCGGCCTGCCGAGGCCGGCGAATTCACCCGCCGCGCCTTCGAGAACGGCAAGCTCGATCTGACCGAGGCCGAGGGCCTCGACGACCTCATTCATGCCGACACCGATCGGCAGCGCCGCCAGGCGCTGCGCCAGTTGAAGGGCCTGCTCGGCAATCGCGCACGCGACTGGCGCGCTGAGATCATCGAAGCATCGGCTCTGATCGAGGCTGGTATCGATTTTTCCGACGAGGGCGACGTTCCGGCGGAACTGATCGCGCCGGCGCTCACGAAGGTCAAAGCGCTGCTGACCGAAATTCAGCAGGTGCTGGCGGCCCAGGCGCAGAGCGAACGACTTCGCGACGGTTTGGTGGTCGCAATTGCGGGCCCTCCTAATGTCGGCAAGTCGACGCTGATCAACCAGCTTGCGCGGCGCGACGTCGCGATCGTCTCGCCGCACGCCGGCACGACGCGCGACATCATTGAAGTGCAGCTCGATCTCGACGGCTACCCGGTGACGGTGATCGACACCGCCGGAATCCGAGAGACCGACGATCCGATCGAGCAGGAGGGGGTGCGCCGCGCCCGTGCCCGCGCCGAAGAAGCCGACCTGGTTTTGTGGCTCACCGATAGGACGAGCGCGGCAGCTTCAAACGACGGGTCCGCGCCGGTCTGGTTGGTGCGTAACAAGATCGATCTGGATGCTTCGGCGTCGGAGCTACAAGGATCGGAACTACCGTGCGCCACGTTCAGGATCTCTGCTCGGAGCGGGGAAGGGATTCCGGAACTGATCGCGGCCCTTGTCGGCTTTGCGCACGACTGCTTCGGATCTGGCGAGGGCGGTCTGATTACTCGGACGCGGCAGCGCAAGCTGTTGCGAGAGACGGCCGAATCGTTGCGGCGGGCGATCGATGTGGTCGGGGCGGGCGAAGAACTTGCCGCGGAGGAACTCCGGGCGGCCGCCTATAGTCTCGGACGGCTTCTCGGCCGCGTGGATGTCGAGGACATCCTCGACGTGATCTTTCGGGAATTCTGCGTCGGGAAGTAGGTCGCTGGATCAGTAGGCCGCTGAGTCAGGGAAGCCGATCCGGAAAACGACACCATACTCGCTTCTCGGGCGCCGCAAATCATGAACGAGTCTTAACGAAACCGCATCTTGTCCGTCCTGGTTATCCATTGTGCTGCCGAACCGTTGGCGCCCGATCGCTCCTCGCACATGCTGGAGAACGGCCATGGCTAACGGGGCGCACGGAACTTCCACCGGACAGGCCTTCCGGATTCTATCCACTGGTCTACCAAGCCGCTATCGGGCTCGCCCCTTCTTCGTTCTGGCGGCCTGGATATTGTTTGATCGTCAGAACGACACCGAACTTCCTCTCGCAATCGTCAATCTGTTCCTGCTGGTGGCCGTGATGCTGCCTTATCTGCTGTGGCGGACCTGGCGGAACCATCAACGACTGCCACCTTCACTGACGACTAATAGCGGCTTCCGTAAGTGGACCAATGAATCGGCCCCAGGTCTGGCAGAGCCGCTTAAGGGCTCGGATGCCGCAATCGACATGTTGCTGTCGCTGGCCTCCGTGGCGTTCGGCTTGCTCGCTTTGGGTATCGTCTTCAACCTGAGCTGACGATCCGACCGCGCAGCACCGGCGCCGCGCTTCTCGACGTGAGTTCTCGACCTTCGCCCCGTGCCGGCACTGTTTCACGTGAAACACCCGGCGCAGGGGTCCGGTGGAACACGAACAGGACTGGCACCCTGTTTCACGTGAAACAGCGGATCAGGCTGGTCGAAACTTGTCTTTCGACTTTCACCGCTCCGCGCTAGAAGTTTGCGCATGTCTACCCAATCGCTTTCATTCGACGTCATCGTCATCGGTGGCGGCCATGCCGGCTGCGAGGCCGCCAGTGCGGCTGCCCGGATGGGCGCGAAGACCGCGCTGGTGACGCATCGTTTTTCGACCATCGGCGCGATGTCCTGCAATCCCGCGATCGGAGGCCTCGGCAAGGGTCATCTGGTCCGCGAAGTTGACGCTCTCGACGGCCTGATGGGCCGGGTCGCGGATGCCGGCGGCATTCAGTTTCGGGTGCTGAACCGCCGCAAGGGTCCTGCCGTCCGTGGTCCGCGCGCTCAGGCCGACCGCGAGCTCTATGCCGCTGCGATGCAGGCTGCGATCCTTGGGACCGTCAACCTGACCGTGGTCGAGGGCGAGGCGGATGATCTCCTGACCTCCAATGGCCGCATCAATGGAATTCGCCTCGGAGGCGGGCGGATGCTCTCTGCCGGCGCCGTTGTGATCACGACCGGCACCTTCCTGCGCGGTTTGATCCATCTCGGCGAGAAGAATTGGCCAGCGGGCCGGGTCGGTGAGGCTCCGGCCATGGGGCTTTCAGCTTCGTTCGAGCGTCTGGGCTTTACGCTTGGCCGGTTGAAGACCGGGACGCCTCCGCGCCTGGATGGCACCACGATCGACTGGTCTGCAATCGAGATGCAGCCAGGCGATGATCCACCTGAGCCGTTCTCCATCATGACGGACCGGATCACGACGCCCCAGATCCAGTGCGGGATCACTCGCACCACGCCCAAGACGCATGAGGTAATCCGGGCCAATGTGCATCGTTCGCCGATGTATTCCGGTCAGATCAAGAGCACTGGGCCGCGCTATTGCCCCTCGATTGAAGACAAGATCGTCCGCTTCGGGGATCGCGATGGCCACCAGATCTTTCTGGAACCCGAAGGCATCGACGACAATACGGTCTACCCCAACGGCATCTCGACCTCACTTCCGGAAGAGGTCCAGCTCGCGATCCTCGCCTCCATCCCCGGCCTTGAGCGAGTCAAGATGGTCCGGCCGGGCTACGCGATCGAGTACGACCATGTCGACCCGCGCGAGCTCGATCCGACGCTTGAGACCAAGCGCTTGCCCGGACTGTTTCTGGCTGGCCAGATCAACGGCACGACCGGATACGAGGAAGCAGCCGGGCAGGGGATCGTCGCTGGCCTGAACGCGGCACTCGCTGCCGGCGGCACTGATCCAATCGTGTTCGACCGCGCCGACGGCTATCTCGGCGTGATGATCGATGACCTGGTCACGCGTGGGATCACCGAGCCCTATCGCATGTTCACCTCGCGGGCCGAATACCGGCTGACGCTGCGGGCCGACAATGCCGACCAGCGGTTGACGGATAAGGGGATTGCGTTGGGGTGCGTCGGCGAAGCCCGCTCCAAGCGCCACACCGCAAAGATGGCGGCGCTGAATGCCGCCAAGGCGCTGGCCAGGTCGCTTTCGATTACGCCCAACGAGGCCATAAGACACGGGCTGGCGCTCAACCGCGATGGCGTCCGCCGCTCCGTCTTTGAACTGCTGTCGTACCCCGAAGTGGAGTGGTCGACGCTCCGAGGCATCTGGCCGGAGCTGTCGGTCATCGATCCATCGACTGCCGTGCACCTGGAGATCGACGCGAAGTACGATGTCTATCTCAAGCGCCAGATCGCAGACGTCGATGCCTTCCGCCGCGACGAGGGACTTGTCCTGACCGGCGTCGACTATGACGATGTACCCGGCCTCTCCAACGAGGCGCGCGCCAAGCTGAAGGCTGCGCTGCCGCGGACCGTGGGTCAGGCAGGCCGGATCGACGGGATGACTCCGGCGGCGCTGGGCATTCTGGCCGCTTACCTGCGTCGGGAGGCACGGCGGAAGAAGGCGACGGCGACCGCGTAAGCGTTTCACGTGAAACGGCGCGCCACGGTCATTGCGAGCGCAGCGAAGCAATCCATTTATCCGAGCACGACGGCGCCAATGGATTGCTTCGCTGCGCTCGCAATGACAACCTGCCTTCCGACTGACATTGCGAATCATGGTCAAAGCATCGCTAAACAGAGCGCTACCGAGCGCAGCTGCCGACAAGAGGGCGGCCCTCGCCCTCACCCCCGTTTCACGTGAAACGGAAGCCCGGCTCGATAGCTACGTCGCGCTTCTCTTGGAGTGGCAGGCCAAGACCAATCTCGTCGCGCCATCGACGCTGCCCGAACTCTGGACCCGCCACATCGCTGATTCGCTGCAACTGCTCGACCTTGCTCCAACAGCCAAGGTCTGGGTCGACCTCGGCAGCGGTGGCGGCTTTCCCGGTGTCGTGCTCGCCTGCGCGCTCGCAGATACGCCTGACACCTCCGTCCATCTGGTCGAGCGCAACGCCAAGAAAGCGGCCTTTCTCCGCGAAGCACTGCGGGTGACAGCAGCACGGGGGACAGTGCATCTGGCTGACATCGGGGATATTGTGGAAAGAATCAGCGGCCCCATCGATTGCGTGACCGCGCGGGCGCTGGCTCCGCTACATCAGCTCATCGGCTTCGCGGAACCGTTGGTGCGAAAGGGTGCAAAAGCGCTGTTTCTCAAAGGCCAAGATGTAGAGGCCGAATTGACCGAAGCCACTAAATATTGGAAAATTGAGGCGCAGCTTCATCCGAGTCGGACCGGCGGACACGGCTGGATTGTTGAGCTCAACTCCATCGTGCGACGTTGAGCTTTACGCAGGGGATCAGCAGGGCAACGTTATGACCGTAATTGATGAGATTTATCAAGAGGATAGGGCGCCACAACCGGCTGGCCATCCACGCATCTTGTCGCTTGCCAACCAAAAAGGGGGCGTCGGCAAGACAACCACAGCGATCAATCTCGGGACGGCACTCGCGGCCATCGGCGAGCGGGTCCTGGTCGTTGATCTCGATCCGCAGGGCAACGCATCCACCGGGCTCGGCATCGACCGGCGCAATCGGGGCTGCTCGACCTATGACGTTCTCATCGGCGAGGCGCCGCTGCGCGAGGCGGTCGTGGCGACCGCGGTGCCACGGCTTCACATAGCGCCCTCGACCATGGATCTCTCCGGCCTCGAGCTTGAACTCGGCACGACGCCGGGCCGCGCGTTCCGCCTGCGCGACGCGATCGCGGGGCTCAACAACAACACCTCGCCGGATGCCGATTACACTTATGTGCTGATCGACTGTCCGCCGTCGCTCAACCTGCTGACCGTGAACGCGATGGCGGCGTCGGACGCGATCCTGGTGCCGCTGCAGTGCGAGTTCTTCGCGCTCGAAGGTCTGTCGCAGCTCTTGCAGACGGTCGAGCAGGTGCGCTCGACGCTCAACCCGAACCTGTCGATCCACGGCATCGTGCTGACGATGTTCGACTCCCGCAACAATCTGTCGAACCAGGTCGTCGCCGACGTCCGGCAGTTCATGGGCAGCAAGGTCTACAACACCATGATCCCGCGCAACGTGCGCATCTCCGAGGCGCCGTCCTACGGCAAGCCGGTGCTGGTCTACGACCTCAAATGCGTCGGCAGCGAAGCCTATCTGAAGCTCGCCACCGAAGTGATCCAGCGCGAACGCGAGTTGCGCACGAATTAAGGACCATTCGTAGGATGGGTAGCGCGCCGCGAAACCCATCATCTTTCCATGCGAGGAGCGCGATGGGTTTCGCGGCGCGCTACCCATCCTACGATCCGACCGATCTGAAATTCGAATTCCGGAGTTTGCTACGTGAATCCAAGGGAGCTGGCGACAATGGCCGACGAAGCGCGTTCGCGACTGGGCCGTGGGCTTGCAAGTCTGATCGGGGACGTCGGCGGCGAGGCCGCGCATGTCGAGCGGCCTCGCACGCAGCGCAAGGTGCCGATCGAATTCCTCAAGGCCAATCCACGCAATCCGCGCCGCAGCTTCGCCGATGCCGAGCTTCGTGAGCTCGCCGATTCGATCAAGCAGCGCGGCGTGATCCAGCCGATCGTGGTGCGGCCGGTCAAGGGCGCGCAGGACCGCTACGAGATCATCGCTGGCGAGCGGCGCTGGCGCGCCTCCCAGCTCGCCGGCCTGCACGAGGTGCCGATCGTCCCGATCGAGGTCAACGATAGCGACGCGCTCGAGATGATGATCATCGAGAACGTGCAGCGCGAAGACCTCAACCCGATGGAAGAGGCGCAGGGCTATCATGCGCTCGCCAACGAGTTCAAGCGCAGTCAGGAAGATATCGCGCGGGATGTCGGCAAGAGCCGCAGCCATGTCGCCAACATGATGCGGCTGACGAAGCTGCCCGCCGAGGTGCAGGCCTTCATCGCCAGCGGCGAATTGTCCGCAGGCCATGCGCGCGCGCTGATCGGCGTGCCCGATCCGCTCGCAGCCGCCAAGCGCATCGTCGCCGAAGGTCTCAACGTGCGCCAGGCCGAAGCGCTGGCGCATGACGAGGGCGTGCCGGTGCGCAAGCCGCAGAAGGCGCGCGGCGGCGCCGCCGGCAAGGAGAAGGACCCGGACACGCTCGCGCTAGAGAAGCGCGTCTCCGATGCGCTGGGCCTGACCGTCAGTGTCAACCACCGCGACCCCGGCGGCTCCGTGCAGATCAGCTACCGCAGTCTCGAGCAGCTCGACGAGGTGATGCGGCGGCTCGAGGGCGGTTAGTCTCGTCATTGCGAGGAGCGATAGCGACGAAGCAATCCATCTCTCCGCATGGGGAAATATGGATTGCTTCGCTTCGCTCGCAATGACGCCTTGGGGTGCATCGCGTCTCATCCCCGCCGTCGCGCATTCGCGGCGATCGAGAGCAAGGTGCGTTGCGCGATCACGGCGGCAAGCGAATTCTGCTTGCGCATATCGAGCGCCGCAGTGCCGAGCTGCTCGATGATGCCGACCAGCCGCTGCGGGCTGAAATTGCGGAGTGCGATTTCGACGGCACCTTTCCGCGAGAAATGCAATCGCGGGTATCCGCCCTCCAGCACCGACGCGGCCGGCGCACCATCGGCAATCGCCAGCGCCGATTTGTGCAGCCAGGCCGCCTGGCGCTGCGCGGCAGCGATGATGACGCCGGGATAGGTGCCGGCGACCATCGCTTTCGCAAACTCCGTCTCGACCGCGGCGGCATTGCCGGCGAAGGCACTGTCCACGATCGGATCGAGCTTCAGCTCGGATGCGTCGGACACCACCGTCATCACGTCCTCAAGCGTGACCTCGCCCTTGCCGTGGGCGTAGAGCGTGAGCTTGCGCACTTCGTTGCGCGAAGCCTGGCGGTCGCCGCCGAGCAGTGACATCAGCACCGCGCGGGCATCTTGCGCGATGCGCAGGCCGGATGCCTTGAGTTCGTCGTCGATCAGCTTGGCGAGATCGCGCTCAGTGTCGGGATAGCAGCCGATCGCCACCGCATTCTTGGCGCGCTCGCAGATCTTGCGCAGCGGCGAATCCGGCCTGATGTCGCCGGCCTCGATCACGATGCGGCAGTCCTTCACCGGCGAATCCGTCAGCGTCTCGACGCCGCTGGCAAAATTGCGCGAGCCGGCGCGAACGCGGATCGCGCGCCGTCCGCCGAACAGCGGCACCGTCATCGCTTCATCCACCAAACGCGAAGGCTCGGCGGCGAGGTCGTCGCCGTCGAGGCGGACCAGAGAGAACGGATCGTTGGGGTCGTCGACCGCGGATGCCATCAGCGCATCGGCGCGCTCGCGCACGAGGCCGGCATCGGGGCCGTAGAGCAGGATGATCGGACGGCCGGGATCGGGCCGGGCGAGGAAGGCGTCGATCTCTTTTCCGCGGAGCGCGACCAACGCCGATCAGGTCCCGGCAGTGAAGAAGGACGCCAGCCGGGTATTGATGTTGTCCGCGATCTCCTGCGCGGCGCGATCTTCGGCGTCGCGCAACGCGCGCGTGCGGGTGAAGCGCTGGTAGGAGCCCGGCATGTCGTAGGACACCCGCGAGAAGGTGGAGCCCGTCATCACCGACTTGTTGGAGGCGATCTCGACCAGATTGTATTGCGCGTCGATGCCAAAATTCTCGCCGGTCGGCAGCGCCGTGTTCGGATCGATCATCAGCGAGGAGCGGCTGGTCGTGAAGCGGATCACCAACCGATGGGTCGGCGGCATGCCGGTGGCGTTGCCATAGAGTTTGAACGCCAGCGCATTGCGGACTTCCACGCCGATGCGGGCCTCGCGGGACGCGTTCGGCTTGTCGTTGATTGGCGGGAGCTCGACGCCCATCAGCTTCTCGCGCAACGCGGGCGTGCCGTCGGTATGCTCGGCATACATCGGCTGGAAACAACCTGCCGTCACCGCAGCCAAAGCGGCCACCGCGACGAGCCGGAGAGCGATCCGGATCCTAGCCGACGACATTCACGATCCTCATGGGCACCACGATCACCTTGCGGACGGGCTTGCCGTCCAAGGCGGCTTTTACCGCATCAAGCGCCAGAACGGCAGCCTCGATCTCAGCATTTTCCGCCGCCCGTGGCACGGTAACATCACCCCGCTTCTTGCCGTTGACCTGCACGACCAGGGTCACGCTGTCTTCAACCAGCAAATCACGTTCGATTTGCGGCCAGGAAGCCTGCGAAATCAGCCCCTCCTGGCCCAGAACCTGCCAGCATTCCTCGGCGAGGTGCGGCATCATGGGCGCGAACAGTTGAACAAGGATGACCGCCGCCTCCCGGACCGCCCAGGCGACGTCGGGGGCAGGCTTGCCGCCCTTGGCCAGGGTCTCGGCGAGCGCATTGGCGAATTCCCGGATATGGGCGAGGCAGACATTGAAATGCAGCCGCTCGATCCCGGAGGACACCTTGTCCAGCGCGCCATGGGCGGCCTTGCGCAAGACGAGTGCCTCGGGGGTGAATGACGCCGGCCGGGCCACTGGGGCACCCTTCGCGATCTCGGCGGATTCATTCACCAGCCGCCACAGCCGCTGCACGAAGCGTGCCGCGCCTTGCACCCGCTCGTCGCTCCAGATCACATCGCGATCCGGCGGGGAGTCCGACAGCATGAACCAGCGCGCGACGTCGGCGCCATAGGTCGCGATAATGTCGTCGGGGTCGACCGTGTTCTTCTTCGACTTCGACATCTTCTCGATCGGGCCGATCGTGATCGCCTCACCGGTGTCGATCGTCGTCGCGCGCCGCTCGCTGCCGACGACCTCGATCTTCACGTCCGCCGGCATCACGTAGGTACCGTCGGCCTTCTGGTAGGTCTCGTGCACCACCATGCCCTGCGTGAACATGCCGGCGAACGGCTCATCCATCGCGATGTGGCCCGTCGCCTTCATCGCGCGGGTGAAAAAGCGGCTGTAGAGCAGATGCAGGATCGCGTGCTCGACGCCGCCGATATACTGATCGACCGGCATCATCCGGTTGGCGACTTCAGGCGTGGTCGGCGATGTCTCGTTCCAGGGATCGGTGAAGCGCGCGAAGTACCAGGACGAATCCACGAAGGTGTCCATGGTGTCGGTCTCACGCTGTGCCGGCCCGCCGCATTGCGGGCAGGTGACGTGCTTCCAGCTCGGATGGTGGTCGAGCGCATTGCCCGGCTTGTCGAAGGTCGCGTCCTCCGGCAGCGTTACCGGCAGCGCGCTGTCGGGCACGAGCACGACGTCGCATTTCGGACAATGGATGATCGGGATCGGGCAGCCCCAATAGCGCTGGCGCGAAATGCCCCAGTCGCGCAGGCGGAAATTCACCTGGCGCTCGCCGACGGGCGCGTTGCCGCGAATCTCGCTCTCCAGCCGCTTCGCGACTTCTTCCTTCGCCTGCTCGATGGTCATGCCGTCCAGGAAGCGCGAATTGATCATGCGGCCGTCGCCGTCATAGGCGGTGTCCGTGATCACGAACGTCTTCGGATCCTGGCCTTCGGGACACACGACCGGCGTGTTGCCGAGGTCGTATTTGTTGACGAAGTCGAGGTCGCGCTGATCGTGCGCCGGGCAGCCGAAGATGGCGCCGGTGCCGTATTCCATCAGCACGAAATTCGCGACATAAACCGGCAATTTCCAGTTCGGATCGAACGGATGGATCGCCTTGATGCCGGTGTCAAAGCCCTGCTTCTCGGCGGTGTCGATGACCTCCTGCGCGGTGCCGATCCGTTTGACCTCCGTGATGAACTCGGCAAGCTTCGGATTCTTTGCCGCCGCGGCCTGCGCCAGCGGATGGTCCGCCGAGATCGCCATGAACTTGGCGCCGAACAACGTGTCGGGCCGCGTCGTGAAAATCTTCAATTCGCGCTCGCCGTCCGGCGTGGTTGTGGGATCCAGCGCGAAGCGGATCAAGAGTCCCTCGGAGCGGCCGATCCAATTGCGTTGCATCAGCCGCACCTTGTCGGGCCAGCGATCCAGCCCGTCGAGAGCGTCCAAGAGCTCCTGCGAGTACTTCGTGATCTTGAAGACCCATTGGTTCATCTCGCGCTGCTCGACGACAGCGCCCGAGCGCCAGCCGCGGCCGTCGATCACCTGCTCGTTCGCGAGCACGGTCATGTCAACGGGGTCCCAGTTGACCTTGCGCTTCTCGCGCTCGACGAGGCCGGCGCGCAGGAAGTCCAGGAACATCTTCTGCTGATGCCTGTAGTAGCTGGGATCGCAGGTCGCGAACTCGCGTGACCAGTCCAGCGACAGGCCGATCGAGCGAAGCTGCTTCTTCATCGCCGCGATGTTGTCGTAGGTCCACGCCTTCGGCGCCACCTTGCGCTCGATCGCGGCATTCTCCGCCGGCAGGCCGAATGCGTCCCAGCCCATCGGGTGCAGCACGTTGAGCCCCTTGGCGCGCATGTAGCGGGCCAGCACGTCGCCGAGCGTGTAGTTCCGGACATGGCCAATATGAATGCGCCCGGAAGGGTACGGGAACATCTCAAGCACATAGTATTTCGGCCGCGGATCGTCGTTTTTCGACGCAAAGATCGCCTTCTCGTCCCACTGGCGCTGCCAGCGCGGCTCGGTTTCACGGGCGTTGTAACGTTCGGAGGTCATGGAGCAGGGCTCTTGAGGGGCTTTTCGGCCGTTTAGAAGACGGCGGACTAGGCCATAGAATTGGCTGCGGGGTCAACGGGTTGGGGCACTCGTGACGGCCCTTGACGGTACGGCATAACGTGCCGGCTCAGCAGATATAGGTCTGCATTCTCGCGGCAGGAGATGCCCGAGCTTTGTTTCACTTTTCGCCCTCGCATCGAATAGAGGGCGCAGGGAAAGCCGGGTGCTGGTTGCACCCGTGGGTCCCGTGCAACAAAAAGCACGGGGGTAGGACCACAGGTTCAACCGAAGCATTCCGGCTTTCCCTGCGCGATGGTGTTACGGTTTCCTTCGTGCTCTCCTCGGTGATCGGGCTTTCTTGCCACCGTCACCTCTCGCGCGAAGTTGTTCGCGCAAGAGATTTAGCGCCAGCGTCGGGGCGCCAGGACCACACGACTTCGCCGTCCGCGTTACATGCGCTCGTCAGTCGCATGCATCGCGTCCACCGCATCTCACCGCAACGTTCGTGACGATCGCGAGCCGCCCCTCATCCGCCGTGAGACGCGCGGAGTCATAGTGCTGATTTGCCCGACGGCGGAAGCGGAATGTTTTTTGTGCGAGGGCTGGACAGGACAAATCAGGTTGGAATTGCTTGCGAATTTTTCTCCGCCGTCATTCCGGGGCGTCCGAAGGACGAACCCGGAATCCATCCAGCCAGGAAGGATGCGGCGAAATGGATTCCGGGCTCGCGCCAAGAGGCGCGCCCCGGAATGACAGAGGATGTGGTGATGTCGTCGCGCCCGAATGACAGCAGCGAAGTTAGCTCGCCATCGCCATCGCTGCCGCGCCTTCCGAGCCTCGCACCAGGCCGTGCTCGACGACGGTGTTGCGGCCGAGATGTTTGGCGGCGTAGAGGGCGGCATCGGCGGCTTCGATCAGGTCACCGGGGAGGAGCGCCGGGCTTGGCTTGGTGCAGGCGACGCCGACGCTGGCGGTGACGATCTGGTAGCTGGAGGTTGCGTGCGGTAGGTGGAGATCCTGCACCGTGGCGCGCACGATCTCGCCGATCTCTTTTGCGCGTGCGGCACCGGTGTTCGGCAACAGCAGGCAGAATTCCTCGCCGCCATAGCGGCAGGCGAAGCCCAGCGTATTGGCGGCGATGCCGGAGAGCGTCTCGCCGAGCCTGGTCAGGCAGGCATCGCCTTCGGGATGGCCGTAGGTGTCGTTGTAGAGCTTGAAATGATCGACGTCGATCATCAGGAGCGACAGCTCGCAATCATATTGCTGCGCCTTCATCCACTCGAAATCGAGCCGGCTCTGGAAGCCCCGGCGATTGGCGAGCCCCGAGAGCATGTCGATCGAGGCCATCACCGTCAGGCGGTCGTTGGTCGCGACGAGGTCGCGTTCGCGCTGGCTGAGCTGCGCGGCCATCGCGTTGAAGGCGCGGGCCAGCGGTACGAACTCCGCCGGTAGCTTGTTCTTGGCGACGCGGGCCGACCAGTCGCCCTCGCCGAAGCGCCTGGCCGTGCGGGTCATCACGTCGATCGGCTGGATGATCAATTTCTCTGCGCCGACCAGCGCGCCGAACAGCACAACCAGGCAGACGAAGCCGAGCTGCAGATAGGCGGTGCGGATATCGCGATCGATCGCCGCCGTCACCTTGGCTTCGTCGATGCTGACGATCAGCCGCGAGCGTGTGCCGGGAATGCGGGCAAAGCTGATCGTGCGGTTCGTGCCATCCGCCGCGGTAAAGGACATCGAGCCGGAGGACTCACCATAACTAAGCGCCTTGTCCGCGACCGCGGACATCAGCGGCACGGTGTCCAGCGAGCGGCCGATCATGCTTGCCTGATCCAGCGGTGCCGCGAGAACCGTGCCAGTGCTGTCAACCAAGACGGAGGAAACACCGGCACGTCCGCCGTAATTGCTCATGATCTTGGACATCCAGTCCAGATTGATCGCGGCCAGAACCACCGAGTCGGTTTCACTGTTGACGGCCGCCACCGGGTAAGCGGCCATCACGACCGGTGTATTGGTGGGGCGGCTCACGATCAAATCGCTCAAGACAAATTCCCGGCGCCCCCTCGCTTCGGTCACATAGGGCCGGTCGCTGAGATCGATGCCGACATAGGCGTTGTCGGTCGAGCACTGGATCCGGTTGTCGCTGCCGAGAAACATCAGGCTGCGGATCCAGGGCATGTTGGCGGGCACGCTGGCGCGCAGGATCTCGCAGCTCTTGCCGATGCCGCCGGCGGATGCGCGGATATAGGCCGCGGATTTGAGCACGGTCTCGACCGAGGAGATGACCTCGCGCTGGGCGTCGGCGCTGTGTGCGGCGAGCGCGGCGAATTCCTCGGCGGCGTGTGCGATCTGCTTGGCCCGCGAACCCTCCAGGGTGCGGACGCGGTCCAGCATCATGGGCGCCACCAGCAACAGCGCAAGCAGCGCCAGCCGCCCGCGGATACCCAGAAGAGTCTTGAGTTTGGCGCGGTGGCGGTTGAAATTAATTTTAGACATTAATGTCCCCTAGCCCCACTGGTGAAAGTAGAACGAAGGGTTCAAGAAGGCTTTCCCGGATTTGATAAAATTCGAGGGAACTCCCGCTAGGTCGCGTGGACAGTTATCTTAGCCAGAGCAGAGTTGCGGCGATAGCGACGACAGCGAAGTAATTTCGTGCG
>NZ_JCAMOQ010000067.1:0-39738 GCF_059512365.1 Bradyrhizobium sp. Ses1
GTAGGTCGCTGCCAGGCCTGCCAAGGACAATGGAATTTCCTCTTTACGTGTCACGATCAAAACAAGACGCCGTCTCCCTCCGGAGGCGGCGTTTTTGTTTCGAGCTCGCGGTCGCTTGGGATCGTCACAGAAGGGTACGCCTCCGGTGAAGGCCGCCTTGCCGAATGCGGCGTGTTGTTGAGAACTGTGCCTATGGACAGTGATAGGCGCAGTGCCCAAGTCGAACGGCCTGAGGTGGTAGAGACCGGTCGGCGGCGGCGCTGGTCCGAGAACGAGAAGCTCAAGATCGTCCTGGAGAGCTTACAGGCGCCACGCCAAGTCGCGGCAACTGCGCGGCGGTATGTCTTCCAGTCAGTGACGGATGACATACGCCGTCTGCTCCCGTCGAGCGAAGAGGCGGCCGATGCCGGTTGCTATTTCGGTTCGGCCAACTCGCTGGCTAGTGGCTGCAATGCCCTCGTCATATCGTCGAGGCGCTTTTGCCATTCGGCGCCGGGCATGAAAGCGAGCACCGGAGCGTCCCCGGGTGAGCTCTTTACGTAGTCCGGATCACCGAGGCTCTCGCCAATCGCGGCCTCCAGCTTTTTCGCGATATCATCGGGAGCCCCCTTTGGCAGCGCAAAGCCGCGTTCCGCGGTCATGATGACAGGGACGCCGGCTTCCTCGGCTGTCGGAACACCCGGCAATGAGGGAGAGCGGGCCTTCGACAGGATTGCGATGGCTCTGAGTTCTCCGTTGTTGGTGCCGTGCAGTTCGGGCACTTCGCTCAGGCTGACCATTCCGATATCCAGATGGCCACCCAGGACGTCGGTCCTCTGCGCCGCCGTGCCGCGATAGGAAATCTCGTTCGGCTCTACGCCGGCGGCCTTCGCGAGCATGCGGATGGCCAAATGGCCGTTCGTGCCGGCGCCATTATGACCGAAGGTGACGGAACCGGGCTTCTTGCGCAACGCGTCGAGCACGCTTGCGAGGGTGGTGAACGGGCTGTCATTGCGAACGACAATCACGCTGGGATCGTCGACCACGCGCGCGACCAGGCGGATTTCGTCCATGCTGTACTGGGTCTTCCTCGTCATCGGCAGGAAGTTGTAGCCGGGCACGTTGACTACACCCATCGCGTAGGCGTCGGGAGCGGCGCGCGCAATCGCGGCGAACGCGATCTCTCCGCCTGCACCGGGCTTGTTAAGAACGACAAATCTCGCGTTCCCGCCGAGTCTCTTTTCGACGAAGGGAAGCAGCTTGCGGGCCATCACGTCGGTTCCGCCACCAGCGGCGAAGCCAACGACAACCTCGACGGGCTTGTCGTCGGGCCATGCTGCCCACGCCGCTCCCGAAGCGGCCAAGCCAATCATCAGTATTGTGGTTCGAACCTTCCTGAACATGAAGGCTATCCTCTCGTTCCTCGTAGCAAACAATTTGCGGCTATCCCGCTGTGACCCACGGGGTGTCGGCCCTCGGCAATCCCTCCCCATACTATCGATGCGAGGCCATGGCTCGTCCCGCGACAGGAAGGCGAGCGACCAACACGCAGCCGCTCTCGGATTCCGTGATATAGAGGCTCTTGTTGTCGGGAGCGCCATAGGCCACGTTGGTGGTGGCGAGGCCCTGGCAGGAGCGGACCCGATAAAGCGGCTCGCCGAGGCGGCTGAAAATCCAGACGGTGCCGAGACCGGCGTGAGCGATGGCAAGGTTGTCCTGCTCGTCCATCGCAAGGCCATCTGGACCGCCCAGGCTCCCGGACAGCTGGATGAAGATGCCCACCTTCGATGCCGTGCCGTCAGGCATCAGCGGTATCCGCCAGATCGCATTGCCCCGCGTGGCGGCCACGTAGAGGATATGTTCGCTGCCATTGAGCACGAGGCCGTTCGGGCTGGGGACGTTGTTGACGATCTGGTCGAGCGTACCGTCCGCGCGCAAGCGATAGACGCGACCGGTCGGATCGTGCATGCCGGTCTGGCCCTGGTCGGTGAAATAGATGTCGCCATTGCCGGCGAAGATCAGGTCGTTGACGCCCTTGAAGCGTTCCGACCAGCGCCGCTCCAGCAGGGAGGTGACCTTGCCGCTGGGCGGATCGAGCGTCATGAGCCCATGGCGATAGTCCGTGATGATGATCCGCCCGTCGCGCGCGATCTTCAGCCCGTTTGGTTCGCCGTCATATTCGGTGACCAGAGTGAACTCACCGGACGGCGAGATGCGAAAGATCCGTCCATAGGGAATGTCGACGATATAGAGATTGCCGTCGCGGTCGAACGACGGACCTTCGATGAATGAATCGGCCGCCAGTCCGCGGCGGTTTACGAGCGACCAGGCATTGGCGGGGTCCTTGCGGCGGAATTTGTCCGGCAGGCGAGCGAAGACCTCGGTCTTGATCTCTTGGGGTGGTGCGTACATCGGGTCATCTCGCTAGGGGACGGCAGTGGCTTGTGAGGGTAGCCACATTGCGATTTCAGGGAAGATCATGAGCAGGCCGAGCAGCACGAACATGATCAGGTGGAACGGGATCGTGCCCGCGACGACGTCGCTCAGCTTACCGGTCCAGATGCTCTGGATCACGAACAGGTTGATGCCGATCGGAGGCGAGATCTGGCCCATCTCGATGAAGAGCACCAGGATCACGCC
Organism: Bradyrhizobium sp. Ses1; assembly: GCF_059512365.1. Lineage (NCBI taxonomy): Bacteria > Pseudomonadati > Pseudomonadota > Alphaproteobacteria > Hyphomicrobiales > Nitrobacteraceae > Bradyrhizobium > Bradyrhizobium sp. Ses1. The sequence continues at coordinate 2,620 of NZ_JCAMOQ010000067.1, forward strand.
GAACCAGATCGGATCGATGCCGTACTGGACCAGAACCGGATAGAGCAGCGGCACCGTGACCACGATCATGCCGAGGCTTTCGACCAGGCAGCCCAGCACCGTGTAGAGAACGAACAGGGCGAAGAAGAATTCCAGCTTTGAGAGTTTCAGATTGACCAGGAACTGCGTGATCTGCTCGCCGACGCCGGCGTAGCTGATCGCGTAGGAGAACAGGAAGGCGGCATAGACGATGAACAGGATGTTGCCGCAGACGCGCACGGTCGTCTGCAAGGCACGCCAGAGAATTGCGACGCTGAACTCGCCCCAGAACACTGCAATGATCATCGCCAGCACGCAGCCGACGGCCGCTGCCTCGGTCGGCGTGACCAGGCCCGAATAGATGCTGCCGATGGTGCCGCCGATCAGCACCATGAAGGGGATGACGTCGAGCAGGGCGGCGAGGAACTCGCGAACCGACCGGGCGCCGACTTCCACCGGAGCTATCCCGGGCCTGAACCAGGCATGCATGGCGATATAGGCCATGAACATCGCGGTCAGCAACAGGCCCGGCATCACGCCGGCCATGAACAGCTTGGCGACGGAGGTCTCGGTGAAGGTGCCGTAAACGATCATCGCGATGCTCGGCGGGATCAGGATGCCGAGCGTGCCTCCCGCCGCCAACGAGCCCGCGGACAGGCGCGGGCTGTATTTGCGCTTCTGCAATTCAGGGAGCGCGACGCGCCCGATCGACGCGGCGGTGACCACGCTCGAGCCGCTGATGGCGGCGAAGATCGCACATCCGGCGAGGTTGGTTTGCAGCAGGCCCCCTGGGATCCAGGACACCAGCCTGGAGAGGCCATGATAAACCCGCAAGCTCAGGCGACTCTCCTGGAGGATTTCCGCCATCAGGATGAACAGGGGAATCGCACTCAGCGTAAAGCTGTTCATGCTGCCCCAGCTGACGAGGCCGATGCCCTTCAATCCGGGCAAACCTGCGTGCAAGAGCAGGTAGAGGACGGATGGCACGGTGATCGCGAACGGGATTGTCATGCCTACGCAAAGCAGGCCAATGAAGATCGCCAGAACAAAAATCAGTTCGACGCCCGGGCTCATGGCCGTGCGCTCCCGCGAAGACGGCGAACTTTGGTCAGGATGGTGCGGACGAGGGCGAGGCAGAGCAGGAACATGCCGGCCGCCATGGTGGCCTGCGGCATCCACAGCGGCGTCTGGAGCGGGGTGGGCGCCACGTCCTCCGAGCGCCATGAGTTCATGACCAGGCGTGTCAGCTGCCAGGTGATGAATGCGGAGGCGACCAGCGACAGCAGGTCGAAGACGATCTGCGACACGAGCCGGGCGGATTGTCCGAGGCGAGCCTGGACCAGCTCGACCCGGTGAAACGCGCCATGGGCCTCGGCGACCGACATGCTCAGGAAGGTCGTCGCCACCAGCAGATAGCCGCCGATTTCGTCGGTGATCTGAAGTGACGTCGCGAACACGTTGCGCGCAACCGCCTCGGCTCCGATCAGGATGATCATGGCAATCAGGAAGAGCGCGCAGAGGGCTTCCGAGGCATTCTCGACCGGGCCGGGGCCCGATGAGACGTTGTCGATGAGGTGGACGGCGCCGTCAGGCGGCACCTCCTTGATCTCGATGCTGCTGGCCATGATCGGTCACCGGCCGAGTGCTGCACGAACCTGCTTGAGAGCGGCCGCAGCATCCGGTCCCTTCGCCTTCGCCCATTCGTCCCAATAGGCCGAGATCGCCTTCGTGCCGACGTCGAGATCGCCGGGCTGCTCCTGGGTGACGGTCATTCCGCCCTCGGCAAACTTCTTGCTGAGGCTGTCTTCCTCGTCAGCCATGGCTTTGGTGATCAGCGGCATGTTGTCGGTGACGGCCTTGCGGACCTTGGCCTGGATCTCCGGCGACAGCTTGTTGAAGCGGTCCTTGTTCACGATGACGACGGAATTGAAATAGTTGATGCCCAGCCGATAGTTGAATTTCAGCAGGTCTTTCCAGGTATTTCCGCCGCCGGTGTTCGCCGTGAGCACCCCGTCGACGATGCTGCGATCGAGTGCAGAGGGAACTTCCGGGGCGCCGAGCGTGACCGGCACGCCTCCAAGCCGCTTGATGAATTCTCCCTGTTCGGGCGAGGTCACCCGAATCTTCTGGCCTTTGACCTCGGCAAGCGAGGTCAGCTTCTTGCTCGAGAACGCGACCTGGTAGGGATAGAGGTACTGCCCGAGCACGAGGACACCCTTCTTTTCGAAGGCCTTTTCCAGGTACGGCGCCATGATGTCCGCCGCCTTCTTGTATTCATCGAGAGAACGGATCAGCATCGGCAGCCGCAGGACACCGCCAATCGGCACGTTACCGAGAAAATACCCGTCGTCACCCATCTGAACCACGTCGTCGCTAACGGCCTGGGTGATGGTGGTGGTGTTGATCGGAAGCGATCCCCCGAGGTGCAGCCGGACCGACAGCTCGCCGCCGCTGTCCTTTTCGATCTGCTCGGCGACGGCATTCATGCCCTTGGCCGCTGCAACCGTCGCCACGGGATTGTAGATGTAGAGATCCCATTTCTCGGCGGCTACGGCTTGCGCTGCAAAACCGACCAATGCAACAGCACCCGCGATCACGCCCGCAAATTGGCGACGGCTCCCCGATATCATCGTTTTCTCCCAAGTCTTTTTGTGGTTGGGCGAAACTATGTTTGATCGCGTTCCGTCCAGCAAGAGAGTGAGGGGGCATAATCAATCGCATATGTGATAATTGGCGCGATCGTGCCGAACCGTATTGATCGAATTGCAATCACGTAGAAGTTGGACATCCCGCGTGGCACGCGCCAGTCGCAGCGCGGCCAGCTGAACGAGAGAGCTTTCGGGATGGACACGACCCCTGCAGACGGCCCGTTGGGCGGAATTCGCGTCATTGACCTGACCAACGTGATCATGGGACCGTTTGCGACCCACATCATGGCCGACCTCGGGGCCGATGTGATCAAGATCGAAAGCGAGGAGGGGGACTCCTTCCGGACCTATCGGCCCAATCGCAGCGAAGGCATGGCCGGCGGCTTCCTCCATCTCAACCGCAACAAGCGCAGCGTCATGCTTGACCTGAAGCAGCCGTCGGGGATGAATGCTCTGCGCAAGCTGATTGCGACGGCCGACGTCTTCGTCCATACGCTGCGACCCAAGGCCATCGACAAGCTCGGGCTTGGCTATGAGGCCGTCCGTGCCATCAAGCCGGACATTATTTATTGCGGCGCTTACGGGTTCAGCGAGCAAGGACCTTATCGCGACAAAGCCGCCTATGACGACATCATTCAGGCTGGCTCGGGGCTTGCTGCGTTGCATCTGGCCGCGCGCGGCGAGCCGGCCTTCATGCCGACGGTGCTGTGCGACAAGCTGTCCGGGCAGGCGATCGCCTATTCGGTGATGGCGGCGCTGTTCCAGCGTGAGCGTGGTGGTGGCGGTCAGGCGATCGAGGTGCCGATGTTCGAGACCACGGCGGAGTTCGCCTACATCGAGCATCTGCTTGGCTTCGCCTTCGAACCGTCCCTTGGCAATCCCGGCTATAGCCGTGTCGTCAGTCCACGCCGGAAACCGTTTCGCACCAGCGATGGTTACATGTGCATTCTTCCCTATTCGGATCGTAACTGGCGCGACTTCTTCGACTTCGTCGGCCGGCCTGAGTTGAAGTCCGACGTCCGCTTCTTTCCACTGGTCGAGCGGGCAGCCCATCTCGAGACGCTCTACGAGATCATCGAGGAGGAAGCCCCCGGACACTCCACGGCCGCATGGGTGTCGTTCTGCGACGATGTCAGCATTCCCTGCATGCCCGTGCTTGGCCTTGCTGATCTGCCCGACGACGAGCACATGAGAGCGGTCGGGATGTTCAGCCGCGCCGAGCACCCGTCGGAGGGAGCGTACAAATCAATTCGGGCGCCTGTGTCCTTCAGCTCGGCGCCGTTCCGGCTCCGCCGCCATGCGCCGCGGCTGGGCGAGCATACGGCCGAGATCCTCGCGGAAATCGGTGTAGACGCTGCGAACACGGCTTCTGTCAGCAGCAAGAGCAAGTGAGGTGAGACATGTCAGACAGCGTGATCTACCAGCAGGATGGCGGGGTCGTCACACTCACGCTCAACGAGCCGGAGACGCGTAACGCGCTGTCGCCGTCCATCGTCGATGCGCTTGTCGGTCACTGCCACCGCATCAATCAGGACATGTCGGTCAGTTGCGTGATCGTCACGGGCGCGGGGGAGAGCTTCTCGTCGGGCGGCAATGTCAAGGAGATGCGGGAACGTACCGGCCTGTTTGGCGGGATTCCCGCCGAGATCCGGCGCGGCTATCACCACGGCATCCAGAAGATTCCGATGGCGATGTATGAGCTCGAGGTGCCCGCGATTGCCGCGGTCAATGGTTTTGCCGTCGGCGCCGGATGCGATCTGTCGCTGATGTGCGATATTCGGATCGCCGCCGATGATGCGCAGTTTGCCGAAAGCTTCATGCGTGTCGGCCTGGTGTCCGGCGATGGCGGCGCCTGGTTCCTGCCTCGTGTGGTCGGGTTGTCCCGCGCCTACGAGATGACCTTCACTGGCAATTTCATCAAGGCCGAGCAGGCGCTCTCCTGGGGGTTGGCCTCTCATGTCGTGCCGAAGGGCGGGCTGATGGACGCCGCACGGAAAATGGCCCGACAGATCGCGTCGAACCCGCCGCATTCTATCCGCATGTGCAAGAAGCTGGTGCGCGATTCCGGCGCGATCAATCTTGGCACCCATTTGGAGATGGCGGCGAGCATGCAGGCCTTGGTGCAGCATACGGCGGACCAGCATGAGGCCGTGACGGCATTCCTGGAAAAGCGCAAGCCGGTATTCAAGGGCGCTTGACGGCCGCCGTTCTGCCAGATGATGACTTTCGATCGATGGAGGCTTGATTGCGCGCATTTCGCTTCGAATCCCTGACCCTGCCGCCGGAGGCAGATGAGATGAGGCGCAAGGTCCGTGCCTTTCTTCAGGAGGAGCGTGACAATGGCCGTTACGCGGCTCACCGGACATCCTGGTCGACATTCGATCCGGAGTTCAGCAAGCGCGCTGCCAAGGCGGGCTTCATAGGCATGACCTGGCCGAAGAAATATGGCGGCGGCGAGTGCTCCAACTTGCAACGCTTCGTTGTCACCGAGGAGATGCTGGCGGCCGGCGCGCCGGGTGGCGCGCACTGGATCGCGGACCGGCAGTCCGGTCCGCAAATCCTCAAGCACGGCAGCGAGCGGGCGCGAGAGCTGATCCTGCCGAGGATCGCCGCGGGCGAGTGCTATTTCGGCATCGGCATGAGCGAGCCGACTCCGGCTCCGATCTTGCTGCGGCCCGCACCAGGGCGGACAAGGTAGAAGGCGGCTGGGTCATCAACGGCACCAAGATCTGGACCTCGAACGCGCATCGCGTTCACTACCTGATCGTACTGGCTCGCACCGAGCCGCCCGGCGAGAACCGCCACGCCGGACTGTCCCAGTTCATCGTGGATACGGGCTCGGCAGGTATCGAGATCAGGCCGATCATGAACCTGTCGGGCGGGCATGAATTCAACGAGGTGTTCTTCAAGGACTGCTTCGTTCCCGATGACATGATGATCGGAAAGCCAGGCGAAGGCTGGACGCGCGTGACGGGCGAGCTGGCTTTCGAGCGGGCCGGCCCCGATCGCTTCATGTCCGACATCAGGCTTCTCGTCGAACTCGTCGACAAGATCGGGCGCGAGCCGAACGAGAGGCAGGCGGTCGAGATCGGCCGGCTGGCGGCTCACTTCGCCACGTTGCGCAGGATGTCGTCATCGATAGCGGGGCTCCTGGAACGCGGTGAGAGCCCGGTCACGGAAGCTGCCCTTGTCAAGGACGTCGGCACCGCGTTCGAGCGGGAGGTACCGGAAGTGGTGCGGAAGCTGTTGCCGATCGAGGCAAGTCTCGATGACGACGACGAATATTCGCAGGCGATGGCGCATGTGCTGCTGCACGCGCCATCGTTCACCATTCGCGGCGGCACGCCGGAAATCCTGCGCGGGATGATAGCTCGCGGTCTTGGCTTGCGCTGACGGAGAGAACGCTATGGAAGACATGTCCGCCATCGTGCTCGAACAGGCCGACCGCCTCTTCGCGCAACACATCGACAGGAAGGTTCTGTCCGCGGCCGACGCCGGGCAGTGGCCCGATGCACTATGGAGTGCAGTGGAAGACGCCGGCCTACCGCTCGCGCTGGTGGCCGAAATGAAGGGCGGGGTGGGGCTTGCCTCGGACGTTGCGGCAAACCTGATCCGCAGGTCCGCTTTTCATTCCGTCCCGCTGCCGCTGGCGGAAACCATGATAGCCAATGCGCTCTGGTCCGACGCCGGCGGTGAGGTCATCGCGGGCGCCGTGACGCTGGCGCCCGTCAACTCGCAGGATCGCATCACGCTGGCCTCGGGTGCCACGCTGCAAGGAACCGCACGACATGTTGCCTGGGCCAAGCAGGCGCCGACCGCGCTCGTCCTTGCGCAAGACCCTGGCGGGAAAGGCTTTCTGTGCCGCGTGCCGACCGACAGGACGCGCTCGAACAAGACGCGGCGGAACGTCGCCTATGAGCCGCGCGAAGATGTCGACTTCAATGGTGTGCAATTGAGCGCAAGCGACGTATTGCCCGCGCCCTCCTGTCTCGGTGCTGATGGCCTAATGCCGTTCGGCGCCGCTATCCGCGTCCAGCAGATGATCGGCGGGATGGAGCGGTGCATGGAGTATGCGCTTTCGTACGCCAATGAGCGCGTGCAGTTTGGCCGCCCGATCGCCAAATTCCAGGCGATCCAGCACATGCTGGCAATTGCGGCAGGACACTTCGCCGCGGCGTCAGCGGCAGGTGACGCACTCACGGAGTCGCCGAGGCTGGGCGAGGAGGCCTTTGCCGTGGCGATTGCAAAATCCAGATGCGGCGAAGCTGCCGGGCAGGTCGCCGCCCTATGCCATCAGGTCCATGGTGCGATGGGGTTTACGCAGGAACATCCGCTACACTACGCCACCCGCCGCCTCTGGTCGTGGCGCGACGAATGGGGGGCTGAAACCTGGTGGCAGGAAAAAATCGGCCGGATGATCTGCGAGCAGGGCGGCGAGGGCTTCTGGCCGCTGCTCGTCGACCGACCGGCAACCGCCGGCGCCGTCTAGGTCGAGGACGACGGACGAAGATAGCGCTGCACGACATCGTTGAGCAGCGCGACGATCTCCGTCCGTCGCCGCGTGATATCGTGGAGAGGACCCGATACCGCGACGGCAAGCGCGCGGTTCCATCCGTCGATACCCTCGGGTAACGGCACGGCAATCGACCCGGCGCCAGGGGTGACCAGACCCGCCGAGAAGAAGAAGCCGTCACGGCGCGTGCGCTCGACGTTCTCGAGCACCTGATTGATGTCGATGCGCGATATGTCGAGGGCGGCTTCCGCGTTGGTGCGCGTGCACAGGCTGCGGATCTCCTTGTCGGTGCACGCGGTCAGCAGCGAAAACCCGGTAGCCGACCAGACCACGAGACGCCTGGATCCGGGCGGGACGTGAAAGCGCATTGTCGCGCGGGCCTGCAGCACATGGATGTATTGCGCGAAGATGCCGCTCCGCGCGGCGATGATGACGGTGTCGCCCGTTTTCTGGGACAGCTCTTCGAGCATCCTCATCAGGCTGCCGTTTCTGACAGGGCCCTTGTCGAGCCAGGTCCCGAGCAGAGTGACGCGTGGCGAGGGCAGGAAGCTGCGGCTCTCCGGCAAATAGTCCATGTAGCCGAGCTCGACGAGGCAGTTGAGCAGGATCGAAGTAGACGATTGCGGGAATCCCAGGCGCTCGGCGACTTCGGCAACGCGCGCGTCGCGCTGGATCTCGTCGAAGAACTCGAGAATTCGCAGCACACGTCCTGCCGACTTGACCGATCCCGCCGCTGGCGGGCCGTAGCTCGTGGCTTCCGTGATCTGATCGTCTGCTATCGCTCTCTTGCTTCTTCTGGCCATTGCTGACTGTAGCGGAAACTCCGCAGACATCCGGTGGTGCCGCGCCGAAGTCCTCATCTCGTGCCTGTTTGGTGGCACGTTAATCGGGTTGTGCAGGCAGGTCCAGTCGTGAGCATCGACAGAGCCGGTATCCTGTTCGAGCGAGCCGCCATGACTTTCACGCTCCGCTCACATATAGGGTAAGGCTGAGTCGTAGCGTCTGACTCGCGGGTGAGTCCACTTCCCGGTAAAGCGCGGCGCCCGCTTTTTCGACGAAGTGGGCAACGCCTTCCCTAAGGTCTTCGTGACCTCGACCAGCGACACCAGCGATCTGAACGAAATCGGCCGAAGATATTTATCGGTCGCTTCTGACGTCATCAATCCATTGATCAGGCCATGCGATCTCGATTGCTACGGGTACAGACGATGAGATGCCACGCCTGACGCACGATGAAGGCTGCCATCAGACAGACTTGCGTATTGAGGGCGGCGAGAGAAGGGGTTAGGTAGCGGAAGCTCCGAGCGGCGGTTTTGCAGCTGCCGCTTGGAACGTGCTCTTTCCACGACGTCGAGAGGTCAGGACTTCTTCATCAGCGAACACTTGCTTTGTTCGCGAGGAATGTTGGCGTCCTCGGCCGGGATGGTTGCGACGACGTCATAAAAGTCCCATGGTCCCCTGGACTGTTCCACCGTCTTTGCTCGCAGCAGATAGTAATCATGGATGTGCATGCCGTCCTCGCGAACATACCCCTTCTCCGAGAAGAAATCATTCACAGGCAACGAACGGAATTTTGCGAGCACGGCGGTTGTCTCGAGCGTTCCGGCAGATTCGACGGCCTTCAAGTAGTGCATGGTTGCCGAGTACATTCCGGCCTGAACCATGGTCGGCATACGCCCAATCTTGTCGAAGAACCGCTTCCCGAAGGCGCGCGACGCGTCATTCCGATTCCAGTAGAATGCCTCTGACGTGTACAGACCCTGCATGTTGGGAAGACCGACCGCCTTGGCATCCGTGATCTGGAACAGCAAGGCAGCGACCCGCATCTTGCTTTTCAGGCCGAGCAGGCCGAACTCGTGAGCCTGCATGAGCGAGTTGGTGGTATCACCGCTGGCGTTGGCGAGAGCCAGCACGTTGGCGCTCGAGTTCTGGGCCTGGAGCAGGAACGAAGAGAAGTCGCTGGTGTTGAACGGGTGCCGCACTGACCCGACGACTTTTCCGCCGGACTCCTTGAGCACGGCAGACGCATCGGCCTCGAAGGCTTGTCCGAAGGCATAGTCGGCCGTCAGGAAGAACCACTCGTTTCCGCCCTGTCCCATCAATGCCTTCGCGGTGCTGCGCGCCAGTGTGTAGGTATTGTAGGTCCACTGGAAGGTGTTAGGAGAGCATTTCTCGTTTGTGATGGCGGATGCGCCGGCCGACGATACGATCATCATCTTGTTCTTGTCCCGGACCAGATCGGCGAGAGCCAGCGCGACCGCAGAGTTTCCGATATCGAGAATGACGTCGACGTTCTCCGTATCGATCCACCGCCTGGCGATGCCCGACGCGATATCCGTCTTGTTCTGATGATCGGCGAAAACCAGTTCGATCGGCTGTCCGAGCAACTTGCCGCCGAAGTCGGCGATCGCCATTTTGACGACTTCAACGGCCGCAGGCCCCGCGGCGTCAGCATATTGGCCCGACTGATCGTTGAGCACGCCTAGCTTGACCGGCCTCGACGCGGGCGCCTGTGCGTGAGCCGATGCAAGGCCTAGAAAAACCACCAGCGATGCCAGCACATGTCTCATTTTTTTCTCCCTTTGGAATTTTTTGATTGCTTGAAGTCTCGATTGATTTGGCGAGGCTATCTGCGCGACGGAAGTTCTATTCGGCCGCCTCGCGATAGCGCTCCAACCCGTCCAGGCTTTCTCCATTGGCGCGAAGGGCTCCACCCCACTTGGCAAGCCACCATGCATATTGTTCGGGCCATTTCTCGAAATTGCCGGTCAACCCGAAATGTTCTGCGGCGTGGAGAGCCCAGAACGGATTGAACAGCATCTGGCGGGCAATGAAGATGAGGTCGGCACGACCATCCTGCAGAATTTTCTCCGCAAAATCTGGAGTTCGGATCATGCCGACCGCGCCGGTCGCAATACCGGCGTCGTGGCGAATCCGTTCGGCAAACGGCACCTGGTAGCCTGGACCGCGACCGAGATTGGCGTTGGTCGATCCGGCTCGAAGATTGCCACCCGTCGAACAGTCGACCAGATCGACGCCCAGTTCCTTCAATTTGCGGGAGAAGATGACGCTGTCGTCGATTTCCCAGCCACCGTCGATCCAGTCCGTGGCAGAGATACGCACGAAGAGAGGTGTTGCCGAGGGGAGCGCGGCCCTCACGGCGCGCGTTACTTCGAGCGGAAACCGCATCCGGTTTTCGAGGCTGCCGCCATATTCGTCGGTGCGGAAATTGGCGAGCGGCGACAGGAACGATTGCAAGAGATAGCCGTGAGCCATGTGAAGCTCGATGACGTCGAACCCCGCCAGTACGGCCCGGCGAGCCGTCGCGACGAATGCATCGCGGACGCCGGCGAGACCTTCCTTCGTGAGGGGAACAGGAGTCTGGAAGCCATCGGAGAATGGGACATCCGATGGGCCCGTGGGCACCCAGGTTTCCTCTCCCATTTCGATGTCGCGGTCGGTCAAATGGCTGTTGCCCCGGAACGCGCGCTGCTGGCTGGATTTTCGTCCGCCGTGATTGATCTGGATCGCTGCTTTTGCGCCATGCGATTTGATGACGTGAACAATCTGGCGCATGCCGTCGATCTGGCCGTCCTCCCAGAGCCCGGGATCACCGTTGGTGATGCGCCCCTTCCGGCTGACCGAAGTCTGCTCGACGAAGACGAGCCCGGCTCCCCCCATGGCGAACTTGCCATAGTGAACCAGATGGAAGGGTGTGATGTAGCCGTTTTCGGCCGAATACATCCCCATCGGCGAGACGACGATCCGGTTGCTGAGCTCGACGCCACGGAATGCAATGCTTTCAAACAGCTTGATCATCTTGATCTTCCTCTGAACTAGCGGATCGGGAAATTCGCGCCACGACGTTCGTCTTTGCCGCGCATGGAGTATTCGTCGTCACGCTTGTGCAATGGCGCCGGAGTCGCGCAACGCATCGATCTCGCTGCTGGACAGGCCGAGATATTCCGACAGGACCTCGCCGTTGTGCTGACCGAGACGCGCGGATGCGATGTATTGCGGCACTGCCGTATCGTGGAGCACCAGCGGGCTGCGATGAACGAGAATGTCGCCGTATTCCGGATGCTCGATTTCGCGCAACATGCCCCGGGCGTGGAGGTGATTGTCCTCGGTCACCTCACGCAAGTCACGAACCGCCGCGCATGGCACTCTGTTGGCACGGCAAAGCTCGGTGATCTCATTGCGCGTGAGCCGCGTGGACCACTCGGACACGATCTGGTCCGTAAGATCGATGTGCTTCAGGCGGTCGAGCACCGTCTTGAAACGCGCATCATCGGCGAGCTCCGGCCGTCCCATCGCGCGCGTCAACCCGATCCAATGAGATTCGTTGACACTGATGATGGCGACATGCCCGTCGGACGCTGGATAAACATTGTAGGGCGCCTCCGCGAGTCCTCCGTGACGGTTGCCAGTGCGAGGGGCGGCCGCCTTGCGGTTAAAGACATCGGCCAGATTCGAGGCCATCGCCGGATAGACGGTCTCGACCATCGCGATCTCGACCAGCCGACCGCGGCCGCTTTTTTCCCGATCGTAAAGCGCGGTGAGGATGCCGGCGTACAGGTGAACACCGCTGATGAAGTCGGTGATGGCCGGACCCGCCTTGACCGGGGGACCATCGGCAAAGCCGGTCACGCTCATGATGCCTGACACCGCCTGGACAGTCAGGTCCATCGCCAGATTATCCCGATCGGGACCCGACAAGCCGTAGCCGGTGGCCGAGCCGTAGATCAGCCGCGGATTGATGGCGCTTAGAGCGGAATAGCCGACGCCCAATCGATCGAGCACCCCCGGCGCGTAGTTCTCGATCAGCACGTCGGCCTTTGCCGCGAGCTCCTTCAGGACCCTGACCCCGGCCGGCGACTTCAGGTTCAGACTGATGTTACGCTTGTTGGCATTGAGCATCGCGAACGGGACGGCGTTGCCCTTGCTGATGCGGGCGCGATGACGCACCGGCTCGCCGTTCGGCGGTTCGACCTTGATGACGGTCGCTCCGGCCTGCGCCATCAGGAAGCCGGCGTACGGACCCTGATACACCTGACCGAGGTCGATGACGATCACGCCGTCGAGCGGCAACTTTTTGTTGTTGTCCAAGGCTTCCTCGGGTGTTGTCAGAAGTTGTAGAGCCGCGCCGGATTGGCGATCAGGATCTTTCGACGGGTGGCTTCATCGGGGACGCATTCGTGCAGCAGTCGAAGCAGATCCTGAAGATCGGGAAGCGTTTCGGCGCTGTGGCCCACATGGGGCCAATCGCTGCCCCACACGACCTGATCGGGCGCGGCCTGAACGATGGCGCGCATGAAGGGCGCCGTGTCCGCATAGGGACGGCCGATACGCGTGTTGCGGTCTGCACCCGAAATCTTGGTCCAGTAGCGGCCGGTCTTCAGCCGTTCGGTGAAGGCGCGAAAGTCGGGGTGCTCGTGCCCCTTGTCGGCCATGGTCCGCGACATGTGGTCGATCACATAGTTGAGCGGCAGCTTCTCAAGCTCGGGTGCGGCGGCGGCCAGATCCGAGCTCTCGATCCAAAGCTGGGCGTGCCAGCCTCTCTCCGCGAGACGAGGGGCGAGCTTGACCAGATCGTCGTAGCTCGTGCCGAGTGTCGAGACCGGCTTGCCGTCCTGCCGGATCATGGTGACGCGCACCGCCTTGAAGCCGGCGTCGGTGAGTTCATCAAGCCGCCGATCCGAGACGTCGGGCCGCAAGATCGCCACGGCACGAAGCCTGTCAGGGTAGCGACGCAGCGCGTCATAAGTGACGGCGTTGTCTTCTCCCGAACCCACTGCATGGACGATGACGCCACGCGTGATGCCGAGTTTGTTCCAGATGGCAAAAGCGTCTTCGATCGTGAACGGCTGCGCGGCGGTAAAGCGTCCCTCGTTGCCGGGCGGAAAGCGATCGAAGGGGCCGTAGATGTGAAAGTGACAATCGCAGCTGCCTTCGGGCAATCGATAGTCCATTTAAGCAAATCCCTGTTCGGTCTTGGAGGTGAGAGCCCGGGGCAGGTGCGCCAAACCTTGTTGCCGATGGTGGGCTTGGCCAACATCCCCAGTCGGACGTGAACGCGATGGTTGATCTTCAAGAGAATGGTCGCCAGGAGGTTCGACTTGGCGGCAGGAAGCCCGAGCAGCGACCGGTCGAACCGGACGACATCAGTTGATCACGGCAGACAAATTTATTCGCGGCTTCATGACGCCTCCCTGCAAGCGCGCTCCACCTGGGTGGGGCGTTTTTCTTTTTTTGAACGGCTGTGACGCCGCGGCCTTGGCGGCCGCGGAGAACACTAGGGGCCGCGCGTCGCCGAGTCCACTAGGTTACATATATGTGGTTCTATTTCTATATATATGGAAAACGGTTTGCAGCTGAGGTCCAGAGGCACTAAATTGCCGACCGCTTCGAATTTGAATTCAGGCCTACTAAGGTGCTAATGAACCGTGTTATCGGATTTTTCTCCACGTATGTGTAAATGAAGAATTCCAACATAAAGTCGGCCAAGCGGATATTCGAAGTCCTTGAGTACTTCGAGGACGTGAAACGACCGATCTCGCTGAAGGAAGTCGCGACGAAGTGCGACTATCCAACATCCAGTGCCGCAGCCTTGCTGAAGAGCATGGCGATGCTGGGATATCTGTTCTACGACAGTTACAATCGCACCTACATGCCGACCATGCGCATCGCCCAGATGGGCCGGTGGCTGGACACCGGGCTGTTCGGCGACAGCGCCATCCTTGCGTTGGTCGACTTTGTCCATGAGAAACTGGACGAGCTGGTCAGCATCAGCACGCAGTCCGATTTGCATGCTCAATACATTCACAGTCTGCAAACCAGCAAGCGCCTGCGGTTCGAAGTCAAGCCCGGCGACGTCCGACCGCTTGCGATCAGCGGAATAGGGCGCACGTTGCTCAGCGGTCATACCGACGTCGAGATTGCCCGGCTGCTGCGCCGCATAAATGCCGTTTGCCCTCCGGAAGAACACTTCGAACTGAATGCGCTGATGAAGATCATCAACGGCATTAGGCGCGACGGCTACATGTTTTCCAAACACATCATCGTTCAGGACGCCGGGGTGATTGCCGTCCTGTTGCCGAAGCGCGACTTCGGGCGCCACCTGGTCCTTGGCGTCGGCGGGCCGGTATCACGTCTCGAAGAGCGGCAGGACGAAATCCTGGCCTGTATTCGCGAAGGCATCGCGCGGTTTCTGACGTGACCTCTGTCGTTCGTTCTACTCCCCAAGTCGGCGAAAGGGACCTTTAGCGGTACTCGGGCCATCAACCAGTATTTTCCTGATCGCAGACGGTATCTGAAGCACCGCACCAGTGCGCGGGATCGTACAGAAGGGAGGGGCGTTCAATGCTCTAGCTTCGCACGCCCGACATCAATTGCCCGTCCTACTGACTATCGGCAGTGTCGGGCGGAGAATAGGTTAGAGCCAAAAGAAGGCCGTTTCGATTTAGTATACGTCTGCTCAGTTGATTGATTCCGATACTTGTCCGAACGTGTCGAACGCAAGCTGGACCTGTTCGGAACGTGGTCGCCTATCTATTCCGCACAGCCTTCCGAAAGTCCGGCTTTCGTTTCTGCAAGAATGCATCGACTCCTTCGGCAAATTCGCGGCTGCCGAACGCTACTCCTTGCGCGAAGGCTTCTGCACTGAAAAACTCCTCGACTGTTCCATAGGCACCGTTCAGCAACGTCTTGGTCAAGCCGAGGGACGTCGCTGGGCCGGCTGCCAGATCATTGGCAAGCGATATCGCATCTTCCATCAGGTTCGCGGCTGGCGCCACCCGCTTGGCGATACCTATCGATACAGCTTCGGTAGGCTCGACGCGACGGTTCGTCAGAAGGATGTCCTTTGCCCGAGAAGCTCCGATTGCTCGTGGCAGCGTCAATGCAAGACCGAGATCGGGGGCTGCGCCAAGACCGGGGAAGGCCGCCCGAAAATAGCTCTTATCGGAAACGAGAACGATGTCGCAGAGTAATGCGAGCGAAAAGCCTGCGCCTGCAGCTGCGCCGTTGACGGCAGCCACAATCGGCTTTTCTGCCGTCAGGAGCCGCTTGGCCCAAGAATGGGTGATCTGCATCCGCTTTCGGACACTGGGAGCTTCCCGTTCGCCCATGTTGTTGATGTCTCCGCCCGCGCAGAAGGCATCGCCGGTGCCCGTGATGACCAGGCAGCGGATAGTCTCGTCGCCGAGCAGTTCGGGAATTCCGGTTTCCAGCTTCTGTTTGACGCGGGGCTCGAGCGCATTCCGTGTGGCGGGACTGTTGAGCCGCACCACGACAACGTCGTCGTGACGTTCGAATATGACGGCTTCTCCGTCCTGCGTCTGATTGGACATCTTCCGGTCTCCATCCCTATCGCAATCATCTTGTCTTCTATAGCATCCCTCCAGATTTGCGAAATTCATTTTCGCAGTGATATGATCCCAACGACAGGGAACGGAGAAGAACAATGAATCTTACGGCGGGTCTCCGCAAATCGGCGTCTTTCAGGGGCGGACAGACGGCGCTGGTTTCTGGGGAGCTTTGCCTGACCCACGCCGAGGTGGTGGACCGAATTTCCCGGCTGTCGGCCTCGTTTCGCAAGCTCGGTGTCAAACCTGAAGAGCGCGTCGCGATCCTCGCCACCAATGGCAATCATTATATCGAATGCTATTTCGCGGCATTGTGGGCGGGAGGCATCGCCGTGCCGGTCAACTCGCGCTTTTCCATTGCCGAGATGGTCGAGCAGGTCAGGGACGCAGAGCCGTTGCTGCTTGTCTGTGACGGCGTGTTCCTTGAGCATGCGGCGCAGCTCAAGGAGGCCTGTCCGTCCTTGCGCGGGCTCGTGGTGGCGTCCGGAGCGAGCGGCTTGCCGCGTGCATATGATTACGAAGCGCTGATCGCGGAATCCGCGCCTTGCGAGGATGCGCTCAGAGGCGGTGACGATCTGGCCTGCATTTTCTATACGGGCGGAACCACCGGCAAGGCCAAGGGCGTCATGCTGAGCCACCGTAATCTCTGGGTCAATGCCATCGTGACCTCGATGAGTTTCGGCTTTGATGAGACGACCGTCGCCCTTCACTCAGGGCCGCTGTTTCATCTGGGCGCCGGGGCGCGGGTCTACACGACGTCGCTGATGGGTGGAAAACATGTCGTTATTCCCCGCTTCACGCCATCCGACGTGCTGGAGGCCATCGCCCGGAACAAGGTGACCGTCGCGACATTCGTTCCGACCATGCTCGGTATGATCCTGCAATTGCCCGATCTCGACAGATACGACCTGTCCAGCCTGAAGCTGATCACCTACGGCGCTTCGCCGATGCCCGAGGCTGTGCTCAGCGAGTGTCTTCGCCGCTTTCCGGGAATTCGCTTCGCGCAGTCATACGGGATGACGGAACTGTCGCCGGTTGCGGCAATCCTCCAGCCTGAAGATCATCTGCCGTCTGCGCCACGGCGCCGCCTGCGGTCGGCCGGTCGGCCCATCGTCTCTGCGGAGGTGCGTATCGCGGATGCGGACGATCGGGACATGAAGCCCGGCGAGGTTGGAGAGATCCAGGTGCGCGGTCCCATGGTCATGATGGGCTACTGGCGCCAGCCGGAGCTCACGGTAAAAGCGTTAAAGGGCGGCTGGATGCACACCGGAGATTCCGGCTATTTCGACGAGGACGGCTATCTCTACGTCTCGGATCGCATCAAGGATATGATTATCACGGGTGGTGAGAACGTCTACTCGATCGAGGTCGAGAATGCCGTCGGGTCGCACCCCGGGGTCCTGCAATGTGCCGTCGTCGGCATTCCGCATCCGAAATGGGGGGAGGCCGTGCACGCCGTTGTCGTCTTGCGTCCGGGAACGTCACTGTCGGCCGCCGAGATCAGCGCGCATTGCCGAACGATCATTGCGGACTACAAATGTCCGCGTAGCGTCGAATTCCGGGACGATCCGCTGCCACTATCGAGCGCCAACAAGGTCAACAAGGAAGTGTTGCGCAAGCCGTACTGGGAGGGGCACGCACGTCGCGTAAGTTGACGACGCGTCGTGCCTGCGAAGTCTCAGGCGCCGAGCGAGGCGCTGATCTTTCTCGCCGCACCGGCGATGGCAGGGCCATATTCATGGTCGAGCTGGTCGTGTGAGACCAGATAGGCTGGTCCGCCGAAGCTCAACGCATAGACGGTTCCGCCGCCCGGTGGAATGATAGCTGCCCCGACTGCATTGATGTCCTTACGCCACTCGCCAGCCGACGTGCAGAAACCCCGTTCGTCAATTTCGCGGATTGAGCGTTCGATCGAATTCTCAATGCTTCGCCACTCGCTTCCGTGTTGCTTGCGAATCTCGGACAGGATCTTGCCGCGCTCTTCATCCTTGATGGCCGCGAGGTAGGCCTTTCCTATCGCGGTGATCGCCATTGGTACGCGCGACCCCGACGGCAATCGCAGGCCAACCAAGCCGTGCCCCTCGCAGGTCTCGACGTTCAGGATCATCAGCTGGTCGCGCGTGCCGAGCGCCACATGTAGATTGTTGGTCTCCGCCAGCTCCGTCATGATGGGCCGCGCGATATTGCGAACATCCAAATTCGCCAGTGCAGCATAGCTCAGCGATATGGCACGACCGCCCAGTTGATAGGTCGTTGATCGCGCGTCGTAGGCGAGATAGCCGAGCTGCGTCAATGTGTGCGTGATCCGGGAGATGGTCGGCTTCGGAAGGCCGGTCCGTTCCGCAAGTTCCTGGTTGCCGAGCGCCCGATCGCCGGCGCGAAACGCACTGAGGACGTCGAGACCGCGCGCAAGCGCGGACACGAAGAGCCGGCCGCCGGCATCGTCAGCTTCGGATTCAGTGGATCGTGGACGTCTGGTCGCGCGCTGCAATTGCTGCTTGGCCATGCGCTGTCTGGCCTTGGCGTCGCCACCTGACGGCTTGCCTGCCGCCTTTGTCGATCCAGCCGGGCTGGCGCTACCAGTCCGGGGGTCTCGCTTCTTGCTCGTCATTTTCAACTCCAGCGGCACATCACCGTCGAATGTGCCTTGTCCCGAATGGCTTGTTCTGCAAACCGTTCGCTTCGTCAACTCCACAAATGCGAAAATCGATTTCGCATATTGTCTTCGTTGGACGTCGATGGCAAGTTCGTCGCAAGCCAACAGGAAACGCCGACCATGACAATTGACCCCCAAGCACTGCGCAACTGGCCCATTCCCACCATCGAGCAGACCTACACGGAGCGCGATACGATGCTCTATGCCCTGGGTGTCGGTCTGGGCTCGGATCCGCTCGATGCGCGTCAGTTGCAGTATGTCTATGAGGATGGCCTCAAGGTTTTGCCGTCGATGGCCGTGGTGCTGGGATATCCTGGCTTCTGGATCGGAGATTCCAGAACCGGTGCCGACTGGCGCAAGGTGCTGCATGGTGAGCAGGGCTTTGAGATATTCAAGCCTTTGCCCGCGAAGGGCTCGGTGATCGGGCGTTCGCGCGTGACCGGCCTCGTCGACAAGGGGGCCGACAAGGGCGCGGTGCTGCTGTCCGAGCGCGATGTGCTCGATCAGGCATCCGGCGAACTGCTGTGTCGGCTGACGTCCACGACGATGCTCCGCGGCGACGGCGGCTTCGGTGGCCCATCAGCTCCGTTGCCGGCGCCGCATCCCGTGCCGGAACGGGCCGCAGACATTGTGTCCAGCATCAAGACGCTGCCGCAGGCCGCCCTGATCTATCGTCTGTCGGGCGACTATAACCCTCTCCATGCGGATCCGTCGGTCGCGAAACGGGCCGGCTTCGAAAAGCCCGATCCTGCACGGCCTTTGCACATTCGGGGTGGTGTGCCGTGCACTGGTTGACATGGTCTGCGATGGCGAGCCGACACGGTTGACGAAGATGCAGGTTCGCTTCAGCTCACCGGTCTATCCCGGCGAGACGATCGTCACCGAAGCCTGGAATGACGGCGTTGGCGAGGTCTCGTTCCGCGCCAAGGTCGCCGAGCGTAACATCGTCGTCATCAACAATGGCCGTGCAGGTGTCGCTCCGGCATAAGCAGTTCAGATGCTCCGGCCTGATTTCTGCCAATAGGGGTCGCGCAGCCTCCGCTTGAAGATCTTGCCGGAGTCCTCGCGTGGGAGCGAGGACATGATCTCGAAATATTTGGGCACCTTGTAGTTCGAGAGCATGGATCTCAGGCCGGCGCGGATTTCATTCAGGTCGGGAGTCGTGTCGGCGATGGGCTGAATGACCGCCATAAGCGCCTCGCCGAATTCGTCGTCCGGAATGCCAAACACGGCGCAATCGTGGACGCCCGGGAGCGACTGCAATGCGGCTTCGATTTCGGCAGGATAGATGTTGACGCCGCCGGAAATCACCATGTCGCGCTTGCGATCGGAGATAAAGACGTAGCCATCCTGATCGATATAGCCGACGTCACCGCTGGTGATGAGGCCGTCGCGTTCGATCTCGCGGCGGCGTTCGGGCTGATTCTGATAAGTGAAATCGGGATTATAGCTGGTTCTGCTGTAGATTTCGCCGACTTCGCCGGCGGACAGCCATCCGTCCTTGCCGTTCGAAAATCTCAATTCGCATCCGTCGAGAACGCGGCCGACTGTACCGGGCTTGCGTCGGGCGTCATCGGGCGTCGCGAAGGTAACAGCGCCGGATTCGGTGCTACCATAATATTCGTAGATCACCGGTCCCCACCAGTCGAGCATCTGTCGCTTCACGTCGGGCGGGCAGGGGGCTGCCGCGTGAACGACGTGACGTAGCGAAGACAGGTCGTATTTGGCGCGCACGGACTGAGGCAGCCGCAATAGTCGCACGAACATCGTTGGCACCATCAGCGCGCAGTCGATCCGCTCTTTTTCGATCAATGCGAGCACTGATTCGGCCTCGAAGCGCGGCATCAGCACCAGTGCGCCGCCAAGACGCCCGGCGCGGAGCGCGAATGCGTTCGGGGCAGAATGATAAAGCGGGCCCGGGAGGAGGGCGCGAGTACCCGGCCTCAGGCCATAGACAGTCTCACGTACCCGCTCGTTCGTCTTGACCTGGTCCGGAGACGGCGGATCGCGTCGAACGCCTTTGGGATGTCCTGTCGTGCCCGACGTGTAGATCATGCTGGCAGGAGCCGGCATCGACGGCCCGTCATAGGGCTTCTGCTCGGCAAGCCAGACCTCGAAGTCCTCGCCCGCCGACGACGTGGTCTCGACGCCGAAACTGGTCGCGATCTCCTGCGGCACATCGACACGGAACTGGCGCACAAGATAGGGAATAGCGTCGCCCAACGCCTGCAGCAGATCCGCATGCCCTACCAGGACGCCGGCTCCGGTGTCGCCAACAACGTAAGCAACTTCTTCCGGCTTGAAATGCCAGTTAATCGGCACCGCATACCCGCCGATCAGCATGACGGCATAAGTGACTTCAATAAAAACCAGATCGTTGCGCATCAGAATGCAGACGCAATCGCCAGGCCGGATGCCCAGTCTGTGCAGGCCGCCGGCGATACGCCGTACTCGTTCCCCGACGACGTCGAACTGGCGTGAGCGCGTGCCGCTGATCAGGCCGTCTGTCGTGCCCATCCTCGTTACCTCCCCAATGCTTGGCTTCACGAGGCCGGTTGCAGCGACCTTGCGACGAGTTCGCGCATGATCTCATTGGAGCCGCCGTAGATCCGCCGAACCCTCGCATCTGCGTAGGCGCGCGTAATCGGATACTCCAGCATGTAGCCGTAGCCGCCATGCATCTGGACGCATTGGTCCACCACGCGGCATTCCAGTTCGGTCGACCAGTATTTGCACATCGCCGCAGCCTCGATGCTCAGACTGCCCTGCAGATGCAGTTCCATGCATTTGTCGAGAAAGACACGGCCGATCTGAACTTCCGTCTTCATTTCGGCGAGCCGGAACCGGTTGTGCTGGAAGTCCGCCAATGGTTTGCCGAACGCCTCGCGGCGGTGGGTATAATCGATCGTCGATTCAATCGCCGCTTCCGCTCCCGCGATCGCCGTGATTGCGACCAGCAGGCGCTCCTGGGGAAGCTCGCTCATGAGATAGCGGAAGCCACGCCCTTCCTCGCCGAGCAGGTTTTCTGCGGGCACCTGGACGTTGTCGAAGAACAATTCGGACGTATCCTGCGCCTTCATACCCAGCTTTTCGAGGTTTCGTCCGCGCGAAAAGCCGACGCTGTTGCCTTCAACCAGAAGCAGGCTGATGCCTTTGGATCCGCCGCGCGGGTCGGTCTTGCAGGCGAGGATGACGAGGTCGGCGAGCTGGCCGTTGGTGATGAAGGTCTTCGAACCGTTCACCACGAAGCAGCTGCCATCGCGAATCGCCGTGGTGCGAATGGCCTGAAGGTCGCTTCCCGCGCCGGGCTCGGTCATTGCGATTGCCGCAACGGTCTCTCCCGACGCCATACGAGGCAGCCACTTCTGGCGTTGCGCTTCGCTGCCGTGATGAAGAATGTAGAAGGCCGCAATGTCCGAGTGGACGCGAAAGCCCGGACCATTGAAGACGGCGCGCGAAAGCTCCTCGGTCACGATCGCGCTATGCAGGAAGTCGCCATCGCCGCCGCCATACTGCGCGGGGATCGAGGTGCAGAGCAGGCCGGCCTCGCCGGCGCGACGCCACAGGTTGCGGTCGACGACACCGTCCTTTTCCCATTGCGCGTGAAACGGCGCGATCTCGCGCTCGATGAACTTTTTTACCGTGGCGCGGAAAAGCTGATGGTCCGGCGTGTAGATCGTCTGCGGAATAGTCATTTCGACCTTGCGTCTCATTTGCGAAATTGATTTTCGCAAAATTGACATTTGCGGTCCTGCATGGCAAGCCCATTGCAAGCAGGAAATCCGAAGAGCGATTTTTTGCAGCAAGGAGGATACGAATGCCGGAGTCTATGCGCGCACGCCCGAAGCCGACGCCGGAGACCCAGCATTTCTGGGATGGCACGCAGGTCGGCGAATTGCGCCTGCAGCGCTGCGATGCCTGCGCGCATGTCTATTTCCCGCCGCGCCCGTTCTGCCCGTCCTGCGCCTCGCGCAAGGTCAGCGTGTTCAAGGCGAGCGGCAAGGGCACGCTCTACAGCTACGTCATCAATCACCGTCCCGCTGCGCCCGGCTTCACGCCGCCTTACGCCATTGCGGTGGTCGAACTCGACGAGGGCCCGCGCATGATGAGCAACATCATCGACTGCCCGCAGACGCCGGAAGCGCTCGAGCTCGACATGAAGTTGGAAGTCGCATTCGAGAAGCTCGACGACAAGATCACGCTTCCCTTGTTCCGTCCGGCGAAGGGTTAAAGCGATGCGCAGGAACCAGGTTGCCGTCGTCGGCGCGGCCGAGACCACCGAGCTTGGCGTCATCCCCAACATGTCGCAGCTCCAGCTCCACGCGGATGCGGCGCTCAACGCCATCGCCGATGCGGGGCTGAAGCTTTCCGACATCGACGGTTTCGCCACCGCGGTCGAGACGCCGCAGCAGGTCTGTCACTATCTCGGCATCAAGCCGACCTGGGTCGACGGCACGTCCGTCGGCGGCTGCTCGTTCATGCTCCATGTCCGCCACGCCGCGGCGGCGATCGAGGCCGGCCTCTGCAAGACCGTGCTGATCACGCATGCCGAAAGCGGCAAGTCGATGATCGGCAAGCTGCCGCGCTCGATCCCAGCCGACAGCCTGCAAGGTCAGTTCGAGGCGCCGTACGGCGTCTATGGTCCGTCCAGCATGTTCCCGATTCCCGTGCTACGCTTCATGAAGACCTACGGCATCACCCATGAGCAGCTCGCCATGGTCGCCGTCGTGCAGCGTGAGTGGGCCGCGAAAAATCCGCGTGCGACCATGAAGGACCCGATCACGGTTGCCGACGTCCTGAACTCACGGATGATCGCCTATCCCTTCCGCCTGCTGCAGTGCTGCCTCGTCACCGATGGCGGCGGCGCGCTGATCCTGACCTCGGCCGACCGGGCCAAGGATTTTCCGCAGAAGCCGGTCTACATCCTCGGCACCGGCGAGAGCGTGGAAACGCCGATGGTCAGCCAGATGGAGACCTTCAACTCCTCGCGTGCCTTCAAGACCGCAGGCCCGCTGGCGTTCAAGGAGGCCGGCATTGCGCGCAAGGACGTCGATCACCTCATGATCTACGACGCCTTTGCGCACCTGCCGCTGTTCGGGCTCGGCGACCTCGGCTTCATGCCTTATGAGGAGACCGGCAAGTTCATCGCCGATGGCAATACGCGCCCCGGCGGCAAGCTGCCGCTCAACACCAATGGCGGCGGCCTCTCCTACATGCATTCGGGCATGTATGGCATGTACGCGCTGCAGGAGAGCGTGCGGCAGATGCGCGGCATTGCGCCGGCCCAGGTGGCGGGTGCCAAGATTTCGGTGTGTCACGGTGTCGGCGGCATGTTCGCGGCAAGTGGCACTATCATCTTCACGAACGAGCGCTGAGCAGGAGATAGTTGTGGCCAAATCACTTCAGGACAAGGTCGTCATTGTTACCGGCGCTGGCCGTGGTATCGGCCGGGAAATCGCACTGCTCTGCGCCGCCGAGGGCGCCAAGGTCGTCGTCAATGACCCCGGCGGCGCGCCGGACGGCGCTGGCACCAACGCCGCGCCTGCGGAAGAGGTTGTGGAAGAAATCCGCAAGGCCGGCGGGACCGCGGTCGCCAATTTCGAGACCGTTGCGGAAGCAATTCCGGCCAGCAAGATCGTCAAGCAGGCCGTCGACACTTACGGAAAGCTCGACGGTGTTGTGAACAACGCCGGTATTCTGCGAGACGCAATTTTCCATCGGATGAGCGTGGAAGCGTTCGAGGCCGTCATCAAGGTTCACTTGATGGGCTCGTTCTATGTGAGTCACGCTGCGGCGCGACTGTTTCGCGAGCAGGAGAGTGGCTCGTTTGTCCACTTCACTTCGACCTCGGGCCTTGTCGGCAATTTCGGTCAGGCGAACTACGCCGCGGCCAAGCTCGGCATCGTCGGGCTTTCCAAGTCGATCGCGCTCGACATGAACCGGTTCAACGTTCGCTCGAACTGCGTCTCGCCGTTTGCCTGGAGCCGCCTCATCGGCACGATCCCAACGGAGACGGACGCTGAAAAGGCCCGCGTTGAACGGATGAAACAGATGGGCCCGGAAAAGATCGCGCCGCTGTCGGCCTTTCTGCTCACGGATGCCGCAAAGGATGTGACCGGGCAGATCTTCGCGGTGCGGATGAATGAAATCTTCCTGATGGGACAGTCTCGCCCGATCCGATCCGTGCAACGGAGCGAAGGCTGGACCACCGCGACCATTGCCGAACACGCGATGCCCGCGCTCAAGGGTTCGTTCTACAAGCTCGATCGCTCCGCGGA
The DNA here is from genome assembly GCF_059512365.1 of Bradyrhizobium sp. Ses1. NCBI lineage: Bacteria > Pseudomonadati > Pseudomonadota > Alphaproteobacteria > Hyphomicrobiales > Nitrobacteraceae > Bradyrhizobium > Bradyrhizobium sp. Ses1. The sequence continues at coordinate 27,099 of NZ_JCAMOQ010000067.1, forward strand.
CATTTTTAGCTGGGACCCGATTTAGAGATCGCGTATAAGCGCCGTCAACAACAGCAAGAACCGAGGAACGCCTTGTCCATCACTCGACGCACATTTGGTATCGGCACAACAAGTCTCGTGCTCGGAACGGTCGCAGCTCCCTGGATCCGGCGCGCTGGCGCCGAGGCGGCACCGATCAGGATCGGTGTCATCAATTCGATGAGCGGTGGCCTATCGGCGTATGCCCAGGAAGGGCAGCCTGCGCTCGAATACATGATCAAGAAGATCAACGATGGCGGCGGGATCAAGAGCAAGGGTGGCGCGAAAATCCAGTTGATCCAGGCGGACGACACCAGCCAACCCGCCCGCACTGCGACCGAAGCGCGCAGGTTGATCACGGAAGAGAAGGTTCAACTACTGACCGGCACGATCCTCAGCGCTCAGATGCTGGCGCTGACGCCGGTGCTCGACGAGCTGAAGGTGCCGACGCTCTCGATCTGGGCCGGCGGTGCTCATTCGAACTATATGTTCTCGCTCGGCTACCCATACGAGCGCGGTTACGCGCAGACGATGCACGACTTCATCGTCACATTGCGCGATGGCAACAAGTTTCCGATCAAGACCGCGGTCATGAGTTACTCGAATTACGAGGCGGGACAGCAGGTCAATTCCTTCCTCGTGCCAAAGCTCAAGGCAAGCGGCATCGAGATCATCGGCGAGGCGCCACTGGACACCCGAGCGCAGGATCAGACCTCTGCGATGATCCGTATCCGGTCGCTCAAGCCGGACGTCGTGACAGGTCTGGTGACGCCAAGAGACGGTATCCTGCTGCATCAAGCTCGCTACAATCTCAATTATCACGCCAGCATTTTTGTCGGCGGTACGGGCGGCTATTCCGACCTCTCGCTATGGAAGGATCTTGGACCTGATGTGGGCAAGGCCGTTCTCACGCGCAATCTCTTCGCGATGACAGGATTTAGCGCGGGTGCCAAGATCGAGTCTATGCAGAAAGTTGTGGCGGAGCTGCGCGATGTCGCGAAGCTGGACCGGATCGGGCAGGGGGCCATTCAATACGCTCAGGCCGCCCGGGTGCTTCAACGGGTCCTGGAAGCTTCTTCGTCGCTCGAAGGCGGTGCTTTGCTGGATGCTTTCAAGAAATTCGACATGCCGTTCGGCGATCCCGATCTGTATGTGGCCAAGCCAAAAGGCCTACAGTTCGCGGACGACCGTCTGCTCAAGGATGGATCGGCCATGATGGTTCAGTGGTTGCCCGACCGGGACCAGGAAGTGGTCTTTCCGAAGGAGTTCGCGCAGGCTGCGCCACGGGCCCGGACCTGAGTTCACCGTGGCGCTACTTGAGGTCGACAAGGTCAGCAAACGGTTCGGCGGCCTTCTTGCGCTGAACGACGTGAGTTTTGCAGTCGAAAAGGGCGACATCCTCGGCATTATCGGTCCGAACGGAGCCGGCAAGACGACGCTATTCGGCGTGATCTCCGGCTTTGTCCGACCATCGAGCGGCGACGTGCACTTCGATGGCATACGGATTACCGGCATTTCGCCCGATAAGCTGACGCGTCGCGGTCTGGTACGCAGCTTTCAGATCGTGCAGACTTTTGCCGATATGACGGCGCTCGATGTCGTGACCACGGCTGCGCTGACGCGCCGTCCGATCCGTGAGGCGATCGAGTATGCCGCCGATGTGCTGACGCGGGTCGGGCTCGGCAAGAAGCTCGATCAGACGCCCGCGACTCTGTCGCTCCAGGACAAGAAGCTGCTTGAGCTCGCCAAGTGCGTGGCAACAGATCCACAATGTATTCTGCTCGACGAGGTCATGGCGGGTTTGACCATGGCCGAGACAGAGGCTCCGATCGGCATCATCAGGGAGCTTAACCGGCAGGGTGTCACCTTCGTGATGGTCGAACACGTCATCCCGGTGATCATGCGGCTGGCCACCAGTATGGTGGTTATCAATTTCGGTGAGAAGATCGCGGAGGCCGCGCCGAAAGAGATCATCAAGGATAGCAAGGTCATTGAAGCCTATTTCGGAGAGCATCTCGATGCTTGAAGTCGAAGGCCTCGTGGCCGGCTATGCAGGTACTCCGGTCTTGCGGGATATCTCGCTTAGACTCGATCGCGGCGAAATCGTCGGGTTGCTGGGAGCAAACAACGCCGGCAAAACGACGTTGATCAACAGCCTGTCGGGCATAGTGATGCCAATGGCGGGTCGCATCATTTTGGATGGGCACGACGTGACGCGCGCAACGCCGATGCAGCGTGTCGAGATGGGAATCATCCAGGTTCCGGAAGGACGTTTGGTTTTTCCAGAGATGAGTGTTCGCGAGAATCTGCTGCTCGGCGGGTTTTGTGATCGTGCACGACCGATCCGGCCGCGTCAGATGGAGAAGGTGCTGGCCTTGTTTCCGCGCCTGAAGGAGAGACTGGCGCAGCCGGCGGGCACGCTGTCCGGAGGCGAGCAGCAGATGTTGGCGATCGGCCGCGGCCTAATGGCTGAGGCCCGCGTGTTGATGCTTGACGAGCCTTCGCTCGGCCTATCGCCTCTCTTTGTGCAGTACATTTTCGGGATCGTCGATCAACTGCACAAAGACGGTTTGACCATGCTTCTGGTCGAGCAGAACCTCAATTTGACGCTCCGACATGCACAGCGTTGCTATGTACTCGAACGCGGCCATATCGCAGTCGAAGGCGCGGCGGAGGTCGTGAAGAATGATCCCCGAACGAGACAGGCCTATCTCGGCCTGTGAAAGGGAGGCACAATTGAGCGAACTATGGCAGGCGCTGGCGCAGGGAATCCTCATCGGGAGCACCTATGGGCTCTTGGCGCTCGGCATGGGCCTCGTCTATGGCGTGAGCGGCGTGGTTAATTTCGCGCATGGCGACTTTATCTCGCTCGCGATGTTCATGTGCCTCGCCCTGTTTTCAGCGTTTTCGCTTGATCCTTACGTGTCGGCTCTCGTTACCATTCCCGTCATGACTGCGATCGGCGCGCTGGTCTATAGATTTTTGCTGAGGCCGATGATCGGCTACAAGTTTCTCATGGTGGTGCAGTTGACGCTGGGACTAAGTCTGGTCCTGCAGAACGGCATTCTCATGATCTTCGGTGGACAGCCTGCACGCACTCCATCGATCGTCGAGTCCAAGCTTATAATTCTCGGTGACGTGGTGCTGCGGCTGGCGCACGTGATCGCGTGCGCCGTCGCATTCGCCATGGCGATCGGCCTCTATATGATGCTGCGATCGACGGATTTCGGGCGGTCGATCCGTGCCGTGCATCAGAATGCGCACGCGGCTGCGCTGATGGGGATCGATGTGGGGCGGGTCCAGGTCATGACGTTTGCGCTTGGGATTGGAATACTCGCGGTCGCGGCGGCTCTTCTGCTTCCCGGCACCCCGATCCAGCCGACTCAAGGTTTGCAATATACGGTGATCACCCTGCTTGTCGTTGTACTGGGCGGGATGACGAATTTTGTCGGGATCATGCTGGGCGGTCTCGTGATCGGCATTTCCGAGGCGATGGGCACGGTCTATGTCTCGGATACGCTCGGGCGCTTGGTGCCATATGCTATCTTCGTACTGATCATGCTGTTCCGGCCGCAGGGCCTGACCTGGAGGGCATCATGATCAAGGACGATTTCTTCAAGACGTTGGTGTCACCCTGGCTGTGGGGAGTCGTTTTGCTCGGCGCAATGCTGCCGATGGTTCTGTCCAGTTACCACACGCATATTCTCACAATAGCGTTGGTGTACGTTGCGCTTGCGTCGGCCTGGAATATCGTGGGCGGCATGAGCGGGCAGATTTCGCTGGCCCATAGTTTGTTTATCGGAACCGGCGCGATGCTGTCGGCTGCCTTGTTGGTAAAGCTTGGAATCAATATGTGGGCCGGCCTTGTGATTGCGGCCACGACCGCAGGCTTGTTCGGCGCCATCATCGCGTGGATCGACTTTCGATTCCAGCTCGGGCATTTGTCGTTCGTCCTGATTACCCTGGCTTTCGCAGAGATGGCGAGCATCGTGGTCGAAGGCTGGGATTTCCTTGGCGGCGCGTCGGGTCTGCTGTTGCCGCAGGACGCCGGAAACTTTCTCGATTTTCAGTTCGGTGGTGGTCGGGGAGCGTTCTGGGTCATGCTCGGGCTCGCAACCATCATTGTGTTGGTGAATGTCGCCATTCTGAATTCGCCATTGGGCTACTACCTGCGGACAATTCGCGACAATGAAAAGGCCGCGCAGGCGATCGGCGTTAATGTCCTGCGTCACAAGACGACGGCCATGGTCATCTCTGCAGTCCTAACGTCCATCGTCGGGACCGCCTATGTGCGTTACCTGACGTTCGCGGATCCGTATCTGCTTGCTTCGCCGGTGATCACTATCGAGATTGTGCTTTTCGCAACGGTCGGAGGGCTTGGCCGCGCCTACGGTCCGGCGCTGGGAGCCCTATTATTGGTACCCTTGGGCGAGGTCCTGCGCGGTAAGCTAGGCGGCGCGGTTCCAGGACTGCATTACTTCATCTATGGTATCGTTGTGATCGTCGTCATTCTCGCGACGCCTAGTGGGCTCTTGCCGCTGTTTGAGAGGCTCTTCTGGCGACGCAATCGCATGCTTCCCAAGAGTTGATGTTCGGCGCTGCCTCAATGGCATAATGCTATCGAACGGAGCGCTTCTGGCGTAGCTGACAAATCGAGGCGTCGGAAGTGGTCGTCGTTGGATTGGCTGCTTCCATTAATCACTGACGGTACCGGAAGCTAGGCCGCGGGGGATCGGCAGCCGCTATGGCGGAGCACCGCTGCCATTGAATCGATTGACTTCGATACTCGCTGAACTCGTCATTCTTCCGAGCGGCACTAATTTTTCTGTGAATTCAAGAGCAAAAAGTTACAGCGGACATGCCGTCCGGACTTAACCGCGAGCTTTGAAAGTTTGTGCTTTGGATCAACGGCATAGTGTCATCCTAGATAATAGAGTGGGAGTAGCGCAATCGGTCGGTAATGCGCGGTTTAGCGTAGCCTCGGTGTGGTGCGTCTCACTCTCATGCGAAGTGAGCTGTTGGTCTCGACTTAGCTCGAACGAGCTCGGCGCCCCAGCGCGTTTGGCTGACGGAGTACAGCGTCGAACCACAGCGTGCAGAAGAGCTGGAGCTGCTTGAGCCGAGGTCCTCATTTGATGCCGCCCTCAATCGGCATTGCGCCTGCGGACTGAGTTTCCTCGGTACAGCGCGGGCGCGAGTAACGTTCTCGTTTGCCTCATCCTGGTTGACTTCTATGAGTTCCAGTGCGCGCCGATCGATCGCCGCCGCTCGATTGTTCCGAAACTGATAAACCCACCTCTCCGAGAGAGGACGTTGACGACGATTGATCCAGATTTGTATTGTGGATTTTCTCTGCTGTATTATTCGCGATATCAATGACGGTCATGAACCTCAGATCTGTCGATCTCAATCTTCTGGTCGCTCTGAACGCTCTTCTCACAGATCTTCACGTGACCCGTGCTGCCGACAGGATTGGCCTTAGTCAGCCCGCAATGAGCAATGCGCTCTCCAGGCTGCGTCACATCTTCAAGGACGAGCTTCTGGTCCGGACGGCCAACGGCATGCAGGCCACGCCGCGCGCGATCGAACTGGCGGAACCGGTGAAGCGGCTTTTGCGGCAGTTGGAGCGCCTGCTGGACAGCGAATCCGCTTTCGATCCGACCACCAGCACACGGAGCTTTTCCGTGAGGTTGTCCGATCTTCTCAGCCGTCTTCTTCTTCCCGCCGTCGGCAAGACGCTGGAAACGACGGCCCCCTTTGCTCAGCTTGACGTCGTGCACTATTCGCCCACGCATACGGTGGAGGCCCTGGAGAAGGACGAGATCGACCTTGCGATCTCGATGGGTCTCGCGCATTCGAATTCGATCAAGTCGGTCGTCCTGATGAAGGACCGGATGGTGTGCGTGATGCGCGAAGGCCACCCTTTGGCGCAGCGGCCCCTTACGATGGAGACGTTTCTCCAGGCGGCGCATCTCAAGGTCTCGATGTCGCCAACAGACCTCCGCTTCGTCGATGACGTGCTCGCCCGGCAAGGGCTGACCCGCCGGGTCGCGGTCAATGTTCCCCATTGGCTGCTGGTCCCGCACGTGCTGCGGGATTCCGATCTGCTGTCGGTCATGCCACGGCGCCTGGCCTTCGCGATGGTCTCGGAAGATCTTGCGATCAGAGATTTGCCGTTCGCGTCCGATCCCTTCGAATGGTCGATGTATTGGCACCGAAGGCACGATGCCAGTCAGGACCTGAACTGGTTGCGTTCGATCTTCGTCGATGCCGCGCGAAGCCTTCCCGACAGCGACTGAGAGAGGGCCGCTCACCGACCATCTTTCGAAAATCCGCTGCAACGGCAGGATTATTGGTCTGCCAAATAATGGAATAGCGGGTTCCGATTAGACGCCGCCATCCCGATCGCCATCCTGCTCCCAACAATTTCGGTCGATGTCTGTCGACCTTGGGAGGGATGGATGCAAGCGATTTCGGACGTACAGGTGGCATCGGTCAATGCGGGCGCACGCCTCGATCGGCTGCCGATTTGCGGCTTTCACTGGCGGATCCTCGCGCTGATCGGCGCGGGCATGTTCCTCGACGCCTTCGACATCTACCTCGCCGGCGGCGTTCTCGGAGCCGTGCTGAAGGAGGGTTGGTCAACACTCGAGCTCAACGCGGCGTTCGTCACGGCGACCTTCATCGGCATGACTTTGGGTGCCTGGTTCTCGGGCATTCTGGGCGATCGCTACGGTCGCCGTTTCTCCTATCAGGTCAATCTGGCCATCTTCGGCCTTGCCTCTCTGGCGGCGGCCCTTGCTCCGTCCATGCAGGCGCTGATCGCAGCGCGCTTCGTCATCGGGATCGGGCTGGGCGCCGAGATTGTCGTCGGTTACGCAACGCTGACCGAGTTCGTCCCTGCATCGTCCCGCGGCCGATGGATCGGTATTCTGGCCGTCATCACCAACTTTTCCCTGTTCGTCTCGTCGATGGTCGGCCTGTGGGTCATTCCGAGCCTCGGATGGCGCTACATGTTCGGCCTCGTCGGCGTGCTGGCGATGATCGTCTGGTTCCTCCGAAAGTCGATGCCCGAGTCGCCCCGGTGGTTAGCCGCTAACGGCCGCGCCGACGAAGCCGAAGCGATTCTCGCTCGCATCGAAGCGGAAGCTGCCAGGAAGGGGCCGCTGCCGCCGGTTTCGACCGTGCAGCGTGTGGAAGACGAGGGCGGATCTGTCTGGCGCCTGTTCGCACCGCCCTACCTCGGTCGGACCTTGCTCGGCAGCCTCCTGCACATCGTCGTCGGCTTCAGCCTCTACGGCTTCATCGGCTGGTTGCCGACGTTTATGGTGAAGGGTGGCCACAGCGTCGTGTCGTCGCTCGGCTACACGACCTTCATGTCTCTGGGCGGTCCGATCGGATCGCTGATCGGCCTGGCGCTGGCCGATGCGATCGGTCGCAGACAGTCGATTATCGGATCGTCGATCGCGGCGGCGGCCTTCGGGTTGGCGTATCCGTTCATGCCGGACGGCGCTCCGCTCGTCGTGGTCGGCTTCCTTCTCGTCACCGCGATCTACGTGATGTTGGCCACCGGCTTCGCCATGCACGTTCCGGAGCTCTTCCCGACCCGCTACAGGCTCCGTGGCACGGCCATCTGCGCGACCGCCGGGCGCGTGACGACGGCGTTGGTCCAATTCGTCGTCATCGCGATCTTCGCGTGGAAGGGGCTCGTCGGCGTGCTGGTGACGCTCGCGGGCATTCTTCTCTTCCAGGCGGTGGTCTTCATGATCTTCGGCTTCGAGACCAAGGGGCGCGCACTCGAGGAAGTCTCGGGCGTGCCGACCGGAACGGAAGCCTCGGCCTCGAGAGAGAAGGTCGTCGGCATCGGAGCCTAGCGGACACGGACCACAAGTAACAGTGGGTCCGGAGATTCCCTTCGGGCTCAGGGCCGTCGAGCCGTTTGCAGAAGTTGTGATCCTGTAGAGCCGCGACGATAGTCACGACATTCACGTCGCGAATGTGCGCAGAAGAACAATCCATTTCGAAAATGACGATGAATGCGGTCAAATCCGGATCGTCCACTCAGCCAAAGAGCAAAGGGAAGAAGCAATGACCGACATCCAGAAACTGAAGGACACCATAAAGGTCTGCATGTTCGACCAGTACGGCACCGTTGTCGACATGCAGGGCGGCCTCGTCAAGATTGCGACGCCGTTCCTTAAGGAGAAGGGCTGGACCGGCAATCCGAACTCCTTCGTCACCTGGTGGCGCCGGACTCACTTCGAGAACTCAATGATCGACGCACTGCTCCACCGCGAGCACACGCCGTATCGCGAGATCGGTCACCGCGCCGTCTCCCAGGTCATGGACCGGTCGGGCATCAAGTACACGAAGGACGAGGTGAAGTACCTGGTGGGCGAGATCGAGAAGCTCGAATGCTTCCCCGAGGTGCCGGCCGCACTAGCGAAGCTGCAGACCAGGTACAAGCTGGTCGTGCTCTCCAACGGCGACCGCGACATGCTCGAGACGGCCAGGAAGTATCACAAGATCCCGTTCGACAACGTGATCTCCGTCGCCGAGGCGAACTCCTTCAAGCCCCACGTCGCGACCTACACGAAGGCGGCCGAGATACTCGGTCTCAAGATGGATCAGATCCTCTTCGTCGCCAATCACGCGTTCGACGTCATCGGCGCGAAGTCGGCCGGCATGCGCACCGCGATGATCAATCGCCGCGACCGTCCGTTCGAAGAGACGCCGCACAAGCCTGACGTCACCGTCCCCACGATGAAGGACCTCGCGGATGCGATCGTCTAGTACGGAAGCTCTCTCCGGCGTCAAGGTGCTGGACCTGTGCCGCGTCGTCTCCGGCCCCTTCGCCACGATGCACCTCGGCGATCTCGGGGCGGACGTCGTGAAGATCGAAGATCCCCGTGTCGGCGACGAGAGTCGCCGATACGGTCCTCCGTTCGTCAAGGGGGAGAGTTCGTACTTTCTGTCGGTCAATCGCAACAAGCGAAGCTGCGCGATCGATCTCAAGTCGCCGGCGGGGCGGGACGCGGTGATCGCGCTCGCCAGGGCCGCTGACATCGTGATCGACAACTTCAGGCCAGGGACCCTCGACAAATGGGGCCTGTCCTACCCAGCGTTGAGCGGCGGCAACCCCAAGCTCATCCAGTGCAGCATCTCCGGGTTCGGCCGGACCGGTCCAGACGCGAGCCGGCCCGGTTACGACCTGATCCTGCAGGGCGAGTCCGGCGTCATGGACATTACCGGAGATCCGGATGGCCCGCCGATGAAGGTCGGCACTTCCATCGCCGACCTGGTCACCGGCCTCTACGCATCGCAGGCGGTGCTCGCAGCACTCATGAAGCGCGAGAGGAGCGGCGTCGGCGGACGCGTCGACGTCTCTATGCTGGACGCAATGGCCTCGCTGCTGACGTTCAACGCCGGCATGTACTTCGCGTCGGGAGAAAGCCCGAAGCGTCGCGGCAACGTTCACCCCACCATCAGCCCCTACGAAACCTTCGAGGCGAGCGACGGCTGGTTCAATCTCGGCGTCGCCAACGACAAGTTCTGGTCGCTGTTCTGTGCCGTCATCGGTCGCAAGGACCTCGAAGCCGATCCCCGGTTCGACACAGCGCCCAAGCGGGCGGCGAACCGCGCCGCGCTTGGCGCGATTCTGCATCCGACCTTCAAGTCCGAGCCGCGCGACCATTGGCTCGAGATGTTCGGCGGCGCCGGCATTCCGTGCGGTGCGATCAGGACGGTCGGCGAGGTCTGCGAAGCGCCGCAGCTTGTTCAGCGCGACATGGTCCAGATCGTGAGGCACAGGGTCGCCGGCGAAGTCAAGTTCATCGCCCGCCCGCTGCGTTTCGACGACAAGCCGCCCGCGCCGTCCACGCCGCCGCCGACCCTCGGCGAGCACACCGTCGAGGTGTTCGAGCACTGGCTCGGTTGGACGCGGAAAGAGGTGCTGGACTTCGCCTCCAAGGGAGCCTTCGGGGACGCTCCGCTGAAGCAGTCGGCCGAATAGGAAGCAGAACGGATGGACGAGGCGCAGGTTCGGGAACTGGTCGTGGCGGCCATGGGCGACGGTCGCCATGAATTCGGATCGTTCTTTCTGTCGCGCTTCTTCACGATGACGGTCTTCTATGAGGCGGACGCCTGCATCGTCTCTCTCGACGTGAAGCCCTACATGTTCAACCCGCAGGGCTCGCTCCACGGCGGCGTGTTGGCAACGGCCCTCGACATCTCGATGGGACATCTCCTTAAACATCAGTTCGGCGCTGGCGCAACGCTCGAGATGAAGGTCCAGTATTTCGCCCCGGTCCGGAGCGGCCTGAGGACCAGACAGAGGTCCAGAAGAAGGCGGGCCGCGACTTCAAGCACGACGTCGCCGTGCCGGTCGCACAGGTACCCGAGCTGTTGCGCCGGAGTCGCGCCGACATCGAAGCCGGATTTCCCGACGTCTCGGTCGTTCCGTTCGGTCATGTCGGAGACGGCAACATCCACCTGAATGTCGTCATGCCGGGGGCGCTCGGCGCGGACACGGCCGCGGAGCAGGGCAAGCAGATCAGCCAGGCGATCTACGACATCGTGCTCTCACTCGGCGGCACGTTTTCGGCGGAACACGGCATCGGTCGGGCCAAGGTCGACCTGCTCGAGGGCAAGAGAGACCCGATCGAGCTCGATCTCATGCGCCGGATCAAGGCGGCGCTCGACGAGGACGGCTTGTTCAATCCCGGCAAGATATTCCGACCATCGCAAAGCGAACCCGCAGAGGTGCGACGATGAAAGCAGTCTATTTTCCTGGCGATCGCAAACTCGAAGTGGGCGACGCTCCGGATCCGACTCCAGGTCCGGGCGAGGTCATTCTCCAGATCAAGGCTTCCGGCATGTGCGCAAGCGACCTGCGGGCGGCCAACGGGGCGGATTCCATCGCTTTAGCCAAAAAGTCCGAGCTATGACTACTGGTCGCCCTTAGCCCAGAAGGGCTCGTCGGCGTATCAATCGATACCGTCGCCGCTGGCCTTGCTGGCCGGCGCGAGGTTGTTGTTGGCGATGACGGGATGGTGGTGGTCATCATCTCTCTGAACGAACCGCTCCCCTCGTGACGCTGCGCAGTCGAAAGCTTGAGCACCTTCTTGCAATGGTCATTCCAACCGATATAGGCCGTAAAGAAGGCAACGATTCCCGTCCCCACAGCCATGGCGAATATCTGCTCTAATGAATCGAGTGGAACGACACTGGACACGGCCAACGCAACTCTTCCGACGAGTACAACTACCAAGCACGCGACAGCGAGCGCGGCAGCCCGTCTGCGCAACATGAGGAGAAGTAGCCCGGCAATTGTGTATAGGGTGCCGTATCCAAAGACTAAAACCGCAGAAACAGCGCCGAGTGCAGTGGAGATGCCAAAGAATTTATGGGTAAAAGCAGTTATCACCTCCGCGGCGCCGGACAAAATCATCAAAACCCGACGATGGTGAGACATCGATTTTGCCGTATCTGCGATATGTCCGCTGTCCGGCTCAACCCAACCCAGACCTCTGAATGGTTATGAGTCCAAGCCCTGAATGCGACGGCACCATCCTCGCCCGCGCTAGTGAAAGTGAGCGCGGTGAGATGCTGAATTGGCCTGGCTTCCACGCCAACGAATGGTGCCCCGTGCCATCGGGCGAAATGATCCGCGAGGCGTTTGAGTACGTGCTCGGCGATGTGGAAGTCGCGCGCGTCGTGATGAGGTTTGTTTTGGCTTCCTATCATGACCAGCTTGCGCCGTGCATTGGCCGCTCTCGCGCCCCGCGCGCATGCGGCGGCGCAACAGCCTCTAGATTGTAAATGCATTTTAGTTTCAAGGTGTTAGCCCCTTCACAGTCTTTGTGAAGCCGAGGGCCTAAGCTTTGAGAACCACCGCTCGGAAGGCAACGATGACTACACCGGAATGGTATTCCGTACCTGCGACTATCGCCGCCGTTTTTGGCTTGGCCATTATTGTTTTAATTGCCATTGGGGCTTGGTAGGCAGGAGAGCAAGACTGCTTTCAAGCCGCTCGGGAGGGCAAAGATGAACACACCCGAGGCTGTGCGATGCCCAAGATCCTGCTGGTCGAAGACAACGAGATGAACCGCGACATGCTCTCGCGGCGCCTCGTGCGCGGCGGCTACGAGGTCATCGTTGCCGAGGACGGAGCGCGCGGCGTCGCAATGGCGACGAGCGACAGGCCCGATCTCATTTTGATGGACATGAGCCTGCCGGTGATCGACGGTTGGGAGGCGACGCGCCGGATCAAGGCCACGCCCGAGCTGCGCAAGATCCCCATCATCGCGCTCACGGCGCACGCCATGGCGACCGACCGGGACAAGGCCCTCGAGGCCGGCTGTGACGACTACGATACAAAACCGATCGAGCTGCAGAGGCTGCTGAGTAAGGTCGAGACGCTGCTCGCGGCTGCGGGACAGTAGACGACAACAAGGTCTGAACATGCGATGAGAGGGAGTAACTCATGAAAACGGCTCAATACAAATGGTCTCAAAGTGAGGGGTGGCGCCCGAATTTGCCGACCAGTGAAGTCGGACGACAAAGTGTCGTGTTCGTTTTTGGCGCGAGATCGCTGATGCAGGCAGGCGCCCCCGTGGGCGAG
>NZ_JCAMOQ010000068.1:0-38572 GCF_059512365.1 Bradyrhizobium sp. Ses1
GCGCTGACGCACGTAGGCTCGCAGTTCGGCAATCTGCCCTTTGGGCTGAAAGCTGGCCCGCAGCAACCCGAATGAATGGAGCCGCTGCAGCCATTGCGCATCGCTGACATCGGTCTTACGCCCCGGCACGTGCTTGGCATCGCGCGCGTTGACAAGAAACACGGTAAACCCCCGGGCATCGAGAAGCTCGAAAATCGGAATCCAGTAGACGCTGGTCGATTCCATGACGACGGTCTCGACGCCGCATTCCGTAAACCAATCGAGCGAGTGCCCGCCAAGCGCGAACACGTGGTCGGGCCGCCCGACCTGCTCGATACCCAGAAGCTCCGCCCGGAGCTGCGCCAGCGCGGTCTCGATCTCGCCCTGCGGTGCCCCACAGGCGCCCCGCGCCATCCTCCGGCGCCGGCAGCGCCTTGCGATCCAGCTTGCCGTTCGGCGTCAGCGGCAGCGCCGCAAGCCGCGCAAACGCAGACGGCACCATGTACTCCGGCAAGCGCGCAACTTAAGTGCGTGCGCAGCGTGGCGGCAAGTTCAGGCCCCTCAACTTCGCCGGCGTGCTCGGCACCCGTAACCACATAGGCGATAAGACGTTTCTCGGCTGCGCCCTCCCCTTGCGCTACCACCATGCGTCGCGCACCGACGGGTGCTCAGTGAGCCGCCACGATCTCACCGGGCTCGATCCGGAAGCCGCGGATCTTCACCTGGTGATCGTTGCGGCCCAAAAGCTCCAGATTGCCGTCCGGCAGATAGCGCGCAAGGTCGCCGGTCCGGTACATCCTCGCCCCCGCCTCACTGCTAAACGGATCGGCCACAAACCGCTCCGCCGTTAGCTCGGGCCGGTTTAAGTATCCACGCGCCACTCCCGCACCGCCAATGTAGAGCTCCCCCACGGCGCCGAACGGAACGGGCGCGCCATGATCGTCAAGCAGGTAAACTCGCGTGTTCGCGATCGGTCGGCCGATGGGAGGCAGTTGCGGCCAGCATGATGGATCCGCCGCAAGGCGGTACTCCGTGACGACGTGCGTTTCTGTGGGCCCATACTGATTGATCAACCTCGTCCTCGGGTGCAGTTCGAAGAACGACCTGAGCATTGGGGTGGCCCGCAATTGCTCACCCGCTGTATAGATCTCCCTTAAAGATGGCAGCAGCACTCCCTCAGCGCCCCAGACCTCCGCAAAATGGTTCAACGCTACATGTGGGAGAAAAAGCCGCTCGATCGCTTCGCCCCACACAAATTCCAGCAAGGCGGAGAAGTCCGCGCGGGTCTCTTCCTGGACGAGCACGAGCAGGCCACCATCCCTCCAACAACTGAACAATTCCTGGAATAACACGTCAAAGTTCAGCGTCGCGAACTGAAGTGTGCGTCGTTTTTCCGCGCCAAGCCCCGGTGAGGACCAGAGCAAATTCATCAGCGAGCTGTGGGACATTTCGACGCCTTTGATCGCGCCTGATGATCCAGAGGTGTAGATCACATAGGCGAGATGGCACGAGGTCAGACCGAGCGCGCGCGCATCCGGATTCGACACCGGCAGGTGCGCCCAGGCCGGCGTCGCCGTCGCGAGATCGACCACCGCGATATCGGCCAGCACCAGCTGCGGCGCCGCATCCTCAACAACCTGCCGCAGCCGCGCGGACGGATAGGCCGGATCGAGCGGCAGATAGGCGCCCCCTGCCTTGAGGATCGCGAGCACCCCCACCACCATCGCCACGCTGCGCTGAAGGCAGATCGCGACCGGCTGATCTGGCTTCACCCCGAGCGCGATCAGATGATGCGCCAGGCGGTTCGCCCGTGCATTGAGCTCGCCATAGCTTAAGCGCTCGTCCGCATGGACCACTGCCACTGCGTCCGGCGCGTTCCGCACCTGCGCCTCGAATAGCTGATGGATGCACTGCTCCGACGGATAGGGCGCCGCCGTCCGGTTCAGCTCCTCCAAGAGGTAGGCGCGCTCTTCGGGCGGAAGGATGTCCAGATCTCGCACCGGCGTATTGGGCGCATGCTCCAGTGCGTCAGCCAGTTGCTCCAGTGCCCGCTGCATGTAGCCGCAGACCCGATCCGGAGAGATGCCCTCAACCACCTGCGCCGTCAGCCCGAGCGCCTCGCCAAAATCCTCCAACGCCAATGTGAGGGGATAGTTGGTGCGCTCCTCCCCGCCCAGCCATTCCACGCCGGACAGCACCTCATCGGTTGCGGAGGCGACCGGTGGCGTGTTGTGGCGGTAGTTCAACAGCGAACTGAACAGCGGCGCCGGGGCCGCAACGCCGCTGCAGCGTTGCGCCAGCGCCAGTGAGGCATGCTCGTGCGCGAGCAGCTCGGCCAGGCGGGCGTGTGTGATGCGCAGGCTTGCCTCGACCGCGCTGCCGTCGAGATCAAGCCGCAGCGGCAGGGTGTTGATGAACAGGTCCATGGTGCGGTCGGCACCGGCGCCGCCTTGCATGCGGCCGAACAGCACCGTGCCGAACACCACCTGCTCACGGCCGCTGCTGCGCGCCACCACCTGCCCCCACGCCAGGTGGCAGAGGCTCGCCAGGGTCACACCCAGCCGCCGCGCCTGGCTGCGCAGCCGCGCATTGAGCGCCTGCGGCAGCGTCCGCCGTGCCTCGCTGATCCCGCTGCCGTCGCCGCGGACCTCGCTTAAGCCGAACGGCAGGGTCGGCTCATCGACGTCTGCGAGCCACGTCCGGAAGAACTCTTCATGCGCCTTTGCATCAACGCCCACGCGCGCCTCCATCACCAGATTGCAAAAGGGGGTGTGGGACTATCAGCTCATGCTCACGTCCCTCCAGCATGGCCTGAACCTCGGCATGCATCACTTCCAGCGTGCTGTGATCCCCGATCAAGTAGTGCAGCAGCTCCAAAAGCAGCCACCCCCGCTCGCCGCCGGGCTCGCGCGCAATCACAAACCGCAACAAAGGAGCCCGACCAAGTTCAATGCGGTGCTGGCGCGGATCAAACCGACGCCCGCGCTGCTCGTGGCCCGGATCGCCAGACCCATCCAGTTCAACCTCGGTCACCTCCAGCAGGGGGTGCGTTCCGCCAAATCACCTAGGCCGGGCTCGACAGTCCCTCCCAGACAAATGACGTGCGCAGAATGTCGTGCCGATCCACCACCCGCTGAACCGCGGCAAGATAGGGGTCCAACACGCCACGGTCGGCAAACGCCATCTGCGACACCACGAGGTGCGGATCGCCTTGGCTGGCGAGCAGATGATGGAACAGGGTACCGTCCTGGAGCGGCGACAAGGCATAAATGTTGCCGATGCCACCAGGCGCCGTGGTGACAATCCGATCGATTTCTCCCTGAGCAAGCTCAATAAGCGGCAGCATCTGCGGGGTAATCGCCCTGCCGCCCTCTGTGATCAGGTTCGCGGTGGACCGCCACCTCCTGATGACTGCCCAGGCTTGCGGCAAGATCCGCCAGCACCGGCTTGACGAACAAGGTCCGCACCTCGATGCCAAGCGACAGCCGCGGCAGACGCTCCATCAGTTGAACCGCCAGCAGCCTTGCGCGCCCGTGCAAGGCCGGTGGCGCGCCGCGATACTGGATCCCGAAATAGCCCATCACCACACGGCTGATCGCAGGCGTTGCGCGACGAATGATGGGTATGGCGGCTGATAGTCGTCAGGCGCCCGCCAATGGCGGGCCGCGTGGTCTGCAGGTGCACGGGGATAGCGGATTCAATGGCACGATCTTCCGGAATGACTTGCCTGTTCGTTGTCAGCTGGCGGGTTCCGCCTCTTCGATCACGACATTGTCGATGGGCAAGGCAAATGCTCGACGCGTTTGGAAGGTCTTTTGTTGAGCAAAAGCCGCGTCACGTCAGGACGCGAGTAGTGCCCCGCCGGATCCGCGGCGTTCTTCGCGACGCCAATCGCGCCAAGATCGATGTTGGCTTAGAGCAAGCCCTCCTCTTGGGGCGGAAGCTTTTCGGCAATCGAACTGCCGTCCGGCCCGTAAATCACAGCATGGCCGCCGCCGACATGCAGCAGCGCGTGCTTGTCGGGACGGTCGCAGAGTTCGTCGATCATTGCCCGCGAGACGGTAGTGCAAGGTGCGAGCACGAAGCAGGAGCCTTCGACCGCATAGACGCGCGAGGCCGCGTTGCAGACCTCCCAACCGAGCGCCGGCGCGAAGGGATCGTAGAGTGAAAAGCTCGGCCAGGCCGCGACATGCACCTGCTCGTTCTGGGCGTACATCGCATATTTCGACAGCGGCTGCAGATGCTCCCAGCAGCACAGCGCTCCGAGCCGGCCGATGCCGGGGCGGTCGTGCACGGCAAGGTCGCTGCCGTCGCCCTCTCCATAGACGGTGCGCTCGGCATGGGTCGGCCGCAATTTGCGCCGCTTTGCGATGGTCTCGCCATCCGGGCCGATCAGCCATTGCGCGAGATAAAGGCTGCCGCCTTCCCGCTCCGACAGTCCCAGCACCGCTGTGATGCCGGCCGTTTTCACGGCGAGCCGCAACCGCTCCGCCTGCGGGCTGTCATAGGCGAGCGAGTTGTCGAAATAGCGCTGCACAAAGCCGCGGCTGATCGCCCAGGCCGGCGAGTCCAGCCAGATGTACCAGGGATAGCCGGGGATGAAGGCTTCCGGGAATGCGATCAACTTGGCGCCCTTTGCGGCGGCTTCCCTGATCAGCGCGATCGTCTTGTCGACGGAAGCGTCAAGGTCGAGCCAGGCGGGCGCCGCCTGCACTACTGCGACCTTGTATTTTGGATGCTCGATACCCATTGCTCCGCTCCTTACTCTCGTATGTCCCCGGCCGGTCGATTATTGATCGCCCAAAGATGTAACGCGGCGGCTCCCGAAACTCTTCTCGCTCAGATCTGCCTTCAGCCGCTCGCTGCAGCCAAGGTAAATAAGGCTAAGGCTACGGAGATGCGGCCAACCGTGCTTTAGTCTGGCCTGCCGCCGAGGTCTGAGCGAACTCGATGGCCTGCCGCTCGAACAAGCTGCGATAGACGCCGCCCGGTCGCGCGGTCAGCGCCGCATGCGTGCCCTGCTCGACGATCGACCCGCGATCGAACACCAGGATGCGGTCGAGGCCGCGGACCGTTGACAGCCGGTGCGCGATCACGATCGAGGTGCGGCCCTTCATCAGCCGTTCCATCGCCTCTTGGATCAGCGCTTCCGATTCCGAATCCAGGCTCGACGTCGCCTCGTCCAGGATCAGGATCGGCGCGTTCGCAAGGAACGCACGCGCCAGCGCCACGCGCTGCCGCTCGCCACCGGACAATTTGACGCCGCGCTCGCCCACCAGCGTGCCGTAGCCCTTCGGCAGCCGCATGATGAAATCGTGCGCATTGGCAAGCCGCGCCGCCTGCTCGATCGCCGCCATGCTGGCGCCAGGCCGGCCGTAGGCGATGTTCTCCGCCAACGAACGGTGGAACAGGATCGGCTCCTGCTGCACGATCGCAATCTGGCTGCGCAGCGACTGCTGCGTGGTTTTCGCAACGTCCTGGCCGTCGATCAGGATCCGGCCGCCGGAGACGTCGTAGAGGCGCTGAACCAGCTTGACGAACGTGGTCTTGCCGGAGCCGGAGCGGCCGACCAGACCGATCCGCTCGCCGGCGCGGACGTTGATCGACAATCCCTCGTAGAGCGGCGCGCGATCCGCGCCATAGAGGAAGGTGACGTCCTCGAACGTGATCCTTCCACCGTGAATGTCGATCGGCTTGGCGTCGGGCGCGTCGACAATGCCGATCGGCTCGCCATGGATGGTCACCAGTTCCTCCATGTCGTTCACCGAACGCTGCAGGTTGTTGATGTGCATCCCGACGTCGCGCAAATAGGCGTGGATGATGTAGTAGCTCGTTAACACATAGGTGACGTCGCCCGGCGAGGCGCGCCCCGCCATCCACAGCAGGATGGCACCGCCGATCACCGAAGCGCGAAAGCACAAGAGCATCACGAGCTGCGCAGCGCTGGTGGCGTTGGAGCGCAGCCAGGCGCGCTGCACCCGCGCCCGCCAGCGGCGGACGACACTGCCAAGCCGCGCATCCTCACGCGCCTCCGCGCCAAAGGATTTCACCACAGAATTGCAGGTGAGCGCGTCCGCTAGCGTGCCGCCGACTTTGGTGTCCCAGGCGTTGGAGACGCGCGCCGCCGGCGCGATGTAGCCGATCGTCAATGCCGTCGTCATCGCGACATAGATCACCGCGCCGAGGCCGATCACGCCGCCGAGCACGGGCCAATGCAGGCCGAGCAGGATCGTCGAGCCCACGAGCACCGCCAGCGACGGCAACAATGCCATCAGGATGGTGTGGTTTAGCAGGTCGAGCGCCCACATGCCGCGGGTGACCTTGCGCACGGTCGAGCCGGCGAACGAGTTGGCGTGCCAGTCGGTTGAGAACCGCTGCACGCGCACGAAGGCCTCACGCGCCACATCGGACATGGTCTTCAGCGTGAACGGCACGATCGCCTGCAAGCCCGCAAACCGCAATATAATCGAGAGCAGACCAAGCGCGAGGGTAGCAACGAACGCAATCAGCGCCGCATGTCGCGCCGCCTGGTCGGAGGGGCCCGACGTCAATGCATCCACTAGACGGCCGGAATAGACCGGCATGAACAGGTCGGCGACCGTCGCCCCTAAGAAGCCGACGAGGATGATCGTGGCACGGACTGGCTGCTTCAGCCAGTGCTCCAACGCAAACAGGAGAACCAGGCTGATTGCGGCGGGTCGTTTGTCATCTTGACTGGTCATGGCGCTAGGGGTTGGTGCCGGACGCGGTGTAAAACCCTCCGATCCAGGCCTGATGTGCCCAATGCTTGGCGCGCCGTCCGAGGGACGCAATAAACGCCCGGAGTCCGGGGGCTGCGGCCGAAATCTTCTACCCATTTCACCCACTCTTTGCGTCAGCGTTTAGCGGAAGCGGCTCACGCTTTGCGGGTTCCTCGAGCTGAGAGCATCGGTCTTCCACATCGGCCAGCCTTGCGCGACCCGTTCGAGAGCTTGTGTGAGCCAGGCATGCGGGATCGACGTCACTCATCTTTGCCCGTCTGCAGAAGCGCGGCGATGACCACCTAGCTCCGGCCGCCGCCAGGGCTGTGCGTAAAGGTGCATTTTGATGAACGAAGTGTTCAGCATATCGAGTAGACCGTCAGAGGCTTTGCGTTATGGAATCGCGGCGCGACTTCACCTAGAAGATCACCTCTGCCGTCGATCCGGACGGATGTCATCGCAATCCGAACCTCCAACGCGCCGCAAACGATCCACCGCTGTGCTCGATGATCGTTAATTGCCGCTGGGCCACCGGATAAATGGACGAATTGGCCAGTGAGCAACTCGGATCGTCACCCTTTTTCATCATTTCTCCTCCGGCGCCTGCGCTTTGATGCTTTGCGAGAGCCGTCTTGCGGAGTCGCACAAAAAGCCCCGTAAGAAGCCTTCTCACCCTTGTAGTTGGCCAGCGTTTGAACCAATACCGACATAACCTGGTGTTTCAGTTTGTCCGGGATAGCCGAGGGGCGATCCAGCGACTTCAGCGCCACCTCGACCAACTCGATCGCGCGATCCTTGTTGCCGCTCTCGTAGTAGTACTGAGCGACCGCCCCATAGGACAGGAACTTGGGGCCCTCGCCGCGTTGCGGAGGATTCACTGCCAGAATGTGTTCGGATAACTCCTTGCCCATCGCAAAGCGCTCGGCCCGCGGGAAGTGAGAGTTGTCATTCGCCGGATCAAAGAGTTGGCGCATCGCCCCGGCCATCCACAGCTCGGACTTTTTGTCGATCGCGTCGTGAACCAATTGGCGCATCACCGGCAGGCCGGCCTGCAAGTCGTGCATTTTGTGAAGCAACAGATCCGCATGGAGCACGCGGAAGTTCACATCATCCGGCAGAACAGCGACGGCCTCTTCGACCGCCGAAAGCGCCTTCGCCCAGTCTTGCGCCTTCATCGCCGGCGTAAGTTTGGCGGTGATCGGCTCAGTCAACGCTTGCTGGCGCGTCCTTTCGCGCGTTGTGCGTTCGCCTTCGGCGATCCGCTCCGTCTCGGCGGCTTTAGCTTCATCGCTGGTGCGCCAGCTGCTGCTCAGAATTTTCGGCAAAACGTCATCGAGTTGCGTCGGGTGACCGATAAAGGCGATGTGGCCGTCACGGTCGACGACGAACGAGGTGGGAATCCCGACAGAAAAGCTGGGATCCATCCAAAGCTTGTTCATTTCGCCTGTGTAGTCGAACCCGATCCGGTAGTTGAGATTCGACAACTTTTTGGTCAACCATGCGTCCAAGTTGGTTCGGGCCTCGTCCGCCGTTTCAGCTCGTTCATGAGCTGCGATTCCGAGAACCTCAACTCCGCTATCTCTGTATTTCTCTTGCAGCTGCACCAGATGGGGCATCGCCGCCACACAGGGTCCGCACCAAGTTGCCCAAAATTCGACGATGTACACTTTCCCCGGCTGGAAGCTCGTGAGGGGCTGGCCACGCTGCCAGTTCTCCACCTTGATCGGAGGAGCTGGGGACTCCATGCGCAGCACCATGTTGTTCTCCAAAACTATTGCCAAACGTTGCGCGACTTTTTGCGCTAGCTTGTCTCTCTCAGAAACGGGGCACACGGGCTCAAGGGAAGGAGCATCGCTCGTTTTGCGCTATGGATGCACTCAGCCCTGACTCAGTGTTGCTGGATCTCAACAGCAACAGCCATGCCATTTTCGTCAGCACGCATTAAGCGGCTGATTCCGCCTTGAAAAAACTCCGGCTCCCAAGCCGACCGGTGTTCTGAAGCTGACGGGCTTTGTGCCGCTGTCAGGTATTGGACACGAATTGCGCGCTTCGCGCCGCCAGAAAAGCTTGTTTGATGTTGTGAGCCACCGAACCGAAACTTGCTAATTCCTCTCCCTGCCAGACAGGATCAGAGGCGAGCGACGATGTAGATCGGAGCCGAAACAGGCAAAGCCGTTGACCGGCGACGCGTGTTCGTGGTCGATGAGGACGGAATCATTCGCGGGGGCACTGCAGCGGGTGCTGCGGATCGGTGGGCCTTGAAACTGTCAGCGCTCGCCATCGCGCCAAGCGGTTCCTGCACCACAAACTGGTACTGCGATCAGCTTGCTGTCCAGCCGCGTGTACCGGGGGTGCCTGACACACCTATCCTCGTCTAAAATCGTGCGCTCGTATCGAAACAGATACCGCCGATCGCCTCGATGCGAGCTGAGGCTTATACGGGCGTTCATCTCCAAGTCTCTGACCAGGAGGCCCGGCTGGACCCACCCGCTGGCGCCATGAACACTGTCGTCCTAGCGCAAGCCCTCGCGGATCGCCATGCCGCCGATCATCGGGTTCATAGTACAGACCGTCGAGAACATGTCGATTGCGCCGCCTATAGTTCGAGAGTAGACGCCTTCGATCTTGCGCGCCAGATTGGCCATAGCCATCGTCAGTTTCCCCTTAAATCAAAGTCAGGCAACCGCTTGCGTCAGCGGCTTCTCGCTGACGCTACTTCGCGGCGAGCCGCCAAGGTAAAACGCCTTGATCTCGTGGTTGCGCAATTCGCCCCGAGGCGCTGGATAGCACACTCTCAAGAGCGACCGCATGGTCGGAGCGTAGCGCGACCGTTCGACCACTGTTCAACTACCAGGATCGAGAGACCTGCTTCGTGTTGAGCAGATTCCGGACGACTCTGTCCTCAATAGTAGCTATTATGGTGTTAGCGACAAACCAAGTGCTTTTCAAGGCTGTGAGCAGTGAGTTCAGTATTCTTCAGCGCCCCACTGCGTGGGGGCAGTGCTGGCTTAACGGAGTCGATCATGGCCCCAACCCGCCCCACTATCGAGGGGTCGTCCGGAATTCGATTTTCAAGGATCATCAGTGTTCTCTACGGATCGGCTGCGGATATCGCTTTCTTCATCACAATTCTATCTGTTGTCGGCTTCGTAAGCGGCCTAGTCGTGCCGAGGACGATCGACACGGGCCCGCAGACGTGCATCGAATCACTTGCCGTCGAGGGGTCAGATGGCTCCGTTTGCCATGCAACACAGCGTCATGGCGGACAAGCGCTTCAAAGATTGCTGGAGACAATATCTGCCGAAGTGCATTGAACGAAGTACTTATGCGCTGCGAGCATCTGCCTCAAGCTGCTAATCTGGTAGTGGCACCCGCCAGGCCGAGGAAGCTATGGTGCGGTGACGGCTGCGACAGTCTCATTCGTTGGCTGGATGATCGTGTTCACAAGCACGTTCTGATCGATGATTTCGGATCGTTCGGACTACATCAAGTTACACCCGATCTCGGGAAGCCGGCATGCCCGCGGCCGCAATTCCGCAACCCCGCTGCACCACAGATTTGTCAGACATCCCATCTATTCGGCTTATCATCACGTTCCGAGCCGCCCCCGTCACGACGATCGGGTATCTGTTACTTGCAGCCGTGATGACCGCATAGGTCTTTGTCGGCGCCTTCTCAATCAAAGAACAATCTTCTGCCGGCCAGCGCCGCCGTCGACGTTTGTGACATGTGTGTCCCGCGCGGGATAGAGTCTCTCGCGAAAGGCTGCGGCGACGAGAGAACCGCCATTCGACCAAAGCGTGATGTGCGCCTGCCTGGTCTCCTTGAGCTCCGCCACCGTATCGACCAGCCGATTCGCTGCAGGGCGTGTATTCGCACACATGAAAGAACGACGGGCTTGTCGACCAGGCAATCAAGGCCAGGTCCGAGAGCGGCACAAAGGTATCCTAGATGCAGCCTGCGGTTCGGTCGACACGAGTCCAGGATGTTCAGCTCGCTTGATCACGAGCATGGGAAGGGTGTTGCGAGACGGACGCGAAGGCCTGGTGCCACTTGTGGAGCTCAAGTTCGACGGGGCTGTTAGGTCGGAGACAGCGTCAAAGACGTTCTTTTCCGAAATGGTGGCGCTCGAAAACATAGCTTCATCCTGGAGGATGTATCGAGCCATCTCACGACGGTTCTGCAGCACTTGAGCGCGGTGAGTGAAGGACCAGTCAAGCCGGACTTTCAAGCGGGAGGACGAAACGAGACGGTTCTTAGGCAAAGCGAATGACAACCTTGAAAGGCGCTTAGTCGACCTTGAAAGGATTGGCTAAGGCGGTTCACCTAGAGCTAGACGGCACCTATATAGGCGACCTCCTGATCGGGTCTGATCTGAGCCTCGCGCGGACTTGCGAGAAGGATACGATCCCCGCGCGCGATCAGATTCGGGGTCAGTTCGCAGTATTTCCGGATCACCTTCAGATCGCCGAAGTCGCCAATGGCCGGATCTCCCGAGCGGCTAAGGGCGAGACCGCTGATATGGTTAGGCTTACGGGAGAGGGCCTCCGCACGCATGACGGCGCTCTGAGCGAAGCACTCGATCGCTTACCCGGGCGCGATCCGTCGTCAGAACTGAGGCGGGCGCGGCGCTGTCTGCATGAGAGTATAGTTAGTGTCGGGAATTGCTATCACGAACCCGAGCGAAAAGCGTCCAGCGCGTGGGCCAATAGGATGCCAATGCTCAAAAGAATAAGAGTCCCGACAAGAGCCGAATACATACGCCACCTCGATCGCTCACTTCCTTTTGAACTGCGCGACCGCTTACACAGTCAAATTATTTCCTGAGCGCGAAATACGTTCGCAGCCGACTGATGAGTCTGAGCCACAGCGAGTAGTTGGCAGCATGTGGAACGGTCAAAGGCAGAAGCTGTAAGACCCAGCTGCTCTGCTCCAACCGACTGATCGGCGTAGCGCGGTGACCGAAAAGCTCATGTGGCTAATGTGCAACGAATACTTGGTTTCTGCGCGGGAGCGTCCGAAACGGACACTTCGGCCGTTGAGATGGCGGTAGCATTTGCGCGCAAGGATTGGGGTGTCCGGATGAGGTTTTCAAACTCGAAAGATGAGAGCTTATTGTTTCTTTGGGAGAGTGTGCGGAGGCAAGTGTTGGCTGGTCGCGCGTACGGCGGACGTTGCCGCTTTGTTGGTAACAATCTGCGCACCTATGCCGAATTGCTTCGTTCGGAAATGGACCGGCGGGAGCTGAAGTACACTCCGATTAATTGGTCTGAATAGACCGATCCACGGGCATACCGATGAAAGACCTGCAGAAGCAACTGAAAGAGCTCCGCACTGATGCAGCCGAGTGCAAATTGATCAGCGATCTGGCAACTGACCTGGAAAAGCGAGAGCTGTTCGCAAAGCTTGCGGATCACTTGACTGTCCTGGCGTCCGAGCTCGAGCGCGCTATATCTGTGAAAGTCTGTGGCACGAAGACGGAGCTATAATGCCGGTCGCACGATGCCAAGAATCGGCTCTGAGTTCACGAGAGCGGCACTTATGTGAAATTCACGAGGCGGGTAAGCTGACGCACGATTTTGCGTCTGTGGCTGCCGAGATCGTCCATGGTTAGGATGTCGCCGGGACAAAGCGTCGGAAGGAGGACTTTCTCGACGTAGAGGCGGAAACTCTCGCCATCGTTCGGCCCTCGAGAAACCATGGCGCCTCAATCCGGTCATGGCGCAACGCGGCCAGGAAGGTTATGGTCGTCCAGCGGCCGTTGGGAATCTTGCTGGGAATCCTCTGGCCAGGCGGCGCAACCCCGCAAGGCCCCATATCGGTCCTGGCCCAGATCTCGCGTTCGCCAGCCACAGTTTTTTTCAAGCTGAGCTTCTCGGCGTGGACGAACTCCCATATTGAACGGTAATCAGCCTTAGGCCCGCGATCAGCGAGCTCGACGACCAAGCCGCGCAGGGTGAAGTCCCCTTGATTCGCCCTAAACCCAGACACGGTGTTTGCCGGAAATGGCCTTCGACCTGTTGCCGCGCATCCCTGCCGGGCACCACGCTGCCGGTCTCGCAATGCCGTCGCGCCCATCCAACGGCCGTGCTGACCGCAACACCGAATGTTTAGCCGCCTCGTTGCGGGACAATCCACCGGTGACAACCCTGCAACGCCCCCGCTTCCGAAGATCCTCAGAGTAAGGCTTGCCGATCCATGCTGGCCTCCAGGCCCAGCCAGCATGGTAAACCCGAAGTCTCCTGATTTGGGAATCCCAATTCGATTCAAGCTAACCTCATCACGGTTTAGCCGCCCGTCCCCCGGCTTTGCTCCACCCCTTCTTCAGACCCGCTTGCGATGGGGCATTGCACTTCGCTAACGCTTCGCCGTCATGCGATTGGATAGAGGACTATCACTTTCAAGCAGCTGTTCAGACTCGGCGCTCATGAGAAACCGCCCGACGAAACCGAGGGTTTCTTCCCCTCGTCTCACGGAGCAGCCTCTTTAGACGTTATTCCGGCGCGCTCACGAAAGCGAGCGAACCGGCAATCCAGAGGTCGCGGCGGGAGATTCCGCCTTCGTAATCCAAGTCGGCTGCTGCCGACTTGGACAAGCAAGACTCGCGAGTTCGCGTACACCTGCGTCAACGCGTCCTGGAATGACGAATAGAAATGCAGCCGCCTACCCCGTCGTGTTTGTGGTCTCGCCGTCGGCCGCACCAATTTCCTGGTTGAGCCGCGCATGAAGCGTGGCCTCGTCGAGTTCGCCTTCCCACCAGGACACGAACACCGCGGCAATACCGTTGCCCGTGATATTGGTAAGTGCACGCACCTCGCTCATGAATTTATCGATCGAGAACACGATTGCCATGCCCGGCACCAGGGCCGGATTAACGACTGACAGCGTCGCCGCGAGCGTGATGAAGCCGGCCCCGGTGATACCGCTTGCGCCTTTCGACGTCAGCATCGCCACGATCAGGATCGTGAGCTGCTGGCCGAAGGTGAGATCGACCCCGAGCGCCTGCGCGATAAACAGCGTTGCCAAGGTCATGTAGATGTTGGTGCCATCGAGGTTGAAGGAGTAGCCGGTCGGCACCACGAGCCCGACCACGGGCTTGGAGCAGCCCAGCCGCTCGAGCTTCTTCATCAACTGCGGCAGCGCGCTTTCCGAGGACGAGGTGCCGAGCACGAGCAAGAGCTCGTCTTTGACATAGGCGATAAACTTGAAGATCGAAAAGCCAACGAAACGCGCGATCAGACCAAGCACGACCCCCACGAACAGCGCGGCCGTGGCATAGAACAGCGCGATGAGCCCGATCAGATTCCCGAGCGCCGAGGGTCCGAACTTACCGATCGTGAAAGCCATGGCGCCGAACGCGCCAATCGGCGCTGCCTTCATGACAATGGCAATGACGCCGAACACGGCGTGCGCCGTGTCGTCGATCATGCCGCGCAACTTCTCGCCGCGCTCACCCAGCGCCATCAGCGAGAAGCCGAACAGGATGGCAAACAAGAGTACCTGCAGGATATCGCCGCGCGCCAGCGCGCCGACCACGCTGTCGGGAATGATATTGAGGATGAAATCGACGCTTTTCGAAGCTTCCGCCTGCTTCACGTAGTTGGCGACGGCTGCGGCATCGGGCTTGGCCGCAAGGCCGTGGCCGATCTGGAAAAGATTGCCCATCACCAGGCCGAGCAACAAGGCAAAAGTGGAGACGATCTCGAAATAGACCAGCGCCTTGAGGCCGACCCGGCCGACCTTTTTCGCATCCTGGATGTGCGCGATGCCCGAGACCACGGTGCAGAAGATAATCGGCGCGATGACCATCTTGATCAGCTTGATGAAGCCATCACCGAGCGCCTTGATCCAGTCGTTGGTTGCGAACGACGGCCACAGCCAACCGACGACGACGCCAATCAAGATCGCGATCAGCACCTGAACGTAGAGAATTTTGTACCAAGTTTGCGACGGCCGCGCGGGCGCCGCAGTTGCGATGGTGGTCATGACGCTCCTTCCCTATACGAACTCGAACACCGAGCCGCCGCGCGTTGAGCGGTGACGGCATCAGACGAGCTGTTATGCCAGCCGTGTCCCATTGAAGACGGCGATGTCGAAAATCCGACAGATCGCAGCGTGAATTCCGAGGGCAGGTCGGCAGTTACGTGTGTTTTCTTTTGTTAAGCAAGTCGCGCACCAAGCGCCAAAGCCATGCGGCCGTTCAGCCGACGAGACTGTGGACCGACTGTCTCCTGACGACACTTGGCTGAATCCCAGAACCACGTTCGTGCCGCCGAGGGCAAAGGCATTGCTCGGCGCAACGCGCACCTTGCGCTCGCGCGGCAGAGTGGGCGCGACCTCGAGATCGACCAGCCGCTTGCGGCAATGTCATGCTCGGGAAGGGCTTTGAGCTTGGCCCCTATCCTGAGCTCGGAGTTGCGGTCGGGCCAATGGCGGAGCGGCCTTCGCGTATCTCCTTATAGATGGAGGCGCCGTCGGTCCCCAGCCCGCCCATTCCGGTAATGACGACGCGCCTCCCCATTCAGGCCTTCTCAGCGACCACGCCGCGGACAGTCGCGTCGCCGACATTCTTGAGATTCGATCAGGCGTCATCCGTGTTCATCTCAATCTCGATCGCGTAGGACTGCTCCAGGTCGCAGATGATGTCCCTCAACTCCAGCGACTGAATGCCACACCAGGTCAGTTGCCTGGCGGTCGTTGTCTCGCCGCCGCCGACGGCGTTTTCCTTCATCGTGCGACAATTTCCTTCGCGAGTTGAACTGCCATCCTGCTGCTTCCATGACGCGCTTCGACGCGAACGGGGCGCCATCCCCCAGCCGAGCCGCGTCGCGTCGCGTCGCGTCGCGCGACAGAAGCAGCGACGTGATTCGTCGGGCGTCAGGTGCTGTCAATGCAACATTCCGTAACATTGGTAAAATTGATTTTTTGGATGGCACGCATCCACGCCATCGACATGTGGAGACATGCCTTCAAAGGCCTTGATACAGCCTGCCCCCGGGGCGTTATCCGGCCTCGGTCATATTGTTTCGCACAGCTACAAACGACAGCCTCGATACTCCTTCACCGGACGATACACGCTGAGCTCCTGCAGCGCCTGGACGAGACGCTTGCCACAGAGTTTTTCTCGAACGGACGCTTCATAGCGGCGACGTGAAGGCAAGACATATCGTGTTCCGACACCCCCAGGCCAGGGGCTACGTTGGGCCGGCCGATGAGCCGGAGATCGGAGTTCGAGCCGTTCAAAGATCCAAGGTCGGACATCACGGCGCGGCGGAGCCAACGTTGGGGCAAGAAGTTTTTCGTTCAAGAGGCTAGAGATGTTCGGTTGAACACGCCGAAGTCGGAAAGCTGACGCGGCGCTGGGGCCATTCCGCCGCAATTCAACAGCCAGGCTGGCGCTTAAGCGTGTTTGGCTGCTGTGACGCAAGGCGCGCATCATATTTCGCGAGCGGCACGCCGATTGCTGGGATCAGGAGCAGAAGCCGCCGCGGCCAAACTGGTCGCAGGCCGACCCGCTCCGAGAGACTTCCCAATGAGGCTTGCCCGATTGATCCTGATCAATGCAACTCTGATTCTGATCCTGCTCCTGCTCGGAAAAGCAGCAGCGGTGAACATCAGTCCCACCCTTGCCGCAAACGTCCGTCTGCCGAGCAACGAGATTGCATCACCGCTCACTCAGACGGCGCGGCTCGAGGCCGGGTTGAGCTCACGCGCGCACGGACAGGCTTGCAGCTGGATCATCCAACCCGCGCTTTGCATCCTTCTGTCGGCCGATCAGTTCCGCCCAAGTAAACAGAGCGAGAAACGTCTCCCGGTATCGGGAAACAGCTTCACCTCTAAGAGCGGCAAGTTCGTGCTGTGGCGTTCGAATGTGAAGTTCGCAATCGCGCGGAGCGCCTTCAGATGATGTCTGTGGCAAAATCATCGATCTGCAATCCGGCCGCCGCACCTTATGATGGCGCAACGGCGGTGCAGGTCATGAAAGCGCCAGGCGTCAGTGCGGCGATTCAGCCGGGGGCCGATGCCGCCAGCATCACACACGCCGATCGATCCGAGACCGGTAATGCCGAGCTCGGATTTGTCGCGCCGCCCGAGCTCACAAACAGCAAAACCCGTTTGCGCTGGCTGGTGGCGCGGGAGTTCCATAGTCCGATGGGGCAAGACGCCGTGCTGTTGGAGAGTGGCGCGGATAATAAAGGGACACGCACTTTCGTCGATTTTCTTAAACGGCAAAAACTCCACGCGATTATCGCGGGGGGTGGCTACGTGCAAAGCTAGAGTTGACGCATGGATGGCTTTTCGCAAGAGCTCTGGGAATCGCTCCGGCTCACGATCGAGCTCGCGAGCGTAACGACCGTGATCCTGCTGGTCCTTGGCACGCCGCTCGCGTGGTGGATAGCGCGCTCGAAGAGCCTTTGGGCTGAGGCGGTCGCCACGATCATCGCGCTGCCGCTGGTGCTGCCGCCAACAGTACTCGGTTTCTATCTGCTGGCCCTGCTCGGCCCGAACGGCCCGGGTGGCCTTCTCGCCTCTCTCTGGGGCGGGGCCACGCTCGCCTTCACCTTTACAGGGCTCGTGGTCGGATCGGTTTTGTCAGCTCTGCCTTTGGTGGTGCAGCCCATCCGCAACGCCTTCGCTGCGATGGGTGACCGCCCGCTGGAAGTCGCTGCCACTCTGCGCGCCTCACCGTTATATGCCTTCTTCACGGTCGCCTTGCCTGTGGCGCGAACGGGTGTTCTGACAGGCGCCATGCTTGGCTTTGCGCATACGATAGGCACGTTCGGCATCGTGCTTATGATCGGCGGCAACATTCCTGGGCGCACCAAGGTACTGTCGGCCTATCTCTTCGACTATGTCCAAGCCTCGCGCTGGCGCGAAGCAAGCTGGCTTGCCGGGGCCATGGTGATGTTCGCCTTTGCGGTAATCCTCACCTTAACCTTGATCGACAAATACAGCGGAAGGAGGAGCAGGTGAGGATAGCCACGCCAGGCCGGATTGACATTGCCTTCAGCGGCAGTATCGCTGGCTTCTCGCGCGATACGCAATTCAGCGTACCCGGCAAAGGCGTGACGGCGATTTTCGGCCCGCCAGGCTGCGGCAACACCACGCTGGCGCGCTGCATCGCCGGCCTAGAGCCTTTGCCGAATGGTTTTTGCGCCATCGACGGCGAGGTGTGGCAGGATAGGACTACCTTTCGCCCACCCCATCTGCGTCCCATCGGCTATGTGTTTCAGGAGCCGAGTCTTTTTCCTCATTTGTCGGTCAGGCGCAACTTGCTTTACGGTGCGCCCAAACCGAAGCCAACGCCGATCGCGTTTGATGAGGTGGTCGAACTGCTCGAGATAGCGCCGTTGCTCGACCGCTCTCCCTCACATCTGTCCGGCGGCGAGCGGCAGCGCGTCGCCATGGGTCGCGCGCTGTTGTCTCAGCCCAGACTGCTTGTGATGGACGAGCCGCTTGGCGCGCTCGACCGCTGCGCCAGACGTGAGATTCTGCCGTTCATCGAGCGCCTGTCCGAGAAGCTCGCGCTGCCGATGATCTACATCGGCCATGACATGGCGGAGATCGAACATTTTGCCGATTATCTCGTCATGATGGAGCGCGGCGTAGTGACCGCGGCCGGACCGCTGCAAGTCTTACAGAGAGATCCCGCGCTGCCGCTAGCGGCAAGCCGCGAAGCCGCCGTCAGCCTTGATGCCGTAGTCAGCGGCTATGATGGGCGCTATGGGCTACTCATTCTCCGCCTCAAAGGGGCGCGGCTGTTGGTGCCGGCGCCGCCGTTTGCACCCGGCGTGCACCAACGGCTGCGCATTGGAGCGAGCGACGTCAGCGTCGCGCGCGAAGCGCCACGCGCAGGATCCATGATCAATGTCTTCCCGGCGCGCATCAGAGCCTGTTTGCCGCTCGGCGCGGCTGAGATCACGCTGGTTCTTGCGCTCGGCACCGGAGGCTCGGGCACGGAGATTTTGGCCCGTATTGCACGTTTCTCCTTTGATTCCCTTGGGCTCCAGGATGGGATGGACGTATTCGCTCAGCTCAAGCACGTCGCGCTGCTCTCGGCCTCTGAACCGCCACTGCAAATCGTGACGCCCTCCACGCCAGCAGCAGATCCTGGGCAGGCAAGCGCCGCGGCGTGAAACGAGCAAGCTCGCTCGAGAGGCGAGCGGCATCATCTTGAGGCTACATTTCAGTGTGCCACGCAGGCGGAGTTGAAGAGGCCGATATCGCAAGCCGGACGAGGCGGCCGAGCCATTGGACGGCGCACGCTGGCCCCTATGTGCGTTTCACTCTTGTCAAGCAAAGGCGCGCGCCATGTTCTTGAACCGCACGCCAATTGCTGGGATGAGAAGAAAAGAGCCGCCGCGGCTAACGCGTTCCCAGCGGCGTCCGGACTTCCCGATGAGGCTAGCCGATTGATCCTCATCAATTCAATTCTGACCCTGCTTATGGCCGGAAATGCAGGAGCGGCGGAAGTCGATGTGGCGGTCGCCGCGAACTTCACCGCGCCGGCCAAGGAGCTGCAGCGCCGTTTAAGCAGAAGACCGGGCGAGGCCCTGTTGAGGTTTGGCGCGAGCGGACAGCTTTACAACCAGATGACGCAAGGGGCGCCCTTTGGGGTGTTTCTCGGCCCGACGAGGCCGCCCGAGCAATCTGGTCGAGAACGGTCTTGCGTTCCGGAATGCCGCTTCACCGATGCGACTTGTAATCTCGTGCTGTGGAGTTCGGCTCCGAAGTTCGTGAACGACGCGGAGGCTTTCGCAAAACCGTCGATCCATAATCCGGCTGCTGCGCGTTATGGCGCAGCCACTAAGCACGCTGTGAAAGCGCTGGGCGCCTGTGAATTGATGCAGCCGAAGCTGGTCGCGGGATCCTCGCATCTCTCTGGGCCGGAAGCACCCTCACCTTCACCTTTGCCGCAATCCTGGGCGGACACGAGCTCTCTTTCGTGGTCAAGCCGCTCCGGAAGACCTCCGTTACCAAGCTGGCTTGCCGCCGGCATGGTGATGTTCGGCCTTGCGGTAATTCTCACCGCAACGTTGATCGAGAAATGCAGCGCAAGGAACGCGCGTGAGGACAGCCACACCAGGCCGGATCGAAGTCACCTGCACGATAGACTCCGCTAGCTTTGCGTCCATGCGCAGTTCAGCGTACCGGCTAAAGGTGTGGGCGCGGCGATCTCCAGCACGGCGGCATAACGCGCCGCTCGCTATGCCTAAGGCTCAACCAGGGAATCGATGTATTCGCCCAGGTCAAAGGGCGTCTCGCTGGTTCACGGCCCTGAAGCGCCAGAGTAGGTATCGCGCGTCCCGCGCCGGCAAAGCGCCCGAGCGCGAAATGAGCAATTAGAGGATCACGCCCATGATCACCACCCTCGCGGACATCGATCCGAAGCGGGTTGCGGCAATCCGCCACCGGTCGGAACAGGATGCTTATAAGCTGCTCGCCGACTTGGCCCAGGAGTCTCATGCGGCAAGGCGTGCACGTCATTGGTTTTGTTCAGAAAAAACTGAAGGGCGCGACAGGATGAAAACCATGCTCGCGCTCGACATTGCGACAGGGCACGAGATTTCGATCTGCTAGCCACTCGGCAGCGGCGCCATATCCTGCAAGCTTGATGCTAGTGGGTTTGCCGACGCCGCGGTTGTGGTGGCCCGCGCGACCAAGCGGCGCGTCGATCTCCTCGTGATTAACAATTCTCCAAGCAGGAGACCGGGCCGGGGGACGAATTTGTCGATGCGGTCATCGCTAGCGTGCCACTCCTCACCACCGTCTCGGAAAAATGCCTTGCTGACTGGCGGACTTTCACCTGGGATGTCGGCAGAACGCTGTTTTGCGAGCGGAAGGTTGTCGAGGGATGGTGGCGCGACATGGGCCGCCGCCTGGCGCGCATCCGCGCGCACTCCATCTTGTCACGGATTAAAGTGAAGATCCCATCCGACAGGTTCATCACGGCCCGAGAGAGCATCGCCGACATTGGGCCCCAGATCATCCACCACGACCGATGAAACACCGTCAGTCCCGGCTCCCGCTCCACCTCACGTGAGGAGGTCCTCGTGCGCGCCGTGAGGGCGATCATACGGCCTGCAGGATTTGCCGCGGTACGTTCATTTTATAAAAGCCCAAGATTGTTCGGCCTTCCAACTTACGAGCATTGGCTTGAGCTAATCGTTTCGCGCGCACGCAAGCTGCCGCATGCGCACGGCATCATGCTCCGTCATCGACGTAAGATAATGGACCATTCGGCCCAATTACGACGGAGATATCGCCGCGACGAGCATCCGATTGTCGCATTTCCGCCAGCTGAACCGCGAGATCTCGTGGCACATCGCTTGCTTGACTCGAGGCCGGGACCGTCGCTTCCCGCGCGAAGCAAACTTGTGAGGACATTATGCTGGGAATTGGAAGTAAGTTGCCGCCGTTCGAAATCACAGGCGTGAAGCCCGGATTTCACTTGCACGACGAGAGCGGGCAGAGCGCGTTCGAGACGCTGACGGAAAACAGCTTCCCTGGGAAATGGAAGATCATTTTCTTCTACCCAAAGGATTTCACCTTCGTGTGCCCAACCGAGATCGCCGAGTTTGCCCGGCTGGCGAAGGATTTTGCCGACCGCGACGCGGTCGTGCTGGGCGGCTCAACCGACAACGAGTTCTGCAAGCTCGCTTGGCGACGCTCGCACAAGGACCTGCACCAGCTGCCGATCTGGCAGTTTGCCGACACCAAGGGCAGGCTGGTCGATGGTCTTGAAGTGCGTTCGCCGGACGGCGTCGCCTATCGTTACACGTTCATCGTGGACCCAGACAACACGATCCAGCATGTCTACGCGACCAACCTCAATGTCGGCCGCAACCCGAAGGACACGCTGCGCGTGCTGGATGCTCTGCAGACCGACGAGCTCTGCTCCTGCAACCGCGAGATCGGCGGCGAAACGCTGAAGGTTGCTTGAGGCATCATGTCAATTGAGCAGTTGACGGACCAGATCCCCGATTTCGCCAAGGACGTCAGACTGAACCTGGCGTCGATGATATCAGATGAGACGCTATCACCGCAGAGCAAACACGGGCTGCTGCTTGCCACCGCAATTGCCGCCCGCAATCCTGTGGTGATCGCCGCGATGGAATCTGCGGCAGCTGTCGTGATGACGCCGGCCGCGGTCGCGGCGGCGAAATCCGCAGCCTCGGTGATGGCGATGAACAACGTCTACTACCGCTTCGTTCACCTCGCCTCCAACCCGGAATACAAGACGATGCCGGCGCGGCTACGCATGAATGTCATCGGCAATCCCGGCGTGGACAAGGCCGATTTCGAGCTGTGGTCGCTGGCGGTAAGCGCCATCAACGGCTGCGGCGCCTGCATGGATGCGCATGAGAAGGCGCTGCGGGAGGCCGGCATCAGCACGGCGGTCATCCAGACAGCGGTCCGCCTTGCCGCGATCGTGCAGTCAGTTGCGGTCGCGATCGACGCGGCCGGGCACGGCGCGACCCAGGCGGTGGAGCGATTTTGAAATGAACCCCGATTTTGGGACCATGTGCTTAGTGGGAAGGACTACTCCGTTTGATAGACGGAGCGCATCATGACGAAGATGAGACGCAAGATCGACGCGGCACTGAAGGCAAAGATCGTGCTTGAAGCCGCGCGGAAGCAGGCGACGATGGTCGATCTGGCCGAGGGCGACGGAGTTCACCTGAACCCGGTCTGTGCCTGGAAGAAACAACCGCCGGAACAGTCGGCGCGGGTCTTTGATGCGCGTGTTCGGCGCGAGAGTGAGGAAGCGCGCGCACGCGAAATCGAAAAGCTGCACGCCAGGATTGGACAACTGACAGTCGAGCGCGATTTTCCATAGCTATGCGGGATTTGGGGTGCACCCCGAATGCGAACATCATCAGTGGCGGAAGATTCCACCCGGAGAGTTGTCGATGATCTGGAAGCTGGCAAGCCGTTCGGTTGGGTAACTGGCCGGATCGGAGCCTCCACGCTGCTTGTGGCAGCTGACCGAGCGGGACTCGTCTCTGGCAGCGCAATAGGAAGTAATCAGGAGCGGTCAGTTTCCAACTAACAAACCGGCTCAAGCGGTCCTGCTCCGCGGGTCCATTTCATGGCGCGGCGGTGGCGCTCGTTCCAGCCGCTCGAGTTCGCAGCCCCCGAATGGGTCGCTGGTTCAACAACCGGCGATTCCTCGAGCCGATCGGAAACATTCCACCGCCTGAAGCGGAGGAACATTACTACGCCATGCTGGGCATCCGGCCATGTAGCTCAACTAAAATGGCCTCCGCAACCCGGGGCGGTTCAGTTCAGGAGAACGCGGTGCGTGATGACAATCAACATTCGACCTACCTCACTTTCTCAGAAAGTAGCGACAATTATGATACGTACAACTACTGTTTGCGGCGCATCTTTTATGTTGGCCAGACATCTTTCCAAGCGGTGCATCGCTGAAACAGCCAATTACGGAAAGACCCTTTTCTTAGACGGGATCATACAGAGCGCAGCTTTAGATCAAGAGCTATACCACGAACTCTTGGTACAACCGGCGATGCTGGCGCATCCGACACCGAAGCACGTGCTCGTTATTGGCGGAGGTGAAGGCGCTACCATTTGGCAGGCACTCCGTCACAAGTCCGTGGAATCTTTAGCCATGGTCGATATTGACGGCGAACTAATAAGCATATGTCGGGAACACATGACGGACTGGCATCGAGGAGCATTTGAGGATCCTCGGTGTCGAATCATTTTTTCGGATGGCAGAGCGTTCATCGAGAACGACCAACGCCTGTATGATGTCGTTATTATCGACCTGAGCGATCTGGTCTCTGACAGTCCGTCGCTGGCTCTCTACACGCGCGAATTTTATCTGCGCATCAAAGAGCGGCTGAAACCCGGCGGTATTGTTGGCGTCCAGGCATTGAGATTTTCTTTTGCTGACGGTCATTCTCACGCGATGTTGGCACGAACATTGAAAAGCGTCTTTAATGAAGTTCACACCTACAGCGTACTTTGTTCCCTCATTCTTGAGAGGTTGGGGATTTCTCATCGCGTCTGACTGGTTCGTTCCAGCGGATCTTTCCGCATCTGCAATGGACTCGACTATCTCGAAGCGAATCAGTTCGTCATTGTCCCACTTAACAGGTGCGTTCTTCCAGTCGTGCTGCATTCAGTGCGCGCAGGCTCAAAAGCTGCTTGCGTCCAACGGTCCAATTTTTGAGGATGGCAAGATGGGTGATCTTGATGCGAGACTCGCTCAACTGACTGAGGAAGCACGTTGAATAAGTGCATTTTCTGTTCGGCTCGTTTGTTGAAGAGAGATCTTGTTGAGCCATATTCCGCCCCTCGGACAATATTCAGACACACACTGACTCTTTGTTGATGCGCCCATTTTCAAACTTAGCGGCTTCTGACTTGGCCCCTTCCACCGAGCTATCCACGCTGCGATGCAATTTCAATGAAATGGCAGAGGAATTTCGATATCGAAGCATGTTCAGCTGGAACTTACTTGAGGAATTCGGCCGCGTGAACGAGCGGCTCGATCAAACCGGTCGAGGCTTTGAGAAGCGACTGATGAGCTTGGGTCAGACCGATCGATCCATCGAAGGATCGTCGAAATTTGTCGTTCACGCTGATGAACGTAATCGTAATTCGATGATGCTTGGCCTCGATCGTCATGTTCTCCTCCGCGCTATCGACCCCGTCCGATGCGCGCTCATTAGCGAGGAGGAAAGCGGAGCCTCATAGAGGTGAGTGTCCGGGACGGAGAGCCCCGCCGTCAGGCTTTTATGCTGCGTCCGAGCAGGTGAGGACGCGCAAACAGTCGATCGATTTCTATGGTGACGATCATCACCATCCGGGAAACTTCGGTCAGCGGATCTATTTCTCGAAGATACTGCCGTACTTGCTCACGACGCCGATGAGCAGTGCAGATGTGCCGGAATATGTCGTGCTGCCGGGCGAATAGTCACTTAATCGCCCGCCACCATTCATCCTCGCGCTCGTCGTGTTTCTCCGGTTTCGTCCCATAAGCCGCGATCACAAACGTCAGCAGCACGCCGAGCACAAACACGCCCGAGACGAACAGATCGGCCGCCGCTGCTCTTGGCTCCCCGTACAAAATGTCTGACGGAACGTATTGATGCACTGGCGTCGAGCCAGGAGACGCATTCCATGGACGATCGCAACGGTGGTTGCCAGGAATGCGATGAACATCAGCGAGAACCTCACGTCTTCTGGCCTGAAGCAGCGCCAGTGCGCGGTTTCGATGTGTACTCCCTTAGGGCGGTACGGCGATTGAAAATAGGAGTCGCATCGTCGACGACCGTCAGTGGTAGCTGTTACACCATTGGGCAGTTTTGATCGCTGCCAGCCGCCCAACCCAGAATGAGCGCGAAAACAAGATGAGCGGCGCGGAAAACTGGGGGTTGCCTGTTCCAATAACTCGGCGGCGTGACAAGGTCGGCGCGCCGGTGAGGCTGTGGTGGACTAGCCATGCAAAAAACGGCCC
The DNA here is from genome assembly GCF_059512365.1 of Bradyrhizobium sp. Ses1. Taxonomy (NCBI): domain Bacteria; kingdom Pseudomonadati; phylum Pseudomonadota; class Alphaproteobacteria; order Hyphomicrobiales; family Nitrobacteraceae; genus Bradyrhizobium; species Bradyrhizobium sp. Ses1. Next base: position 25,210 of record NZ_JCAMOQ010000068.1, read on the forward strand.
CAGCGCTGAAACTGGGGCCGTTTCGGTGGTGACGCGTCATCTGGGGCTGGGGGCTGAGGATGCGCGCCACGCCGGAAGTACTAGCGGCAAATATCCATCAGTCCTAGCCCAAAGATATGGGTGGGGGTCCTCTGCCGCCCCCAATTCACAGGATTGGCGGCGGACTATCTTCCCTGCGTCCCGCGCCTGCCTTACATTCGAGTTTGTTGCGTCAGGAGGTATTGTCGTGGATGAACAATTCCGAAGCAACCGTGCTGCCTTAGTGCGGGACTTGGCGGAAAAAGCCGATCCCTGGATCAGGGAACGCCTGTTAAAGCTGGTCACAAGGTACGAGTGGCCAGAACCTCCACACACCCGGTTGAGGACACCTCGCGATTTGCGGTTCGCTGGCGGTGGCAGCGATCGCTCTGAGCGCTAGCTAGGCGCGGACTCCAGGAGATCACGCCCACAAATGGGTGAGTCCGGAGGTGATGTGAACAATCCTGCACCAGAGCTTCAGCCGCACGTTCTTAATCAGGATGCTAGTCGTCGGCGCTGCCGGGCCGTGGTCGTTTTCTGTTTCCGGTAAGCTTCGAATTGAGCCAAGAGTTGCTTCGGATCCAACGTTTCGGCTTGCCTAACCTGCTCTCGCAACCACTCCAGCTCGGCAAGCTGTTCGAGTAGATCCGACGAGTATTGTTCCACTAGCAATCGTCGGTTCCTGGAAATTCCCACTGCCGCAGCTCCTATACGCACGCGAGCATTTGCTTGATATCTTTTACGCTGAGCTATGATAGCCGGAAATCCGGGAAACCACTGCTGCCACTTTAGGATGAATTTCCTTTTTTGCGGCGCCAAGGCATGGCCGATGACAGCGCCAGAAAACCTTAGCAAATTCAACCCCTTGAGGGTCGGAACGCGATGGAGCTTTATTCTAAGGTTAGCCCAAGATGCTTTTCGATTGCGGCGGTGAGCTCGATACCTCACGGGGGCGGCCGGAAACATGACCGGCTATCCAAGCAAATCGACCATCTGCTTCAACGCGTTGGCTTGGCTGACACACCTCTCCGGAAGCTGCGAACGTCAGACTGTTCGGGCTGAAAGGCCTCAACCAGAACCGGCACGGCGCTCGCAGGATCGCTGTCGCCACATACGAAAACATCAACGGCCGCATAAGACCTCTCAGGCCAAGTATGTAAGGTCATGTGCGATTCAGCCAACAGGGCTATTGCGGAGACGCCGTGACCTGGACAAAACTCATGAACATGAAGGTGGAGTAATGTCGCACTCGCCGCACGGATGGCTTTTCGGATTGCGTCTTCCGCAATGGCGGGATTGTCGAGGTTCTTCGCTCCCCATAACTCGATGAGCAAATGCGTCGCACCGGTGGACAGAGCCGGTGGGGCTTCCTTCTCGTTATCAATAGTCATTAAGAAATCATCCATTGAATTATCGGCCCAATAAGCTGAGCTATTCGGGATCTAGGTGAAGGTGATCAGGCGCTTGGTTTTCCGACACTTGGATGACCTCAATGCCATCGTTGAATCCGACAACTGCGACGACCTTCGGCCACTGATTTGTGTCTTTCAGCTGCCGCCAGGCCCTTGATGCGGCGACCACCGGCTTGAACACCATCGCCGGTGGTTGGCGACAAGGAGCCCTTCGTCCGCACGGTCCTGTATGGCCCGATGGCGAACACGCTCTCGATGGGATTGGTGCTGCGCAAGTGATCCCAACGTTCGGCAAGAAAATCGTAGAAGGCCAGCAGTGCGTCGCGATCCTTGACCAGGCATTCGACCGCCCGGCCGTACTGGCGCAATACTTCTCGGCGAAGACGTCGACCACCGCTTCGGAGGACGCTCGGTTCGCGCCCGATGGACCTCGCACAATTCCTTCTTGCATGGTGGCCTGCACGGAGAGTGGGACCATGTCCAGGACGTTCACGGTCTTGTGCACCCAGCCTCGCTGGTGGCGTGTGCCGGGAACGACCTCGTCGAGCGCCTTGTGGAAGTCGGGCGCGCCGACGCCGACATTGGCCAAACTCGTTGTTATTGATGACGTCGCCTCGATTGTTTTGCCAAGCGACGCGTCGCTTCGGGTAGGCCAGCGTGTGGCCCTGCGCGCCAAACGCGTAACCGAAGCGACCCGCCCCAGCGACAAAGACGTTTAGATTTGCCTTGCAGTTTGCGCTCACGGAGTCGGCAAGGCAGGTATTTGTGCCGTTGGAGACTGCACCGCTGGCATCGAGCTTGGGGCCAAACACCGACCTATTCCTCTGCCAGTTGTAGCCGATCCGGCCGCCTGCCAGAAACACAGGAGTATTGACGACGCCATAAACGGACGGACCGTAGGGATTGCTGAAGGATTTTTGGCCGTAACCACGGTCGACGTGCCCGCCAATACATCCTCCGGACCAGCTCCGCAGGGCCGGTGGCACCTGTGCTGCTGGCCCAAGGTCCGCCGAATTGGCTGCACCGCTTTCGACCAGCGCAACCGTTGTCGCTCCCCAAGAACGAACTCCAGATCGCATCAAACACTCGCGGCGCTTTCCCGATCCACAACCGAGCGCCTTCGAGCTGGCAATCGGTAATGGCACCGCGAATGAAGCAAGCAGCGTGCCGCTTGGAAATTGGGGTCTCCAGTTACTTGGTACCGGGTGCACGCGTCAGGTTGTGGACAATGGTCTTGAAGCTGACAATCGCGCTGTAGCCTCCGACAGTATGCTGCGCAGTAGGACGCCGCCTTTCTCGCTGTTGCAGTAGAACGAGAGGTTTTTCGCCCGGACAGAATTTCGATCTCACCTATCAAGGCTCATGCCAAACGGTGAAAGCCCTTGGATATTACCGACGAGCGGAGCCGGGCCTGGACCCGTCTACGCGTACAGGGATCTCATCGGCTACGCCGCGCGTTATCGAAGTCCGGCTTGTCGGAAAAATCGTCACGAGCAATGGGTGACGCAACGCGGCACGCGCAGGAAAGGCTCCATCAGCGTCTTTCAGCTTACCACGAAATACCCGCGCGATAGAACAGTCCGGCTCCGGCTTCGCCGGTAGTGCTAAGCGCTTTGCCGCAACATTATTCGTATCGGTTCTGCTCTAGACGGCGAGACGGAACCTTCTTTGACGCGCGAAAAGGAGTTGCCGAGCATGCATCGCGTGGAGACTAAGCGAAGGCGCTACCCGCAATTCACTTCCAGTTCGGAAAGCCGGTACGGTACGCCATTTCGGCGTAGACTGGACGTCGCCTGCCGTCCACAGCGAACGCTTCTGAGCGCGTTTTCGTGTGCACCAAGGCGGACGGCTACAAACATCAGCAGACCAACGACCTCGCGGTGAATGGTTCTGCACGCCCACGACTCGTTACGCTGCCCATACTCATCTAGTTATACCCAAGAGCGGCAAACATTTGAGCACTGAACGACTGCCCTTCAGCGGCTATGAAAACGAGGCCGAACTCGTGGAAAACGGTAACACGCCTCTGTGGTGGTGCTTGTACAATCGATGTCACCGCTTGGTCGCCGCGGGCGACCTGTAGCCGGCGAGCGTCAAGTGGCTTTCATGAGGAGAACACCGAACGTCATCCATGCGCCTACAAATGCAAGAAATCACAAGCCGGAACGAGTCTCTGGGCGCGTTGGCTGCGGGTGCCATGCAGACTATCGCGCGTCTACTACAAGATCCGGTAGATGCCAACGCCAACCTGAGATCCTAGCGTCCGGCCGTGTTCCCCTGCCGATCATCGAGGAAACAGTAGTGGACGCAAAGGGCGAGAAGCAAAGAAACGGGCAAAGCAGCACACTATGACTGACCCGCGGTGTTCTGATTTAAGGGCCGCAGAAGGCGACGAATGGCGCGACGCGTATGCCTACGGAAACTCGATCAGGCAAAAATCAGCTTGTGGAACGTGAACCGATTACCGCTATCACAGCGATCGATGGCCTTGCAAGATCTGATCCGGAGAGGGTTGCGCTGAGGTACGGCGCAGACGAACTCACCTACAATGCGCTGCGATTAAGATCGGATGCCCTCGCAGCGACGTTACGAGAGCGAGGCGCTCACGGCGCGGTCGTCGGCTATTGGGGTGAGCGGGACCTCGACTGGGCGACGGCGGTAGTCGCAATTTTGAAGGCTGGATCAACGTACCTGCCGCTCGATCCATCGTTACCGGCTTCGCGTACATTATTCATGATCGAGCAGAGTCGCTGCGCGCTGATTGTTGGCCCGGACCAGCTGGATTCGCTCAGCCTATTCCAGGCGAGCAGCAAAGGCACCACGCAATTCATGGCGATAGAGGCGGCGCTGCGCGAGGGCCAGACTTCGTCCGTTGTGCCATCATCGAACGAGGATGGACTCGCCTACATTCTATTTACCTCTGGTTCAACGGGCCAGCCTAAGGGCGCAATGATCGAGTGCGCAGCCCTAAACAATCATTTGGTGGCAAAGATTGATGCCCTAACCCTCACTCGGACCGATTGCATCGCGCAGACGGCATCGCACTGCTTTGACATCTCGCTGTGGCAGCTTCTGGCAGGGCTTTGCGTCGGAGGTTGTATCGCGATTATTGATGATGCGACAATGAAATCGCCGGTGTCCCTTCTCAAAGCAATTCAAGGCTATGGCGTGACGGTTGTTCAATTCGTTCCGTCGATGCTTGCAATATTTGTTGAATATCTGCAGTCGCTTGTGGCCGCTGAGCGAGCTCTGGACAGTTTGCGGATTATTTCTATGGTCGGAGAACCTCTAACACCCGCACTGGCGCGCGCGTGGCTTGCCTTATATCCCCGGGTCGCCATTCTTAACCACTACGGGCCGACCGAGTGCGCGGACGGAGTTACGCATCATCTGGTTTCCGTACCGCCTGCGCCGGCTGACGCTTATGTGCCGATCGGCAAACCGGTTTCTAACCTTGAGGTTTATGTCGCCGACGGACCGCGGCTATGCAACACTGGAGAGGTCGGCGAAATCTGTGTTAGCGGCGTTGGTGTCGCTGCTGGTTACGTCAATGATGATGTCCGCACCAAGGATGCCTTTGGGCCAAACCCGTTCTCAAACGACCCGTCCTTCCAGCGCCTATACAGGACAGGTGATCTCGGGCGCGTTCGTTCCGATGGCCTTTTGGAATGTCTTGGTCGACGGGACCGTCAGGTCAAAATCCGCGGGCACAGAATTGAGTTGGGAGAAATCGAGGCCCGCCTCTGCGCTCATCATTTGGTACGTGGCGCCGTTGCGGTCGCCTCCGTCTGCGCAGGCGTAAAGCTTACGGCGAGAGACATAACCAGGGCCGAGGGGGAAACTGGATCGAAACGACTCATCGCGTATGTGTCGGCTCCGGCTGAAGTGGCGGAAGGCGAGCTTCAGAACTTTCTTGCCGAAGCGCTTCCCACCTACATGCTCCCAGAAAGGATCATCCACATCGGCGGTATTCCACTGACCAGAAACGGAAAGGTCGATTTTGGAGCATTGCCGGACCCGACCAGTGTTCGCCCTTCACTGCCGACGCCATTCGAGGGGCCGCAAACAGAGCTCGAAGCCCAGCTGTGTCAAATCTGGTCCGGCGTTCTGCGTATCGAGAACATTGGCGTGAATGACCAATTCATAAACCTCGGCGGAGATTCGCTCGGGGCAATGCTCATATTGGGCCAGTTGCAGACCCAGCTTGGAGTGAGAACGGATTTCAGGCTCGTCCTGAATGGAACGATCCGATCTCTTGCGGCTTCGATCTCGGCTCGAGCCGAATCCAAACCGTGCACAGCCCCGACGCACGGAAAGCTTACGCGATCGCCTCTGACGCGAGTTCAGGAGCACCTATGGTTTCTCTCGCAGCTCGATCCGTCCGCCAGGAACTACATCATTCAAGGCGGCCTGCGAATAAGGGGCATCATCGATCTGGCCGCGTTCAATCGCGCCTGGACCGATGTCGTTCATTCCCATCAGGCACTTTCGGCGCGCTTTATCGACGAGGACGGTCCGGTTCAACTTTTTGATGCTTCGCAATGCGCAAGTCTTGAATTGGCTGATGCATCTCATCTCACGGCGCAGGAAGCTGAGGAGCTGATCGCTGAGTTACGGCGAACAGAGCTGAACGACAGCTTTGATCTCAGACAAGGCCATTTGTTTCGTGCGCGCATGATCCGTTTTGGCCCTGACAACCATCTCATACTGATCACCGCTCACGAAATTATCATCGATGCCTGGTCGATCTCTGTTCTGCTTAGGGATCTTCGACAAAGGTACGCAGATGCCGCGGCGTTCTTGCCAGAGAACCGCGCGTCACTCTCGACCTACGCGGTCTGGGAGGCACAACACGTTACTCCAGAGGCGCTGGCCAACCAACGTAGCTATTGGCGTCGTCAGATTGGTGATGATCCGCCGGTGCTTTCGCTTGGAACGGGACGAGCGCGGCCGCAGACAAATTCCTACCGCGGCGCTTCGCATGCGGTGTTGCTCGGCAGCGAGCTCTCCAATCAGGTACGGGAGTTTGCGCGCCGACATAGGTGCACCACGTCGACAACCCTCCTCGCATGTTTCAAGCTGCTGCTGCGGATGTATAGCAGCCAGGACGATATTATCGTTGGCATACCGCACGTCGTAAGGGATCAACCTGGCAGCGCCGAAATTGTTGGCTTTTTTCTGAATATGCTACCGATCCGCACCGCGATCGATGTCGGCCAGTCCTTTGCGGTGCATGCCTTGCGCATCCAGGGCCTGGTCAGCGATGCCATCGCAAATTCGGCATATCCATTCGGCTGGATGGTAAGGGATACGCGGCTATATCGCGAAGCCGGACGGTCGCCGATCTTCCAGGTCATGTTCAACATGTACTCCGAGGCCGCGGAGCCTTTTGGCCAACATGAGTTGGATCTGACATTCCGCGAATATGAGACCGGCTATGTAAAATTCGATCTGACATTGTACGCACAAGATCAGGGCGATGAAATTGCCCTCCAGCTGGCGTATGCGGAAGACATATTTTCCGGCGATCTGATCGTCCGCATGGCCGACAATCTGCGCTGTCTGATTGCAGCCTGCGTTGAGAAGCCGCTTTCGCCCATTAAAGATCTGAGCTGCCTCAGCGCGTCAGACGTCACGATGCTGGACTCGCTGGATGGCTCGGCGCAGCCATATGAGACTGAATGTCCGCTTGTCGAAGCGTTCGAGCAAATCAGCGTCTCTAATCCCAGCCAGGTGGCATATTTTGGTGATTTCGGTGAGATCACATTCGGCCACCTGCGTGAGCGCGTAACAGCTATCAGGTCGTTACTGCGGGCTTCGGACGTGAGGGCTGGCGATATGGTCGCCATGCTGGTCGACCGGTCGCCTGACGTGGCCGCTGTTATTCTTGCGGCACGAGCCTTGCAGTCCATTGTTGTCCCAATATCGCCGGATTATCCGCGTGATCGGATCGAACATATCCTGCGAGATAGTCAGGCAAAGCTTTTGGTTCACGCAAATACCTCTGGCGTTGGTTTTGACACGCCGTCGATTTGTCTATTGACGCTAGAACGGCGCGGCGCGCCCGCGCACGATCTTGAGTGCAGCGACAAACCATCAGTGCAGGGAATTGCGAGCCTTATATACACGTCGTCCTCAACCGGGAAGGCGAAGGGGGTTCTTATACCGGAATCGGCAATTCTCAATCGACTGAACTGGATGTGGCGACGCTTTCCCTTCGACACTACCGACGTGATGGTCGTCCAGAAGTCCGCCTCGCTTGTTGCGTCCGCTTGGGAGTACTTTGGGGGGCTTCTGAGAGGTGTGGCCACGCTGATCCTGACCCAAGAGCAGTTGCTGGATCCACATCTGTTGTTGGGCACGTTGGCGAGACGTCGCGTGACACACTTCTTTGCCTCGCCGCCACTCCTGTCGGGCCTCATTGCTTGCCAAGAACGGCACCCGCGGCCGACCGCCTTGCGGTTGGTCACAAGCAGCGCCGAACCGATGCTTTCCTCGCTCCCCGTTCGCTGGCGTGCGTCTTTCCCGGACGTGCCGTTGTGGAACTTCTATGGTGCTACGGAATGTGCATCCAATGCAGCAGTCTACGAAACATCGGATGCCGACGACGGCTCGTCGCTGGTCCCCATTGGGCGCCCAATCGATAACGTCAAACTCTACGTGCTCGACGCCCAGTTGAAGAGAGTTCCTGTTGGAGCCGCCGGCGAACTCTGCATCGCGGGACGCTGCGTGAGCGCTGGGTACTGGCGGGATCAAGATCGGACCAACCGCTGTTTTGTACCGAATCCGTATGATGACGGACAATACAGCGTTCTTTATCGAAGTGGCGATATCGCACGCATCTCAACCAGCCGCCTTCTCGAGATCTGCGGCCGATCGGACAACCAGATCAAACTACGGGGCTTTCGCATCGAGCTGGAGGAGGTCGAAACGGCGCTTGAGTCTCATCCGGCAATCGCAAAGGCCGCGGTCGTCGCAGAAGGCGTGGATGACCATCGTCGCTTGATCGCTAGCGTGGTTCCGGCTCGCGACGGTCTAAGCTCTGGAGATATTGTCACCCACCTGCGCCACACGTTGCCGTCCTATATGATTCCTGCCGCCTTCCGTTTGGTTGACAGTATCCCCCTTACGGCGAGCGGAAAGATAGATCGTGCTCGCCTGTCGTCCGTTCCTTACCGAGAGGTCGGGCCTGTTCCATCTGCTGAACCCCGCACGAGGAAGGAGCGTATTCTTGCTGGGATCTGGCAGGATCTACTAGACGCCAAGTGGATCGGAATCGATCAGAGCTTCTTTGATGTCGGCGGAGACTCTCTTCTGAGCGTGCGCTGCGTCACGCTGGCGCGCAAAGCGGGGCTGAATCTCACTGTGGACCAACTCTATCGAACACCGACCATCAGGGAATTGGCGGCAGACGAAGCGGCGGCTACACTCCATAGCTCCCCTTCCGGGGATGGCTCATTGCCAGTTACCCCCGCAATCTCATCTTGGAACCGTCTTGTCGGCTTCGATGAGCATTTCAACATCGGCGATCTATTCTTCTTGCCCGGCGTCGTCCTGAATATCCGAATCCTGGAGCGCGCTCTTGCCCATGTCATGGATAGGCACGAAGGCCTCAGACTCCGTATTGCCCGAACCGAGGATGGTCTACGCCCGACAATCGGACCTTCCGTGGCCGAACGCTTCGTGGAGGAGATCGATCTTGTCGGAATGACCGGCCTACAGCAGCGCAAGGCAATCGAGAGCATCTCAGCAAGACGTCAACATACGTTTCGGTTTGACGGCCAGACGCCTCTTGTTAACGTCACAGTGTTTCGCACATCGGAAAGCGGCGATTACTATCTGCTGGTCCTGATGCATCATTTTGTAGCGGACGGGATAGGCTACCGACTGTTCCTGGAAGCATTGGATGCGGCGTACAACGCCCTTACCTCAGGCCACGCCGTGAGTGGTCCCGAGAACATTCAAAGGCTCTCTCCATGGTTGAAGCGCCTTGAGCACTACGCGAACAGCGAAGCGCCCGCCGAGCTCAAATACTGGGAGAGCATTGACTACCATCGGTTCAATTTGCACGTCAGCGACACTTCGTTGGGCGGCGCCAGCTTTTCGAAAGTGACCGCGAGAGAGCTTCGCTCTGCATGTCTTGAAGGCCGCATGGATGAAGCAAATTGCCGATCCCTTTGGGAAGATCAGGCCACGTATCATTTCCAGATTGATAAAGAAGCGACAGCTGATCTCCTCAATATTGCAACCAGATCGGCGCATTGTCAGGATTTTGATGTGTTTCTTGCCGCCCTATCTGGCGCCTTTGGACGCGTTTTCGGCAACTATTCGCTCTGGATTGATAGCCTTACCTCAACCCGAGGTCGGCTGTTTGACGATCTCGATCCATCTCAGATAATCGGCCATATCAGCGAGCTCGTTCCGCTTCCCTTGAGTCTCACCGGAACCGAGCCCCGTCTCGATCGTGCTCGTTCAATATACCGCCAGCGCAATGCCCTGCCGCGCAGGGGGATAGGCTTTCGGGCCATGAAATTCTTAAACCGAGATTCAGCCGTGCGGAGCCGGATCGATCGCCTCCCCTTACCCAGAATTGGATTGAATTATCGAGCGGGTCTGCAGCGCCATTTTCCGCGTCGTCTCCTAGGCAAGGAACCTTCTCCACTGTGGATCGGCGAAGACATGGATGAAGCGGCCGCGATTCACCTCTTCTGGTTCGATGTCGGGTATCAAGCCGGCCATCTACACATAGAAACGAGGTATGATCCAACCCAGGTCGGTTATGAGGTGACCCGCAATCTTTGCAGGGTGTTGCAACAGGAGCTGTTGCAGACGATCAGCGAATTCGGAAGAGCTTGCGACACTTTCATTCATGAATGAGCCGGATGCGGAATTCGCCGTCGAGAGCGATCGCGATGTCTTGCCAAAGAAAAACAGCGATCTATCGGACCCCAATCTCTCGAGCCTAATCCTGCGGCTCGCCATTCCGTCTGTTGTTGGCTTATCGATCCACGCGTTACAGCAGGTCGTCAACGCGATCTTTGTTGGCGCACTTGGCGCGCAGGCGATCGCAGCTGTCAGCATGACCTTGCCGATCGTGGTCCTGCTCGCGGCAGCCGGACAGGGGCTCGGTGTTGGAACAGCGTCGTTCATATCTCGTCATCTTGGCGCTGGTGATTACCAGGAGGCGAGTCGAGGCGCGAGTACTGCACTCGCGCTCGCCGCTCCGATCGGTATCGTGCTTACCATCGCCCTGCTTCTAAACCTGCAATGGATCTTCGTTACGCTCGGGGCAACTCCAACCATAATGCCCGTGGCGCTCGACTACGCGGCGACGCTTTTGTTCGGGTACACCCTGATGCTTCTAAACATCGTCAACGGCTTCATCGTCAGAGCTGAAGGCAACACACGATTCAGCATGTGGACGATGATTACCGCCTTCATACTGAACGCTGCGCTTGATCCCATCTTCATATTCTTACTGAACCTCGGTGTGCGAGGCGCATCGCTCGCAACGCTAGTATCTCAGATCGCTGCTATTAGCCTGTATATCGCGTATTTTACGAAGCTTCGCGGGATAGTCCTCGTTAGGATATCTCACATCTCGCTGCGAGCAGATTGCATCAAACAGCTCGCGTTCATAGGGGCGCCGGCGACCATGACCAGTATTTTATCTGCTATTGCTGTTATGCTCTTGTACGGAGCTGCTGCGCCGTTCGGCGACGATTACATCGCCGCCGTGGGAATAGCTGTGCGAATCTTGACGATCGGCGCATTGCCTATCACCGGCTTCTGTATCGGCTCTCAAGCTGTCCTGGGTTTCGGTTGGGGCGCACGCGACTTTGCTCGTGTACTGAAGGCTGCGAAATTCGTGCTCTCCATCACTGCCGCTCTTTCCGTTGCGTATTCTGCGGCCGTTGTGATTTTTGCCCGGCCTTTGGTCAGGCTGTTCAGCGATAGCGATAAGGTCACGGAAATTGCCGTCTCGAGCTGTATCGTCTTCCATCTCTTTTTTGGACTTTTTGGTGTTGAGAGTTTCGTGACGACGACGCTTCAGTCGTTCGGGAGAGCACGCCTCAGTGCGGTTGTATCCATGGCGAGGCAGGGCTATCTCTTCATACCGGCCGTACTGCTATTCCCGGTCATATGGGGTTTCAACGGACTGTTGGCCAGTCAAGCAGTCGCTGAACTGGGCGCCGGAATGATCGCGCTGTTCGTCATGTTCTACCAGTTCGCTGAGCTCAGACGAGCGCTCCGGCCCCCCTTCAAGAGCGAGATCGCGGGTTGACCTGCCAAGGGAGATCATCGGGGGCCCAGAGCATTGAGCCTACATAGCCGGCGAGGTGTTGCGCAAGAAAATGACTGACCGTAGCGTGCAAGAGCCAAGTAGCTGTAGCAGCGGGCTTGAGCGGCGGCGCTCGCGATCGAGCGGTCAGCTGCTGGCGTCGGGGACGTTGCTGTGCGAACCTGTCCCGGTACTGGAACGGCGGAGCTGAACTCCTGCCCGCGGAAGAAAGGGCGGTGGCCACGGCCCTCGACAGCAGAAGGCGTGAGATTCGCGTCGGACCTGCCTGTGCAAGAGCAGCGTTATCCGAGTTAGGCGTTCCTCCTTGCCCGATCACGAGCGGCCTACATCGGCGCGCGAATAAGGACCTGGACCACCTGCCGATCTGGCAGTTTGCCGACACCAGGGGCGGCCTGGTCGATGGCCTTGAAGTGCGTTGGCCGGAGGGCGTCGCCTATCGCTCCACATTCATCGTGGATCCAGACAACACGATCCAGCATGTCTACGCGACGAGCCTCAATGTCGGCCGCAACCCGACGGACACGCTGCGCATGCTGGATGCTCCTGCAGACTGACGAGCTCTGCCCTTGCAACCGCGAGATCGGCGGCGAAACGCTGAAAGTTGCTAGAGGCATCATGTCGATTGAGCAATTGAAGAACCAATTCCCGATTTCAAGGACGTCAGACTCAACTTTGCGCGATGATGTGCGCGGACCTGACACGAGCGAGCACGCGGATCCTACATACGGCGATCGAGGGCGGCGGCCGGAGTTTCGCAAACCGGATCGTCGGATGGCTGCGCTCCAGTCAGCAGGCGCCGGCCACAGCGCGCGGCCTCGGTCTGAGGCTGCAACGACTGCTCCTCGGCCCAGTCGAATACCACAATGCTCAATGCGCCACTCTTCGCCGCGCTTGTCGAACAGGCCGCAACAGCGTCGGCCGATCGGAACTGCCGCACGCGCCCATCCTTGCCGCCGCGCTCCAGTCGGAAAACACTGGTGAGAATGCCCCCTCTAGGAAGGCATGGCGTAAAAGCGCCAGCGGTTTGATTCTGATCAAGGAAGTGATCGAACTTTTTAGATAAACTAGCACGGTTCACTCAACCTCAATCGCGAGTTCACTTCGATCTGCAATAAACCCGGAAAACCGATCCCGATCATTAGGAGCACCTATGACAAAGGAAAACACAGCTGGATCCGACGGTCCGTTTACGCCTCCCGAATTGCTAAGATCATTTAATGAAATGCAAAGGAAGATGTCCGCAGTGGCAGCAAAGGAAGTATTGGGATTTGCAGCTTCCCGCCTACAGGACCAAGCCGACTACCTGACGAGTCTTGCCGGCTGCACAAGCTCTTCCGAAGCGCTCAAGTGCCAATGGGACTTCGCGCAGCGGTCGTGGTCGAAATCGCTCATTGACGGATGGAAAATGTTCGATACCTTCAATGCAAAGAGGCGGTAATGGACTGCGGTTTGAGAGGCAACTTGTCGCGCTGAGGCGGGCTTACAATCAATATCGTCCCTCTATCGACCTGGCGCAGTCACGTTGCGATCGCAATCTTTTTTCTAACGGCGTCTGAAATGGACCCCGATTGTGGGACCACGTGCTTAGTTGGAAGGGGCTGCTCCGTTTGATAGACGGAGCGCATGATGA
>NZ_JCAMOQ010000069.1:0-36222 GCF_059512365.1 Bradyrhizobium sp. Ses1
ACCCTCGATCCTCTCAGACAGGAGGCGGCCGTTACTACCTCTCCTCAAATGCCGCGCCAGCGGCTTCGTTCAATCCCTACCGATTCAGCCTAGCCATGAAGCGCTCTAAGCGAAAGAGCTTTGAACGCCTCCGCTAGACTAGGCGGGAACTCGCAGCCGAACTGGCCGATGAGCGATTCGATACCGCTCGATTTCTTGAGCTCGAGCGCGACCGCGACAACCAGCGGATCGAACTTAAACGCATTGCGGGTCAGCGTGACGCCCTGTCCCTATCGAGAGGCCGGGTTCGAGTCGCAGTCAACTGACGATCAGCGCCGCCGAATTCGGCAGATCGAGGCGCGGATCGCTGAGAGGGAGGGGACGCAAGATGCTGCGGCCGCGCGGCCGCGTGAGGCAGATGCGGAATTCAAGCGCGCCAACGAGCTGGACCAATTGAGTCTGAACCCTAGCCTGGGACTACATCGTCGATCACGACCCCTTCCGACTGTATCGAAGTCCGGAGCGTTGGTACCATGACCCAACAAAGGCCTGCACCACCAGCATCACCGACCAAACCACCCGAAAGCTACGAACCCGCACTCACAAGATCAAACTCTTGCCAAAGTGCGCCGCTCCCGAAATCAACGGAACGGGATAGTCCGCGCCATTGGTCCAGCGAGCGCTACGAAGAAGATTCCTCGCGAGATCGCCGACGAGTAGAAGGAGGTTGCATCTTGACCGACCGGGGCGAATTCCGGGAACGGAGCGAGGTCGTTGCCCTCGTCCGCTCGCTCCGCCGGCCCCGACGGCCTAGTCTCGGCCAGAGCCGCTCCGGTCATCTCCATCAGCCCAACTGGGCATAAGCCCTTAGTCGGTTCCCCAGCGCCTGCCGATCGGCCACGAGGTTATCGAGGTGCAGCTGCTCTGGCCATTGTCCTTGCGCCAAACGTCCAACCAGCGCTCGCGTGGCGTCCAGCAGAAAGACGCCGCAATCATAGCCGTTCTGCTGCTGGGCCATGGGGGCTATTCTCAGGCGGGCGCCTAGCCTTGCTGTGAGCTCTTCTGCCACGGCCCGGTTGCCACGCCCGCCGGAGTCGTAGTGATAGGCGACGATGCTTTGCCGCACGCGGCGATCAACGAGCAGCAGCGACCAATGAGTGCCTCCCCCATCAGTTCCGCCATCGTTCACCGGCAGCAACAGAAAGTTGGCTGTATCGTTACCATTCTGGTCATGGACGATCGCCATGAATGTCGCTCGTACGTCGTTCGGGTTCTCGGCCAAGCGCAGCAGTTGAGTTAGCGCGGGTGGTACGAACCGGGTCTGTGCGGCGAGATCCGGATTCTCTCTCTGCAATTCTTCCTCCAGGAGCGCATAATCCGCCGCGATATGCTCGTCGCCCAGCCATTCCTCAGCGTCGAGCGCTAAGCTGCTGCGACCGTGGAGCGCGGCTGTCGCATCCAAGGCGTCGGTGCGAGCACCGGACGTTTTGTGCGGAAGCACCCTTGACTGGTGATCATCATCATGCAGCACATGCGACGTGGACGGCAAATCAGCCAGAGCCCCGAGACTGCCGTGGATGTCTAACGATGGGGCCCTCGCAGATGATGAGGCGGCGCCCCGCACCTCCTCCATGAGCCCACCCGAAGCTCCCGCCTTCTCAGAGCTTGACGCAACCACAAGCTTCTGGACCGAGCCGGCCTGCAGAGCGCCCAGCCCTGCGCCGCCGCTGAGATAGGCGTGCAGGGCCGCCACGCATGCTTCGGCGTTTTTGTTGTTGTTTCTTTTGTGGGGCGGAACGAGCGTTACATTGGCTTGGCGGTAATGCGGCGTGCCCTCCCGCACGAGTTCCTCGAAACGCTCCTTCTTCATGGCCATCTTGTCGGGGCTCTGCAATCCGCTGGTCTCCCCTGCCTGGTCAATCCGCAGCAACGGGCGACTGGTGTCATTTGCAAGGCGCTTCCAGATCTCGCCTCGGTCAGTATCGAGCCAGATCGAGACGGCATTGTCGAGGATGAGGCGCCGGGTTTCTTCATTCTCGAACGCGCCGCCGCCAGTTGCGAGGACCACGTTGCGTTTTTCGATGCACTGCGCGATCAAGCTCGCCTCCCGATCCCTGAACCACTGCTTGCCTTTGTCTTCGGCATCGAAAATTTCCGTGATCGACATGCCGGTCTCTCTTTGAATTTTTTTGTCGGAGTCGACGAAGGCGAGCCCGAGGCGCCGCGCGAGAGCCGGGCCGATGGAGGACTTGCCGGCGCCCGGCAGTCCGACGAGCACAATCGGCCGTGAGCCGAGCGACGAGACGACCTCTTTGGCCATTAGCGATTTCTCGGGCAACCGTGGCCGCTCGGCAGCTCGCGGACCAAAGATCGAACTAGCAGAAGCTCGAGCATCAAGTTCGACTCCCCAGTGAGGAAGCTCCCTGGCTCCTTCTGGTATCGCCACGTCCCTACAGACCTCTCGTGCGCTCTGGGCAAGTTCTCGCGTAGCTTGCTCCAGCGCATCTCCGCTCAGTTCGAGCCGCAGCTTGTCGCGCTTCTTGTAGGTATCGTGGTTGGTAAGCTTAGCCTGGTAGCTCTGTGGCGTGTGGAACTCTAGCGCAAAGCGATATCCGTCCGGCGTGGTGAGCACACTCGTCACGCCGATGAAGGTTGGATCTCGCATCCTGAACCAGTTTGTGGTGCTGACTTCGGCGTAGCCCTGCTCGTCAAGCGCCAAAATGGTTTTCGTGAAACCACGTGCAAAATCCTTATCAGGGATTTCGAAGAGATGCCGGACGGCGTTGCTGATCAGCTGCGTGTCGCCGTCGCTCGGGCTCGTTCCCGTCAGCTGGTTTGCCATTGAGCGCGTCGATCTCAACGGTCGATCCGAACGAGGCATGCTCACGTCGATGTCTGCTCGCCTTAGGATCTCGGCAACCCTAAGCACCGCTCTGGTAATCCCCTCCTCTTCCGCTGCGGCCCTAGCATGCTCAATTTCTGCGCGATCCGCGGCCTCTTTGGGATTCATCGCGATGACCGGATCTTCGGCCGTCAGCTGTCGACCAGAGGCTTCCGGCAGGATACGCTTGTCCGCCGCGAGCTCGATGGCGGCTTCCATAACTGAAGCCGTTAGCGTCGGATTGTCCTTCAGATCCTTCAACGAAGCATCGACATCGAACCTGCCGTGCTTGAGCGTGGCCGCTAGGCCTTTGACGTAGGGCACGGATCTTAGGCCCGGCGTTTGTTGCAGCAGGCGCCGAAGCTGTTGGCCTTTTTTCAGGAAGAGTTGGGCACTTGTGTCCGATTTGTAGGCGTCGGTGCCGACCTTGTTGCCGAGGCTCAGAAGATTGCTTGCGCTTTGTATGAGGTTGTCCGGCTCGTAGCCATCCGGTCCAGGATCGATGCGCGCAGGGTAATGGTCAAGTAAGGCCTGAACGCGGTCTCGCGGGTGAGCGGAGGCCTGATAGGCTTCGGCTAAGTCCGGTAGCAAATCGGAAACCGCCCGGCTCACACCATGCTCGGCGTGGGTGTCGCGTTCGAGCGTCTCGAGCAGAAGGGCCCCATTCGCATCAGCAGCCCAAGCCTCCAGATCGGCCGCGAGCAATTCGTTGATCTCGCGAGCGACCGGATGCTCTGCGAGCTCGATCTCGCGCATCACCCTTTCAAGCTGGGGCTGGATATCTTGGTCGCTCACCTCTTCCTGGTTCAACAAGTCGCGTATGGCTCTCCTGAGCTCGTGGTGAATACCTTCGTAGGTACCAAAGATAGCTCGCTCGGCAAACCAGCGCCGGGCTTGATCGGATTGAGCCAGAAAATCTCGCTGCAAAGTGCTAAAGTTTTCCAAAGTGTCCTGCGTGGCAGCGAGGATCTGGCTGGCACGACTGAAATTGTACCTGCCGTCCTCGATGGCGGGGGTATGCGATTTTGGCGGCTTGAGCGAGCGGACTCCGCGAGCTTGCTCCGCCTCATCGAACTGTCGAACATGCTGATAGAGCTGCGGCCGGTCGCCGATAATGATGACCGTATCCCCATCGAAATCGCCGTCGAGTTTTTTTTGTTCGTCGGGCGGCACGGCAACCAAGGACCCCGGAGCGAACAGCTCGGTCGCCTGGAGGATGCCGACGCCATCAATTGGCGTGTCCGCCGTGACCCGCTCCTTGCGGCTGGTCCATCCCGAATGGGACTTTACGTCTTCTGCCGACAATACCATCGCACGATCTCGATAGTTGGCCGGCCACATCTCGTCAGGCACTACGATGAGAATACCTTTGGCGAAAAAGGTCGGATCATCGCTCGCCAGTTGCTCGCCCGACTTCTCGGCGACATTGAAGCTGTATTGCATGGCCACGCATTTATCGAGAAATGCCGCGGTTGGGTCGCCATCGGCTGACGACTTGACTCGTTCAGCCCCTAATGGACGCAAGTTTGGCTTATCGTACGGGGAGCGGCCGATCAGCACGCCAGCCGTACCCGTCAGCCCCTCGCTCTTAAGCTTAGGCACATGCAGACGGCCATCATTGGATGGCACGGCGACCGCGCCGGGGGCTTCGATGTGTCCGGCCGTCACGATGCGAAACAACTCTTCTGAGCTCAGCGGCTCTCCTTTTTTAGCCTCAAGCCAACTGTTGGCTTTCTCGCGTGCCTCTTCTGCCACCCGCTCGCTTCGCGAGTAATATTGTAGGGCGGTGGCGGGGAGCGACGATTTCTTTCCCTCGGCGAATGCAGGCACCCGATCAGGACCATCCCGCCGGCCAGCGCGGCGAACAGCTAGCATACGCTCCGCCACAGAGGCTCTGATAAAGCCGGTACCGTCATGCGGCCGCAAAGCGATCGGGCCTTCCGGTCCAATCAGCTTGAAAGGATGCTCCTCGCCGGCAGGGCGGTCCGGTAACAGCGACAATTTGAAATTGCCCTCCAGCGCGTAGTCATGAGGGCCTAGATCTTCGATCGTAGGAGGCGCAGCAAAGCCCCTGCGTTGCGTGTAGTAATAGGCCTCTTTGAAGGGCGCCCACGCGCGCGATAGCTGCTCGAACGCCGTACCCGGTGCGGTTTCGGCATACGGGAGTGCCAGCAGCTTTCCCCCGGAAGCCTTGGGGCCTCGCTCGCCCGGAGCGACGGCGGCGATCTGCGACAGGGTCGGCTTCGGTGCCTTTAACTTGCTTCCGCCGAACAGGTCCATGCGGTAAGGTACATCATCGACACAGAACACGCGCCTTAGCATAAACGGGCTTGGCTTTCCTGGCAGTTGGACCGCTACCATCGGAATAGCTCCCGAGGTCAAGCGATGAAAAATCGAATAGCGCTGCTCCGGCTCCGTGGGCAGCCGGCGCCCCTGCAGGTCAACGACCGGCAACTGCATCAGTCCCGCCTGACCCTGGGGCGGTCTGGGCTCGTGATCCATCGTTCGTAATACTTGATGCATATTAAAGACGGACGGCGGATGTTGATTCCGGATCGTCCCCTCATCCAGCGTCATGAACGAGTCGAGCGCGTCGATTGCATCGTCCCCTTCGATTTGCGCAATCAGATTCCAGCTCATGTTGGAAAGATCGCTCTCGATGAGGTTCCGCGTCTCCGCCAGGATTTTCTTGGTCTCACGCTCCAGCTGTTGCCGCCTCGCAGCCAAGTCAGACTTCTTACCTTCGACATACGGTCGTTGGTACAAACTCGCCAGGACCTCACGCGCCTTGAGCACTTGAAAGATCGACAGCGCAGGACGGCGACTTGATAACGAGGCACGGCTCCGCCGGTCGGCATTGCTTGCTTGTAGATATGCCCGCACCTTCTGCTCCAAACCTGGTTGGAGATCGTTCAGCAGGTTTAGCGCTTGCCTCCGGTGCCAAAGCATCGATTTCTCCGGGCTACGGGCGAATGGCAGCAGAGCGATACAAATGTTACCCATAGATTCGAGGTTGTTCTCGGCGACAAAGCCAGGGGCATGAACCAATTCCTCGAGCCGACCTAACCCTGTCGGTGCGAGCAAAGCGAGATCGTCGAACAGTCGAGCCTTTCCTAGCGACTTGAAGATGTTGGTTATGCTCAAGACATCGGCCTGCTCGAGCCGATCATTTGCATAATGCAAGTAATGGACCAGCTGCTGCAGCCGGTCTTTCAGCAGGTTGGCGTCAGCAATGTCTCCAGCTTCCTCTGCCCTTATGAAACTTAGCCCTAAGGCATTGGCTATCCTGCTGAGCTCAGGCGTCATGAAAGCAGCGAATCGTTGGCCTCCTCGACCCAGGTCGCGCGCGAGATGCACGATTGCCTGGCTGCATGCCGCCTCTCCGCGCCATTTGATGAAGCTGTTCATCAGGTCGGCCTGTTGCTGCGGAGTAAAATCGGACAGCCGGCGGCGGAGGATCTCCCGAGCGATAGCGACTGCGGCTTCGGAACAGTCTTCGTCTGAACGCCACTTGCTGAAGCCGTTCGCCAGGTTTGTCAGCTCCAGGCCATTAAAGTCGGAGACCCTATGGCGGTCGAGAAGATCACGGGCGATCGCGGCTGTTGCTTGGCGGCAGCTCTCCTCTCTCGGCCACTTGCTAAAGCCATTCACCAGATTTGCGGACTCCCGTCGAGTAAACCACAAGACTCGATCCGGGCGGCTGAGGATCTCGTTGGCGATGGCGGTTGAGGCTTGAAGAGTCGACGTGCGGTCACGCCATTTGCTGAACGCATTCACCAGGCTCGCAAGCGAGGTCTCAGCAAAGCCAGAGAGCCGGCCGTGGCGGCCGGCACGGTCGAGGATCTCGTCGGCCACTGCGACCGTGGCTTCCTCGCAAACCAGCTCTTTAGGCCACTTGCTAAAACCGTTTACCAAGTTGGCCAGATCCTGCTGGCTGCAATGAGATAGGCGGTCGGGGACGCCGACGATCTCCTCTGCGACGGCGGCAACCGCCTTGCGACAGACCGTCTCTAGCGGCCACTTGCTGAAGCCGTTCACTAGGTTCGCCAAGCTCAGCTCGGCGAAGCCAGAAAGGCCGTCGGGTCCGCGGGCGAGCTCAAGAATTTCAGGAGCGATGGCTAGCGCGCCTGCGTGACATCTAGAGTCATCCGGCCACTTACTGAAACCGTTCACCAGGAGGGCCAAGCCCGGCCGAGTGATCCCGCGCAGCCGAGTGCGGACGAGCTCGCCAACGAGTGCGGCCGTGCCCGCTCTGCAGTCCGCTTCTTCGGGCCACTTGCTGAAACCGTTCACCAAGCTTACCAAGCCCTGTGGGGTGAAATCGCGTAACCTCCGCCGCTGGATCTCTCGGGCGATTGCCACCGTGGCCCCTCGGCAGTCCCCTTTTCTCGGCCATTTGCTGAAACCATTCACCAGGAGGGCCAGGTTCTGCGGAGCGAAGTCAGAGAGCTGGCGACGAAAGACTTCGCCGGCAATTGCGACCGCCGCCCGGCGCGCAGGCCGCTGGTCGGGCCACTTGCTGAAACCGTTCACCAGGTTAGCCAGGCCTTGTGGGTCGACGTCACCTAGTTGGCGCCGCGTCACCTCCCTGGCGATTGAGAGTGCGGCGCGCTCACACCTTGCTTCTTCCGGCCATTTGCTGAAGCCGTTAACTAGATTCGTAAGTTCCTGAGAATTATGATCCGAAAGTTGCGCGCGACCAAATACTTCATCGGCAATTGCGGCAGCGGCCTTGCGACAGATCGCCTCCTTCGGCCACTTACATAAAGCGTTCACCAAACTGGGCAGTTGCTGCTGAGTGACATCGGAGAGCCCCGTGCTTTTGGCGCGCCGACGGAGCTCGGTGGCTATCGCGATCATGCCTTCGCGACACTCCGTCCTTGACCATTTGCTGAACCCATTTGCGAGCGATGAAAGACTCAGATCATTCAGATGCTGGAGTGTCAGATTGTGCTCGCAAAAGAATTTCGCAATCCTGATCGTTGCATTACGGCAGGTCGTCGATTGTGTATGCCGCCCGAATGAAAGCGCAAATAGCGAAAGCGCCCTCAGGTCCACTTTCCTCATGAGTGCGTCGTCAAGCTGCGAGACGCGAACTGCCATCGCCTTGCACGCATCTATACCCGCCTGACCTCCGGCTTCCCGGCTCACCGCATTGCACGTGAGGGCGTAGCCCCAGCTTTGGTGCCGTACATTGTCCTCCCATCGAGGTATGAAATCACTTTCAAACAGAGCCGCAGCCCTTTCCAGGAAAGTTGCAAGGCGCGGCATTTTCAGCTGCTTGGTATAGTCCACCACGGCAATTGAAAATGCATCGAAGTCACGGGCGCGACGAGCGCGGTCAAGAGTCTCCATCCCCTCACGAATCCTCGAGCGCTCGAGGTCAGCGCGTCCATGCGCTTCCTGACCATGCGCCCTGTGCGGCGCCACCTCGCTGATGCGCCGCTTGACTGGCCTGCCCCGCAGGTCGGGCCCGGACCGCTCAGGTTGGATGAGAGCGTCTCTTTGCAAGCTCCCAGACGTTCGATCGCCTTGCATGGCTTCGTCACCCAGACGAGCGGAGCTCGGATCACGATTTAGCCGGTCAAGACCTGGTCTAAACCGGCGGTTGTCGCTCTCAGTGGCGACATCGCCGGTACGATGTCTCTTCGGTTCAGGCGCTATGTCCGGCATGACTCGTTTGTGACGCCCGATCCCCTCTGTTTGCGAATTCGCAGTTTCCTGATCTGGATGCCAGCGTCCATCGCCAAAACGCGGCGATTCTTGCTCCTGAGCGAGGGCGTCACGGTAAGATCGATAGGTTCGCTCATTGCGCCCGTACAACCCGTCGAAACGTTGCCTTCCCGCCTGACCTCGAAAGGCAGTTACCGATGGTTCCTCCGCGCTGAGACCGCCAGCGTGCAAACCCTCGCGCCCTCCAACCCGACGATGTTCGCCATCAGAGCGCTCCGAGGTCTGCGCTCGATGTGGTGCGCCGGACTGCTCAGGCTTGGAGCGAACATCCTCCAAGACAGAGCTGAATGATTGGTCTCGAGCGTCTCCGGCTAATTCATTGCGCTCACTATCGACCCGCAGCCTCTCGTCGGCTTCGGAGTCCGGCATGTCCGATCGCCACCGGTCGTGAATGCGCGTCAAGATTCATCTCCCATGCAGTTGAGGATCGATAAGCGCCGGCGGTTGGTGCGAGCATGCGCTGCGATGCGCGTTCGGCAAATTTATAAAAGACATCAGGCTGACCCGTTACTCAGCCGGCCGAAGCGAACCGGTCAGGTGTGAGGCCCGTACTGTGAGAGCGATCGCCCATTAGATCCCGGGCCGCTTCGCGGAGGTCTTCTGCAATGATGCTGCAGCTGGCGCGCCACAACCGTCGAGGCACACGCAATACCCACGCATGGACGACAAGCTCGATTTTCAAGAAAGTGAGCTTAGTCCGAGTCACGATGCAACACTCAATCAAGTGTTCGTTTCGCCGACCGGCGACCGAGCGGTCTCGCTTGCCCAGAACCCTTCGGTTTGATAGGCAGCGATCAGCATAGCTGTCCTCACCTGGTGTCAACACTCGCCGCACGTTTTTCTGTGCGAAGCCTGATGTCCGTACGCTACTTTAGCTGTCGGATCTGACAACAAGCTGACGAAGTCGCTACGATTAGCGCGACCATCCCGCATTATGGCCTGGGTTGCGGAACAGCTGATCGATGGGAGATTGATGTTTGCTACAGTCCTCTCGATGTATAGCAAAGCTTAGCCATCGAGAAGCTGACGAGCCTCAGGAAGCCCGTGATCAGCCATGGACCCGATGCATTCCGGAAGCTCTGACGTCCGATGTCCAGCGATATTTCGGTTTCGCAAGGCTCAGTCCGGGCTTGTGAAGAGATGTCTGATCAGTCGTCGTCCACGAAACGTTGCGTCTCGCTTGACGGTCCTGTCTCGAGCTGGAAACAAGAGCAAGCGCCCAGTGCCGAGGTGCCGCTCAAGTTTACTCGCTGCGCCGCTGCGGTTGGAGCATGGTGTCCTAGTTCAAAGCAAACTCCTGAGCTCTGAACGAGTGTTTAAAAGGCTCAAATGTCTCCATCGAGCTTAGCTTTGAGCGGTATTCTTCCGGGACCGAGTGGCTGAGCGCGGTGCCTCGTTCCAGAAGCTGACTAGGCTCCGAAGACCTGAGGATAGCGATAGACTCGGTACGCGGTGGCGTCCGACGTCCAGTGAGAGCAGTTGAGTTTTCAGGAGTTTGCATCGTCATGCGGTCGTTCACAAGAGATCACCTTTCGCCCGTGCCGAGCGTTATCTGAACCAACACCTGGCATGCCATCGGATATGCCACGGAACGAAGACAGTCATCGCCGGCTTAAGCATCATAATTCTGCCTGACCAAAGTGGGGTGTCCCACCTAAGATTGATCACCTGCAAGCGATAGAGGCCATTGGTAAAGTGAAGCCTGCTTTGACTCGATCCAAAACGACCATAGTTTCAAAGCGCTTTATGTCTGGATTTTCATGTACAAGGCGCCTGGTAAATTGCTCATATTCTTCCATGGTGTGTGCTGTAACTAGCAGGACGAATTCGGCCTGACCGGTAACGTAGAATCCGCTCATCACCTCAGTCATCTTGCAGATTGCCCGCTTGAAGCGATCAAGGATGTCGGTCCGATCGCGCTCAAACGAAATCAGGACCAACAAGGTCACGTTCCGCCCGATCGCTTTTGGAGAAATGATTGAAACGTCTGCTTCTATCACGCGTTGCGATCGTAGCCGCTTCAGTCGACGCTGCACTCCGGATGCAGACAAGCCGACCTGCGCGCCGAGTTGTTCGCTGCTCAGACGATTGTTGCGTTGCACGAGATCAAGAAGACGAGCATCGATTCTGTCGAGTTTCCATGGCTGCGGCGCGGTCAATAGGGTGCGATTGCCTGCTCTGGGCATACGACGTAGTTCCACTAAGTGGAGCTGTGATTTCCACACCTCCTCCCCGACCATGCTGTCCGAACGTTCAGCTTCACGCTGACCTACTTCTCGGCCTTACCCACATTTGTTGCCGCAGCCACTTCTACTCCTGCCCAATGTCGAGCAGCGAGCCCCGGGCAAGGCGCGGCGACATAGCTTCATCGCCATTGCTTCTCCTCGCTGATCCACCACGATCCCGGCAGTGCTCCCGGCCTCACGAACGCGTCGACGACATTCGCTAGAAGCCGAGAGACGTTATTGTCGAAATTGTTTATTGGCAGTGCTTGCCCAAAGGCGACAGATCCGGCCGAGAACACCGCACCATGGTTGGGTGCGGTAAAATAAGCCATATCGGCACGAACCCGGTAATCGTAGGAGCCCGACAACCCCTCGAAGGCATAGTGAATGACCTCAGGATTGACGAGGTAGTTGTCGATATGGCCGCCCGAAGAAGCGATCAGCTTTGCATGAGGCGGCGTCCCCAGCAAAGGATCGCAGCGGTCAAGGGCTATGCCAGCAGCGCCGCCATAGGCCAAACCGAAATCTCCGATGATCTCTCCTTCGATTCCTTTGGTGAGCCAAGATACCGTTCGGTGATAACTGTCTGGCATCCTGCGGTAGAACTGGCTTTTTCCGTAGCCCTCCGAGACAAAGCCGACACCCACCAGCTTCTGCGGCGGTCGGCCTTGTGCCCTCCAGGCGCCGCCCTTTTGACCGTTGGTCGCCATGTAGTACTCGCCAGGACGCGCATCCCAAGTCTTCCATGCGGGACCGAACTTACGACATTCCATGACCCATGGCTCGTCTTGCCGGAACGCCACACTCCAATGAAAGCCATTCCCACCCAGGTAAATGTAACGGCCGCCAGATGCGATGTAATCCTCCGTCGCATCCAGCATCCGTTCGGAATAATACTCCGGATGAGTGCCACTGATGACGCACCTGTACGGCTCAAGAGCAGCTACACCCTCCCGTTCCAAGTCCTCATCGGTCAATACCTCGTAGTCATAACTCTGGTGCTCGAGCCAGGCGATCACCGACAGATCAGCGGGAAACTGCCAGGCGAGGTTCGAGCTCGATGCCCGATATTTTGGCCGCATATTGATGATCGGCCGGTGGTATGAACTGTAGCAAACGCCCTGCCCGTCGGCCCAGTGATCGCAAGCTGACAGCCCTAGCTCCTGGCGTTGACCGAGCTCGATGTCAACTTCGGACAGCACAGGAGGCATGCCCGTGACCGGCTGAGTCATCGGTGCGTGCAGGCTCTGGCGCTCGTTGGCATAGGCGATGTAGCTAGCAGTCGGAAAGAGAAAGACGATCCGGCTGGTCGGCCTTTTCGGACGGACAAAGAACGGGATGTATTCTTCACCCAAGGCCCCTTCGCCCGCTCGCAAGCGAATGGCATAAGCTCCGCTTCTCAAGCCGTCGGGGAGCTTGATCGCCTTGGTCGCTTTCCACTTGCAGTCCGTTAAGGCATCGGCGTGGAGTTCGATGCCGCCATACTCCTGCGGCGCCATGCGGAAGCAATCGTTCCGGCCGCTCCAATTCCAGCCAGTCTGCCCCCGTACCGGCCGATTGTATCCCTCAGCATGCAATCGAAGGGGGCCGATGTCGGTTACAATATCGCCAATACCCCGTTCGGTATAACCCTTCGCTGTGTCCCAATAAGCGATCATGCCTTCCGAAGACGGCTTCTGACCCATTCTGATCTGATCGAGTTCGTCGCGTCCAAGCGCGTAACCGAACAGGCCGGGACGATCGATCTTGCCGCAGTACAGTTGCGACACGAAATGACCGCGCCCGTCCTGCCAATCGCGCGCGCCACCAATCAGAAACGGGGTCCCGGCCAGATGCTTCTGCCGCGCACGGAAGGTCGTTGAGATATGCGCTCGATAGTCGACCAGCGCCACCCTGCTCAACAAGCTGTTGTAGCGGTTGACAACACCTTCCTGGTAAAGAGTTGCTCGGCCGGTCTTGGCATCGAAGCTTGCGGCGACGAAGTACCACATGTTTGCCTGCAGCGGGATTTCGGCCTCGAGGCGATCAACCGCGTTCCCTTGTCCCACCGAGAGCTCAAGTTGGCCATTCTGCGTGATACCTAAAGAGAAGCCACAATTCTCCTTGCTATCCCAGCGTCCGATCAGCGACTGACGCGATCCGGCCTGCGGCCTTGTTGGACAGATGAAGGCAAACACCGTGAGGCTGTCTTCCAGAGCCAAACGGCGCTCGGGGTCCGCGACCGCTAGGAAGGATCCGAGCTGTGTGTACTGCTTCTCGACAAGCCACGTTCCGTTGGCATCACAAGCGATCTCTTCCTCGATGAAACCGGGTCCTGAAGGGTGCTGATCACCATGGATCAGCCGCACCAGTCGGGCATCAGCCTGTTCGGTGCCGTCGGCATTGACATAGAATTGGATGAGCTCGCCCGGCTTGACCGAAATCTTATCCGAATAGCCAAAGAGTTTAGGTCTCGTCATCTACCCACTCCCAACTTCGCCGTCTCCCCTTGGGCGAAAACGCTGCGCACGTTATCCGATCCGACCGCATCACGATTGAAGCAAGTCTTGAATATTACGCAGAAACACGGCGTGTTGCGCTTCCGCCTCTGACCGATAGGTCTTGTCATCCGAAACCTTCGGCGGCACGCCTCTTGCGCCTGATAGAGTGACGATCCGATAGGCTTTGAATGGCTCGAGTGTCATGATCGCGTAACGGCCAGCGAGCGGCCGCCGATTGAAATAGATCAATAGTCGTTCAAGTGGCTCGCTATGCTGGCCGAGAGGAGAGCATCGATGCTCCTCAATCACCTCCGGCGTGACCAGTGTTTTCAGGAACTTGCGCTGTCTCGTTTCGAACCTGCGCCGGCAGAGTTCGTCCCTGTCATGTATTTGCTGTTGAGTTTCCACGGCTTGGCTCCTCGCCAGTACTGACGGAGTTAAGAAACCACGGCTTCTGGCTTGGCCGGGGCGTGCACACGCTCGAGCACATCGGGCAGAGCGCCAGGTTTTACGAACGCGTTCACAACGTTCGCCAGCAGCCGGGACACGTTATTATCGAAGCCGTTCACGGGCAGTGCTTGCCCAAACGCGATCGAACTGCACGAGAAGACGGCTCCACCGTTTGGCGAAGGAAAATAGGTGATGTCCGCACGGACACGGTAATCGTAGCTACCGGTGATTCCGGGATGCTGATGCAATTGCACCTGGACGTGGGTGATGTAATTGTCGGTGTGTCCGCCGGACGAAGCGATCACCTTGGTGTTGGGAGGCGTTCCCAGTGTGAGGTCGTATCGGTCGAGCTCCACTCCGGCTGCGCCATTGTAAGCAAGCCCGAAATTGCCGATAATCTCGCCCGTAATTCCTTCTGTGATCCAAGAAAGCGAGGGATCATAGCTGTCCGGCATCCGCTCAAACGGTTCGCTTGTGCCGAATCCTTCAGAAACAAAGCCGACGCCCATGAGCTTCTGCGGCGGCCTGCCCAGGCATTTCCAGGGACCTCCCTTTTGCCCGGTGGTCGCCATGTAGTGTTCGCCCGGACGCGCTTCCCATGCCTTCCAGCCATCGCCAAGTTTGCGGCATTCGAGCACCCATGGTTCATCCTGTCGAAACGCCACGTTGCAGTAATATCCATTGGCACCCAGATAAATGTAACGGCCACCTGCTTCGATATAATCTTCGGTCGCGTCCAGCATCCGCTCCGAGTAGTATTCCGGGTGCGTTCCGCTGATGACGCACCTATATGGCTTTAAGGCAGCAACCCCCTCCCGATCCAAGTCCTCATCGGTCAAAACGTCATAGTCGTACTTCTGATGCTCGAGCCAGGCGATCACCGATAGGTCGGCCGGGTACTGCCAGGTGATATCCATGCTCGAGATACGATACTTGGGCCGCATGTTGATCACCGGGCGGTGATACGAGCTGTAGCAGACGCCCTGGCCATCCGCCCAAGAATCGTAACAGCCGTGACCGAACTCTGGGTTCTTGTACATCTCGACGTCGATATCCGCCAGGATCGGCGTCATCCCGGTCATGCCCTGTACAATCGGCGCGTCGAAGCTGAGATGCTCGTTGGCATACGCCAGGTAACTTGCCGTTGGCACAAGAAATGCGATGCGGCCGGTCGGGATCTTCGGGCGAACAAAGAATGGAATGTATTCTTCACCCAGGCCCGTTCCGTCACCGGCTCGCAAGCGCATTGCGTAGGCGCCACTGCGCAAGTCGTCCGGCAGCTTCAGCGCTTTTGTCAGCTGCCACTTGCAATCAATGAGGGCGTCGGAGTGGAATTCGACCCCTCCGTATTCATGCGGCGCCAGGCGAAAGCAATCGTTGCGACCGCTCCAATTCCACCCCGTTTGCGCGCGAACAGGTCGATTGTACCCCTTTGCGTGAAGCTTAAACGGCCCCACGTCAGTGACAATATCGCCGATGCCTTGATCAGTGTAGCCGTGCGTGGTGTCCCAATAGGCGACCATCCCCTCGGGCGGTGGCATCCCGCCGCTCCTGATTCTGTCAAGCTCATCCGTCCCCAGCACGCGCTGGAAGAGCCCGGGCCGATCAATCTTGCCGCAATAGAGTTGTGAGACGAAGTGCCCACGCTTCTCGTGGCAGTCCCGAGATCCGGCCATCAGAAACGGCGTATCTGGCAAGTGTTTTGGACGAAAGCGAAAGACCTCGCAGACACGCGAATTGAGATCGAGTGGCGTGACTTTCCCGAGCACGCTGTTATATCGGTTGACGACGCCCTCCTGATAGAGCGTCGCGCGGCCCGTTGTTGCATCGAGGCTGGCTGCCACAAAGTACCACATGTTCGCCTGGAGCGGCACTTCGGCTTCCAAGTAATCGACTTCGTCGCCTCGACCAACCCAGAACTCTAGCAGCCCGTTTTGCTTGATGCCGAGGCCAAAGCCACAATTCCTGTCGTTGTCCCAACGACCCACCAAGCATTGCCTCAAGCCCACCTGCGGCCAGAGTGGATGGATAAACGCAAAAACAGTGAAGCTTCCCTCTAACGCAAGACGTACGGCGGGATCCTCTACCTCGAGGAAAGATCCCACTTGCGTGTACTGCTTCTGGACGCGCCAGGCACCGTTGACGGAAGAGTCGAGTTCTTGCTCGATGAATCCTGGTCCCGCGGGATGCTGGTCACCATGGATCAGGCGCACCAGTTGCGCCTCGGCCACATCTGTTCCATCTGCATTCACATAGAACTGGATGACATCTCCCGGCTTGACCGAAATCTTGTCCGAATAGCCAAAGAGCTTAACTTGCGCCATCTAGTGTCTCCACATTCAGATCTGTGCCGTCGCTTCAGGATTCCAGCAGATCTTGGACACGCCGCAGAAAGACCCCGTGGTAGGCCTCTGCGGGCGATCTGTAGATCTTGTCCTCGACCACCCGAGGAGCAACGCCCCGGTGGCCCGATAGAGCGACGATCCGGTAGCCATTGATCGACTGAAGCGCTGTGATCGCATATTTGTCGGGTTGTGGCTGGCTCCTGAAGTAGATCAGCAGGCGCTCCAATGCCTCGCTGTGCTGGCCTTGCGGCGCACGCCGATGCTCCTCAATGACCTCTGGCGTCACGAGCGTCTTCAGGAAGTCCCGTTGCATCTTGTCGTAACGGCGACGATAGACTTCGTCGGGGTTATGCGCCTCTGTCGCTTCCTCGGGCAGCATTTCTCCGCCCTTTTCTGCCCGGGTCGAGCGGCGCTCGCTCTTCTTCTTGCTTCTCCAGGTCCTGAACTGCTGCTTGATCCCGAAGAGTCCGTTGCGGAGATAGAGCACGACGAATAACATGATCAGGCCGATGATGATCAGACGTAACGGGCCAAGCGTGATCAGAACCTTGTCGAAGAACACTACAATGAGTGTGCCGACAACTGCGCCTTCCGCTCTGCCGATGCCGCCGATGACGAGCATCGCCAATCCGAGCAATACGGTATCGAAGTTGAATATCGAGAACGCCACGCCGCTAAAATTGGCTGAGTAGAAGCCTCCGATAAAGCCGAGCGCAACGGAGGAGATCAGGAAGACATGCACGCGCGCCTGACGAAAGTTGACACCGGTTGCTTCAGCGAACGCCTCCCGCTTTTCCGGGGCCATTCTCAATATGCGCCCCAGCCGACGGCCGTTCACGAACCGATAAAGCAGCAGGGCCAGAATCATCAGCGCAAGACACGCGTAGTAGGCGATTTGCAGCTGCCCAGCCTGGGACCAATCTTGCGGTATGTACGTCGGAGCACCATAGAGCCCGCCCGTCGCGGCGCCGAATTCCTTGGACGTGACAAAATACACCCGGCACAGTTCGTTCAGACCAAGAGTGAGCAGCGCGTAATAGAAGCCATCCAATCGCGTTGCTGGAAGTGCAATAATTCCGCCGAAAATTAATCCGACAACAGCCCCCACGGGCGGCAGTAACCACCAGGGTAGGCCGAGCTGGATGGACAGGTATGCCGTAAAGAACGCAGCAGTACCAACCACAGCATAAGTGGCCAGGGAGAAAATCCCAGCGGTCCCGATCACCAGCATCCAGCACAGATTGATGGCAGCATAGATACCGAATGTCGCACCAGCGGTGAGCAACGTATTTTGGAGCTGCGCAGGCGCAAGCAACGGAAGAAGAGCAAGCGCAATGAGGCCCATCACCCACCAGATCGGGCGCTTGTCGACGATGGTCTTCTCGCGGCGCAAGCTCTTAACATTATACTCGCTGCGAATGCGAAGTACCCGTCGGCGCGTCGGCCAGTAACGCGACCGATTCCAGACAGCACTTCCGTGCCCGGGCCATTTGTAGTAGTAGCGCAGCCGGCCCACGGGAAGCAGCCTGGTCTTCGACACGCGCGTGCTTTCCCAGATCTCCTGATGGCTGCGGAACGGAACAGTCGGCAACTCCTCGACTTCCTGCGTCGGGTCCCACGTGAACCGAGGATTGCGCCATTTGGCCTTGCTTAGATTGCCTGCGGTCATTGACTAAGCCTCCCTCGCCCTGTCGAGGATGCCGGCGATACCGCGCGGGCGGACCAGCAGAATGGCGATGATCAAGAGAAATTGGGTGATCAGGACGTAACGCCCGCCGATCGAAACGGTCGTCACTGCCTCGTTGAGGCCCAGCACGAGGGCGGCAAGCACGGCACCCTGGACGCTTCCAAGCCCACCGCATAGCGCGATGCTCACTGCCTTGATCATCGCCGTCAGACCGCCGAACGGCGAGATGTAGTAGGTTTGCGAGAGCAGAACCGCAGCAAGCCCGGCCAGGCCTCCAGTAATCGCCATCACATAGAATGAGGTTCGCCGAACGCCGATACCGACAATGGAGGCCGCATGCGGGTTCATCATCATGGCGCGGATTTCCAGTCCACGGCGGCTTGATCGCATCCATCGCAGCACCGCAACAAGCATCAAGACAGACGCAAGGACATTTCCGACCTTGTCGGCTGTCAGCACCATCCCCGAGAACGACAGCTTCCAACTGCCAAAGATCTCCGGCAGGCTCTTCGAGCGCGGACCGAACCACCACAACAGGGCCTGGGTGCCAATCAGATTGATCGCGAGCGTTGCGATCAGCCCACGGGTCGTGAAGTTCGGTTTGTCGTGAATTGGAATGAAGGCAAGCCCGCAGACGATGACCCCGCCCAAGGCGCCCGAGAGAATCCCGGCCGCAAGGACCGCCGGCCCTAGAGTTGAAACGTGCTGGGCAAACAACCAGGCGCCATAACCTGCGAAGGCGAAGATGAATCCATACGAAAGATTCAATAGCCCGAGACTGGACCAGGTGATCGAAACGCCGATCGCCAGCGTGCCGTAGATGCTGGCGAGGACGATCGTATTGCTAATAATGAACCAGAGATCCATGTTTTCATGCCTTGCCGTATTCGTGCAGCATCAGGGCTGCTGATGCCTCGCCCTTGAGCTTGCCGACATGCATTCCGATGATGCGATCCACTCGTCCTTCCAATAGCGCGACATTCTGCTCCGCGATGACCATGGCGGAGGTACCGAGATCGATATCCATGAGCGCGTCGATCACGCCTTTGCCAATTTTCGGCGCGAGTCCCAGCGATGGTTCATCCACGAGAAGCAGCGAGGCCTCCGCCATGAGACCGCGGCCGATCGAAACCATGCGGCGTTCACCGCCGGAAAGACGGCCGACCGGCACGTGCATGAGTTTCCGCAACGGCGGGAATATCTCGAGAATGCGATCCTTGCGCTCAGACCGCTCGCGCCAGGCGCGTGGCGTGAATGCACCGGAATCGAGATGCTCCTCCACAGTCAGGCCGTGAAAGATCTCGTCTCCTTGCGGAATGAGGGCTAGCCCCGCGCGCACGATCTGGTGGGTGTACCGGCCGGGCCCTTGGCTGCGGGTGCGCCCTACCTCTACTCCATTCAGCTTGATCGATCCGCGTTGCCAACCCGTGAGCCCTGCAATCGCGTAGAACAGGGTCGACTTTCCGTGACCATTGAGGCCGACGATGCCGATACGTTCTCCAGAGCTGACGATCAGGTCAAGATCGTGGATGACCCTCATGGGACCATATCCGGCCGACAGACCGGAGACGTTCAGCACCTCACGCCGTGGCACTGACGCATGCGCCGCTCGCGTCAACTGCGGCTGAACCAGATTCATGTCAAGCTGCCTCGTCTACGTTTTCGAAATAGGCCGCGTGCACCTTCGGATCTGAAAGCACATCTTTCATCAGACCCTCAGAGATGACCTCGCCGGCGTCCATCACCATGACGCGATCGGCGATCGTGGCCAGGAGCTCAATGCGGTGCTCCACGATGATGATGGCAATGTTCATCTCTTTGGAGAGTAAGCGGAGCAGAAAGTCGATTTCGTCGACCTCGGAATTAATCAGGCCGGCCGCCGGCTCATCCATCAGCAATAGCGACGGACGACGCATCAACAGACACGCCAAGAGCAGCTTGCGGCGATTAAGTGTTTCCAGCTGCGTAGCCGGCGTGTCCTCGTCCACTTTCAGGTTAACAAGCTCGGCGCCGTACTCTGCATCGAACTTGGTCAGGTAAGGTCGAAACGCCTGTCGTGCGGCCTTGAAGGTTTCGCCTACTGTCAGCTCGTCTGGAATGACCGGCGTCTGGTAGGTTCGGCCGATTCCGAGCCTTGCGCGTGCGTGCAGCGGCACGGCCGTGACATCTTCGCCCTGGAATGTCACCGCTCCACTTTTGGGCGCCATGCGTCCGGACAACACCTCGAACAGACTCGTCTTGCCTGCACCGTTGGGGCCGATGATTCCGAGCACCTCACCTACTCCGAGGCCAAGGCTGATGTTGCGGAGAATTTCGCGGCCGCCGAGGTCGAGATGAATACCAGTGCAGGAAAACAGGGCCTGGGGCGGAATTCCGCCCCGCTGAACGCCTGGGTTTGCGCGCCTCAACATCAGACCCACCAAGGAGCAGGCTGAAGCTTCGCCTCGGAGACCTCGTTGGGGAAAATGAGCTTGTGCTCTACGTTCTGGACCTGGAAGTAGAGTTGAGCGATCCCCTTCTCGAATTCGGAAGTCTGGATCTCGTCACCATGGTTGTTCGGGAAGTGTACGCCTTCTTGATATGGGTTGCCCGTATTCAGATAGCCGCAAACCCCACGCAGCGGATTGGCGCGAATCCAATCGCAGACTTCCTTGAATTTGCGGGGATCACCGACTGCTTCCCACGCCTTCTTTAGGTAGTAGGTGTGGTCATATGAGATTCCCGGATAGGCAAGTCCCATAATTCCGGGGAACCGCTTCTTGTATTTTTGAGCGAACTCGCGCCCTCTCTCGTCGGCATAAAGGCCCATCGTCGTCGACCACGCAAACCCGTTCGCCGCATTGCCCGCCAGCGTCAAAAACTCGGGCTGTGAAGGGCCGTACTGCAGATAGACCAGCGAGTTCGGAACGGGGTCGGCAACGAACTGTTTACAGAACGCAGCATATTCGGCGGCGACCCAATGATCGACCATGATCGCCGCGGCACCCACCTCCTTCATCTCCCGAATGACTGGAGCCCAATCTTGAACTGGATATTGGATGTCGGTGATCCGAGCGACCTCGAATTTTCCTTGGCCCTTGATCGCTTCCTGCGCCGCCTTGGAAATCGTTTGGCAATAAGCGACCTGCTCCTGGATGATGTGAACCTTCCGGTTCTTCGGCTTCCAGACTCCGCGCCTCTCCTCG
This sequence comes from Bradyrhizobium sp. Ses1, assembly GCF_059512365.1. Taxonomy (NCBI): domain Bacteria; kingdom Pseudomonadati; phylum Pseudomonadota; class Alphaproteobacteria; order Hyphomicrobiales; family Nitrobacteraceae; genus Bradyrhizobium; species Bradyrhizobium sp. Ses1. The sequence goes on from NZ_JCAMOQ010000069.1 coordinate 20,966, forward strand.
TGCTCCAACCAGAGTGGAAAAGTCCAGCCGTAGTTGACCTCGGATGGGGCGGTCTGGAACACGTGGCTGTATTTGCTCGGATTCTTCTTGACCGCTTCGGCACCGGCGCGCTGGGCATTTCCATAAAGCAGGGGGCACTTGTACTTGGCCGACGCATCAATTGCCGGGATCGGCACCAGAGTGAATGCAAAGGAAACCGCATCTACATTGGCATCGACGCATGCAGCGATGGCTTGCTTGCTGCTCTCCGGTGAGAGCACATCGATGTCGACCGTAAATAGCTTCAGCTCGCGACCAAGAATTCCTCCCGCCGCATTGATCTCTTCCATGGCCAGGGTCGTCCCCTGAACAAAATCGAGATGGTCGGCGACACCTGCGGCCGACGTTTGCGCCGCCGGAACGCCAAGAACGATGGGCTTGCCACTAAAGGCGAAAGACCGTGCAATCCACGGCATTGCGATAGATGCACTGAGCCCTGCAGTCACTGCCCGCCTGGTCAACTTTAAAGTCATCTGAACACCCTCCTCCTGTAGTTCGCGACATCGGCAAGACCCGGGCTGCACCTACCGATCACAAAACCGTATCTGCGATTTTCATTTCCTGCAAGTCATTTTTACTTCATGCAACTGTAATAGAACCGAGCCCTGGGGTTTCGCGGCGGCAACCGGCCGTTCGCCAGTACCAGCATCGCCTTCAGCGTCATCAGAGCGTCGGACGCAGAATTGCACCGTCGCCGACGGCGCTTCACGCCAACTTAGGTCCGAAGTGCCGATCGCCTTGTCTATTAGATCCCAGCGATCAGCCGGCCGGCTGCGGCCAAACGTGTGCTTGCTCAACCCGCCGCTGGTAATCGCAGGCCTTAAGCTGAGCGCAATCGCTCGGTCTGTCTTGGCTTTGAGCAGTGCGGGTAAAGTCCGTGTTGCCTCCAAATATTCGTTGCCAAGTTGCGAGATTGGGAATGTCATGAAGCCCTCGCGCGGTGCTCTGACAGGTGATCGAGGGCGCTTTGGAGCCGGCCCACCCAGTTGCGGTCACCTTCTCGGCGAGCTCTGAAACGATCGACGCAATTCTTGGAGCAAAGGGGCGTTCGCCACGAGCAGTATCGGATGAGACCAAATCTGCCATCACAGACTGCACATCGGGTGGCTTTGCCATGCTTCAGATGTTCGGAGCAGTGGGACATTGCTGCCTCCTCTTTCCTTTATCGTAGCTGTTCGTTCGATCATCCTTTTACTGTCGCACTTGATGAAGCTGTGCGCTGCGTGCTAACGAAAGAGCGAGCTCTCCGAATGCGGTCCCCTGCACTTCGAAATCAAGTGCTGCGATCACCAAGCTTCGGATGCGCAAGACCTTGCTTCAATACGTCAGTTGACCGATTTTGCGGATGTCAGCGAGCGGCGCGCGGCTGATCAGGTGCCGAAGAACTTGGCAGGGTTTGATGCGGCAGCTCTCAAAGGGGCGTTCAACTTCCTATAGCCACCACTTTGCGAGCCGACTGCCCGTTGCCAATCATGAACAGCGCCCCTCATCGAGTCCGGCCTCATTCATGTCACCGAACGGGTGAATAGCCAGTGCCATCGGGTCTGATCTGTCGTAAATTGGCCAAGAAACGAGCAGCTTGGAGCCGTTCTATCCCAATAAAGCGGCACGACATTCGCTCAAGAAACACTAGCATGACCCGAACACTCCCGGCTGGCTCCTTCCGGAACAAACCTTAAGGAGAGGAGCAGTGAGCGCAGGATTTGCAAGTTCGGTGATTGTCCCCTGGCAGGCGACATCGCTCGATGGGGGGGCGGAACTGATCGATAAGGCATCGGAGGTCACGCGCCTTCTTCGCGACCTGGTGCGGTGCTCTGCTTTCACCCTTAGCGCGTGGGATCCACTGTCACAGAGCCATCGACATCAGGCACTCGCCAGTGATGGCTACTCCGATTCAGTACTCGCCCATATCAATGATGAGTTCGTAAGAGAAAACCCAGCATTTGCAATCGCGCATCGGGACGATCCGCGCGCGCTACGCTGGCGTGACTGTGAGCGCGATTGGAATCTTTGGTTTCCAGAAACACTATCCGCACGTGAGCATCTCATCCCTTCGGGCTTTAAGGAAGGCGCGACAATGTGTTTGCGGCTGCCCGAGGGGCGTTACGTCGGAGCGTTTCATCTGAGCTGGACCTCTTCGGCCGCAGCAACCGATGAGCGCAGAGAAATTATCCAACGGTTCCGCCCCATTTTGGCGGAGCTATGCGATCAGCTGCGTACGCCGCGCCTTCTGGCCGAAGGCGTGGCGCCCAATTCTTTTGCGCTCGTCATATCCTCGAGTGGCGCAGCGTTTGACCTTCTATCGCGCGCACCGGGCCCACATCTAGGTGAAGGGGGCGCCCTGCGCCGACTGCTGCTGGAAAAGCTCAGGCCTTGGACGCCCCGGCGATTCGTATGGGCCGATGAGGGTAGCCTTTGCCACCGCGTCGCAATCATACCTTGCCAGCGCAATATGGTGTTAGTTACGGAAGAGCTAATTCCGTGGCCATATGATCTCTCGCTCAGAGAAATCCAGGTCTTGCATCTGGTTGCAACCGGAGCCTCCAATCCGCAGATTGCGGAGCAGTTGTTCGTATCACCGCGCACCGTCTCAACTCACATCGAGCATATCCTTGCGAAGATGGGCTGTGTCTCGCGGGCACAGCTCGCCGGCCGGGCCATGTCCGAGGGGCTTTTGCTCGCCGAGACACCTTGCAAACGCGCTCACGGCCGCGACGTCTGGTAGACAGCTCTTCGATCTCCAAAGAGAGCAGAGGCTAAGCGCCCGGTATCCAACTTGTTCCCGCCAGCGGAAGCCGTGTCATGGCCGCGGCCTCGACGGTCAGGGCCACAAGGTCTTCCGGCTCCAGATTGTGCAGCCGGCTCTTGCCGCACGCACGCGCGATCGTTTGCGCTTCGAGAGTAATGACCTTGAGGTAGTTCGCAAGCCTACGGCCAGCGAGCACCGGATCGAGTCGCGCTGCGAGAACGGCATCTTGGGTGGTGATCCCTGCCGGATCTTTGCCCTCGTGCCAATCATCATAGCAGCCCGCGGTGGTCCCCAACGCACGGTATTCGTCCTCATAGCGGGGGTCGTTGTCACCAAGCGCAATCAACGCCGCAGTCCCAATCGCCACCGCGTCCGCCCCAAGGGCAAGAGCCTTAGCGACATCGGCGCCGCTGCGAACTCCGCCCGAGACGATCAATTGCACCTTTCGATGCTGACCTAGGTCCTGCAATGACTGCACCGCGCTGCGGATCGCAGCTAGAATCGGTATTCCGACATGCTCGATGAAGACATCTTGCGTCGCGGCGGTACCACCCTGCATTCCGTCGAGGACGACGACGTCTGCCCCGGCTTTCACAGCGAGGGCAACGTCGTAATACGGCCTGCTTGCACCGATTTTTAGATAGATCGGCTTTTCCCAGCCGGTCAGTTCGCGCAGCTCGAGTATCTTGATTTCCAGATCATCTGCCCCAGTCCAGTCCGGATGGCGGCAAGCGGATCTTTGATCTATTCCCATTGGGAGCGACCGCATTCTTGCGACGCGATCGGAAATCTTCTGCCCAAGCAGCATGCCACCACCCCCGGGTTTGGCACCCTGCCCTACGACGATCTCGATCGCATCCGCTTTGCGCAGATCGTCCGGGTTCATGCCGTATCTAGACGGCAGATATTGGTACACGAGCGTCTTGGATTGCCCCCGCTCCTCCGGCGTCATGCCTCCGTCGCCCGTTGTCGTAGACGTGCCCGCCAGACTTGCTCCTCTGCCGAGCGCCTCCTTTGCCTGGGCCGACAGGGCGCCAAAGCTCATCCCTGCGATGGTGACCGGAATCGCGAGCTGAATTGGCTTCTTGGCGAAACGCGCGCCAAGGACCACACTGGTGTCACAGCGCTCGCGGTAGCCCTCCAGGGGATAGCGCGACATTGATGCACCCAGGAACAGAAGATCATCGAAATGCGGCACCTTCCGCTTGGTGCCGCCACCGCGAATATCGTAAATACCTGTCGCGGCGGCGCGCCGTATTTCTGCAATCGCATATGCGTCAAAAGTGGCGGACGGGCGCGGTGGAGTATACCCCCACGTTCTCTCGATCGCGTTCATCAATAAGCCCCGGCATTGTCGATGTGGAAGTTATAGAGCTTGCGGGCAGATCCATAGCGTCGGAATTCCGACACATCGATCTTGTGAGCCTCTCCAGCCTGCTTGAGGAGCGCGAAGAGCTCGGCGCGATGCTCGTCCTTCAGCTCCTTTTCGATGCAATCCGCGCCAAGACTCTCCACTTTGCCGCGAACGTAGATGCGGGCCTCGTAAACTGAGTCGCCTAAAGCGTCCCCGGCATCGCCAAAGGCAACCAAGCGCCCGGTTTGCCCCATAAAGCCCGACAAATGTCCGATGTGGCCCTTCACGACGATGTCCACGCCCTTCATGGAAATGCCACAGCGGGCGCTCGCATTTCCCTCGATCAATAGAAGGCCGCCATGCGCGGTCGCGCCAGCACACTGGCTGGCATCGCCTTTCACGTGGATCAGGCCGGACATCATGTTCTCACCGGCGCCCTGGCCGGCATTTCCGTCGACGACAATGCTGGCCCACTTGTTCATACCGCCACAATAATAGCCCACGTGGCCTGCGATCTCGACATCCACAGGCGCATCGATGCCGACCGCAATCGCGTGCGCTCCATTCGGGTTCAGGACCCGAAAGGATGCTTCGTCCGTATTCGTACTCCTGCCGAGCGCCTGCAATATCGCGTTGAGATCACGAAGCGGCATCGTCAGAAGATCAATCTGGCGAATGAAATTAGACGAGCGGAGCTGATTGAGATCGCGTTCTGACCATGTGCTGATGTCGATCTGATTCATCCCTAGTGCTCCCAGAAGTAAGGTGTTGCGGGCTTCGGTTCGAACACCCGCGCGCTTTTGATCCCTGGCAGGGATGTCAGGCTCCGATACTCGGATGCGAACGCAACATAGTCATCGTTTTCGGCCATCACAGCAGGCTTGCAAGCGATTGGATCGCGCAACACGCCGAACCCGGTCTTTGTGCCAACAACAAAAGTGAAGAACCCATCGAGGTCGCTTAGGCTTGACTGTAGAGCCTCTTCGAGCGTTCTCCCGCGCTTCAACTCGCGCGTTAGGTAGCCGGCGGCCACTTCGGTGTCGTTCTGCGTCTGCGGGACGATACCGTCGCGCTGAAGCTCACGCCGAAGAGATGCATGATTGGAGAGCGAGCCGTTGTGGACCAGGCATTGGTCGGGTCCGGTCGAAAACGGGTGAGCGCCCGTCGTGGTCACTGCGGACTCGGTCGCCATGCGGGTGTGGGCGATGCCATGCGTGCCAGAAACAGAGGCAATATCAAACGCGCGTGCGACCTCGTCAGGATAGCCGACCTCCTTGTAGATCTCGAGATTGAACCCCTCGCTGACAATCCGAACATCCTCAGCATTCTCAAGTAGCCAATCGCGGCAGAGGCTCACGTGCTCCGTTGGCACGGTCAAAACGGCATGCGTGTACCGGCTTGTCACCGAAACCGGAGCGCCTACTGATCGTGAGAGCATGACTGCGAGTGCTTCGAAGTCCGACCTTCCCCCTACAGAGATCAGGGTAAGTTTTGTCATTCCCGGCTCATCTGCCGTGTAGAGCGCAAAACCGGCCGAATCGGGCCCCCGGCTACACAAGGTCGAGGTCATTGACGCAAGCAACTCGCCGAGTTGCGGCTGAAGTCGGGTTCCTTTGATGAATAGGCCTGCAATTCCACACATCATGCTCTCCGGCACAGGTGAGATCAGAAGAAGCTGAGATATCTTTCTACTTCCCAATCGGACACGTGGCGGTGGTATTCCAGCCACTCCGACCTCTTCAGCGACACGAACTCTTTAATGACCGGCTCACCGAGAGCGCCGGCAAACAATCGATTGGCCTCGAGGGCATCGAGTGCTTCGCTGAGCGTCTGCGGCAGCAGATCTACGCCCATCTCCTTGATTGCTTCCAGTGAGAGACCATAGAAGTTGACGTTTCTGGGCGCCCCAGGGTCGAGCTCACGTTCAATGCCATCAAGACCCGCGGCAATGAGCGCAGCAGTTGCGAGGTACGGATTCATGCTGCTGTCGCCAGTGCGAATCTCAAGCCTGCCGTAGGGTATCCGCGCCATCGCGGTGCGATTATTGTCGCCATAGGCGATAAAGGCTGGAGCCCATGTCGCGCCGGACACGGTGCGACCAACGACAAGACGCTTGTAGGAGTTCACGGTCGGCGCCAGGATCGCCGTTAGCGCCTTCGCATGCGCCAGCACGCCGCCTAAGAAATGATATGCGAGCCTGCTCAAGCCCATTCCGTTCGGGTCTGCGTCCTCATGAAAGAGATTGCGCCCGCCCCCATCCGATATCGAGCAATGGATGTGCATGCCACTGCCGGTCGAGTTGCTGCGCGGCTTGGGCATGAAGGAGCAGATCGCACCGAGATCATGCGCGATTTCTGAGGCTGCCATCTTGAAGAAGACAACCTGGTCTGCCGTCTTCAGCGCATCGGCGTATTTGAAGTTGATCTCATACTGTCCGTTCGCGTCCTCATGATCGATTTGATAGACGTCAATCCCGACGGCCTGTAGACATTCCGTCACGCGCTCAAGGAAGCTTCGCCCACGCATGAGGCCGCGGTAATCATATGCGGGCTTGACGAGCGTATCGGTGCCATCAAATGGCGACAGCCTCCCGTCCGCCTCGCGTCGCAGCAAAATGAACTCAGGCTCGAGGCCTGTATTGAATGTCCAGCCGCGCTCAGCAAGTCGCGCGACCTGCTTCTTCAGAACGTTACGCGTGTCGATTGGATGCGCCGCCCCCTTCACAGTACCGACGCCCATCATGCGCGCATATCCCGGCGCCCATGGGGTCACCATCAACGTATCGAGCTCGCAAACCACCATGTATTCGGCTTGATGGGGAAGCATGCCAAGCCCCCACGCGCCCCCACCAGCAAAACCGGCGCCTTCCGTCAAAACACCTTCTAGGTGTTGCACTGGAACGGCTTTGCTCTTTGCGACCCCATGTAGATCGACGAATTGCGCGAGTACGTACCGGACACCCGCCTGCATCAGGAAAGCTTGAGCCTCAGCTAGGTCTAGCTGCTTGGGGGTAGCAAGGCTTCCTGGTGCCATTGCGCCAGTCCACGCGTTCGGCAGATGCATTTGGACTTCTCCTTTGATCGGCTCCTCGCCATGTTGCACTAGGTCTGACGAGTTGCCCATGCCGGCAGCGACGCTTGTATTGATGTCTTGCATTTCCTGCAAGTCATTTTTATCATATGCAAGTCGCCGAAAAAGGATGTCAGGTGTCACGCTCCGTCAAGATCGCCAATGCCGAAGATGAGCCGATAGGAATTCGCCTATGGGAGCTCGCGGAAGGCTGGGCAAAGTACTGGTCAACGCCGGCGATCCCATTCTGGTGGCGCGCGGCGCCCCCGATCACCGGGCCTTGGGCAACCCCCGCTAAGAAAGCCGACGTTGTCGTCATTGGAGCGGGCTTCACTGGACTTTCTGCCGCTTTGATCCTCGCTCGCGCGGGACGGCACGTTGTGGTCGTTGACGCTGGCGCGCCCGGCTTTGGTGCGAGCACTCGCAACGGCGGCCAGGTTGGCAGCGGAAATCAGAAGTTTCGGGTGAAGACTCTCATCCAAATGAAAGGCGAACGAAAAGCCGTCGAGCTGCTTCGTGAAGGAATCGAGATGCTCGACGGGATCGAAGCTCTGATCCGAAAAGAGAATATCGACTGCTCATTTACGCGCTGCGGGCGCTTCCGTGGCGCGATGCGTCCAGAGCATTACGATAATATGGCCCGCGACATGGAGGATCTGAAGCGTTACGTTGGCGTCGAATCCTGCATGATCAGCCGAAACGAGCAACACAAGGAGATCGGCTCGGATCTGTTTCACGGCGGATCGCTACTACCGAACGACGCGAGCCTTCATCCGGGCAAGTACCATGCGGGTCTGCTTAACCGCGTCATCGAAGCTGGTGCTATGGTTCATGGTCATGCGCCCGTACTCGGGATCACGACCGGACGTGCTGAACATACGCTACACTTCGATGGTTTTCAGATTAAGGCCAGAGACATCCTGGTTTCGACGAACGGCTACACCAAAAACGTCGGCAGATTCTTTCGAAAGCGGATCGTTCCAATCCGCTCGGCGCAACTGACTACCGAGCCGATTCCAGAGCAGATTTTTAGCCAGTTGATGCCAAGAAGGCGCGTGTACGGTAACACCAACCGTGTGTTCTTCTATTTCCGCCCGGCACCAAGCGAGAATCGACTGATATGGGGCGGACGCGCAAACCATTTCGCTGGCGATTCCGCCCTCGCCGCGTACTCCCATCTCGCGCGCGATGTACTGCGGACGTTTCCGGTGTTGAGAGATGTGAAGATTTCCTACGCCTGGAGCGGTCTTATTGGTTACACATTTGATGAGTTTCCGCACTTGGGTCGAACCCCCGATGGGATCCATTACGCAATGGGATATTGCGGAACCGGGGTTTCTCGCTCCACGCATTTTGGGCGACGGATTGCGCTCCAGATGCTCGGAAAGGCGGAAGGTCGATCGGCATTTGATGAGCTGACCTTTCCGAGCCATGTTTTGCACGCCTTCGCGAAACCTGCGGTACCCGTGGTTGAAGCATGGTACCGCGCCCGCGACGTTGCAGGATTTTGACGGAGGTGAAATGGCCACATGCAGGGCGAACATGCGGAGGTCGGGGCACGACGCTCAGCACTTACCGCGTCGGGCCTCGCCAATCTTTGGGCATTTGCCTGGTCTCGCGGGGCTCTCAGCGATCGCGGCACAATCGGTCGATTGACGTATTGAAGGAACAATTTGAGCAACCGAAGCTCGGCACTCTGCCCATACGCCGGGACCGTGTCGGACGAGGACACGCTTTGCGTAGCTCGCATCGCGGGGTGGTGAGAAGGACGATCGCTCTCCGAGTGGTCGGAAAGCAGAAGATCGAACTAGATCGCACTAGCATGGACAAGGCTTCGTCGCCGGGTTTTCCAGCTTCGTCATACAAGCTCGGATCCGTCGGTACCGCTGTGATGTCACATGACTCTGAGGGAAGTGAAATGGCTACTCACGCGAGAACACAACAGGACCGAAAAAACATATCCTCAGGTGGAGCATACGAGGGTGTTTTTGGGTATTCGCGAGCTGTGGCGAAGCATGGCCAAGTTCACGTATCCGGCACATGCGCTCCAGCCGACTTCGAAGGGCGCAGCGCTTATGAACAGGCAAAAGCCGCTTTAACGACAATCTCGGTCGCGCTTAAGGCAGCGGGCGCGGAGCTCACCGATGTCGTCCGGACCGTGGTGTACGTTCGCGATATTGCCGATGCGGACGAAGTGGCAAGGGCCCATTTGGAAACATTCGGCTCCATTCGGCCAGCTTCAACCCTTGTACAAGTCACCTCGATGTTGCGTCCTTGGCAACTCGTCGAAATCGAAGCGTATGCCTTGGTGGGGTGAGATGCGACTTATCTGATCCGGCGCTGATCAGATGTCCGAACAGGCAGCCAGGAGTACCCGAGGAGGAGACCGATGAGCGAGAAGCAGAATCCGTACGAGATCGGCCTGGACAGAAATCAAGCCAACTACGTGCCGTTAACTCCGCTAAGCTTTTTATGCCGCACAGCAGCTGTGTACCCGGATCTCCGCAGCCTCGTTTACAAGCATCGCACCTTCACATGGGCTCAGACCTATAGCCGTTGCCGACGATTTGCTTCCTATCTCTCCGCGTGCGGCATCGGTGAAGGCGACACGGTGGCCGCCATGCTCCCAAACGTGCCGGAGATGGTTGAGATTCACTTCGCCGTGCCAATGGTGGGAGCGGTGCTGAACACGCTCAATGTTCGGCTGGATCCGCCCTCCATTGCCTTTCAGCTCGATCACGGGAGCGCGAAAGTCATTCTAGTTGATCCGGAATTCTCCGGTGTCATCGCCGAAGCCATCAAGTTGATGAAGGGGTCGAAGCCGTACGTCATCGACGTCGAAGATGCGGCATACAGTAGTGGCGGTCCAATCGGGCAAATCGATTACGAATCTGCCTTGGCGCTGGGCGATCCTGCGTTCGTCCCCCGCTATCGTGACGATGAATGGAACGCAATTGCGCTCAGCTACACCTCAGGCACCACAGGCGATCCAAAGGGCGTCGTCACCCATCATCGTGGCGCCTATCTCAATGAGGTCAGCAATATCCTGGCGGCCAATCTCGGCCAGCACCCGGTTTACCTGTGGACACTGCCAATGTTTCACTGCAACGGCTGGTGCTTTCCATGGGCTATTGCCGCGGCAGCTGGAATTAACGTCTGTTTACGTAAAGTCGAGCCGACCAAGATTTTCGCTCTGATAGAGCAGCACGGAGTGACCCACATCTGCGGAGCTCCGATCGTCTATAACATGCTAATCAATGCGCCAGACGCTCCTACTGGCCACCTTAAGCGGAGCATCATAGGGTTAATCGGAGGCTCGGCTCCACCAATTCCCGTGATCGAGGGCACACAAAAGATCGGCATCAACTTGACACATATTTACGGCCTCACCGAGGTCTTTGGGCCTTCCTCGATTTGCGCCGAGCAACCAGGTTGGGATGAATTGCTGCTCGAAGAACGCGCAATGCTAAAGCGCCGACAGGGTGTGCAATATCCATTGCAGGAAAGTGTCACGGTGCTCGACCCCGAAACCATGCGCCAGGTGCCGCAAGACGGTGAGACCATGGGTGAGGTGATGATCCGTGGCAATGTTGTGATGAAGGGCTATTTGAAGAACGAGAAGGCTACGAAGCAAGCTTTCGCAGGCGGCTGGTTTCACACAGGTGACCTTGGGGTGCTCGACAAGGATGGCTACGTGATCATTAAGGACCGCTACAAGGATATCATTATCTCAGGCGGCGAGAACGTCTCATCCGTCGAAGTCGAGGATGTGATCTACAAGCACCCCGCCGTGTTACTTGCGGCTGTGGTGGCAAAGCCAGACCCGAAATGGGGCGAGGTACCTTGCGCCTTTGTCGAACTGAAGAATGGCGCCACCGTTACCGAGGCGGAAATCATTGGCTTCTGCCGGGCGCACATATCTGGATTTAAGGCTCCGAAGGCTGTTGTATTCGGCTCGCTTCCCAAGACCTCCACCGGCAAGATTCAGAAATTCGTGCTGCGCGACCGGGTTGGGTCGGCGATGGCGATTTCTGCTTAGTCCGCTTGACCTGAGCTTGTGATTCGCACGCTGTGCCGAGCTAAGTATACCTGGCAAATGTCGGCAGCGCGCTGTTGGGCGCTCCTCCCTCCACTGCCCGGAGCTTCAACGAGCTCCGGGGTCTTTCCGATGCTGAAGGTCATTTAGACAAAAACTTACATGAGAGACCAGGTTCACCTCCGATGACGTTCTCCAAGTAGCCCTGACTAGTCAGCCGGACCATCCTTGAAGCCAATGCTGCCCTTTGGATCTTGCTTAACTCAAAATCACCTGAGCCACGGAAACGCTTGCCGGACTAAAAAATGGGCCCCGAAGACGAAGGAGTACCCCTTAACGCGATCCGGGCATTCGTGATGATCGCCCGCGAAAGAAGCGTAACGCGCGCGGCCAATGCCTTGGGAACGACACAGAGCTCGGTCAGCCGCTACCTAGCCGTGCTGGAAGAGTATCTGGGCACAAACCTGATGGAGCGGCGCGGTGGGCGGAGCGGATTGACAGAGTTCGGACGGCTCTTTGCGGACACGGTCGCCGAACCGCTGGATACGGTGTGCTTCACTGCCAAGAGGATGCGCCGCCGCCCCCCTCCGGAAGGTAATCGGATTGTGGTGCGCACTTCGCTTCCGACCTTCGCCTACTCGCTTCTGATTCCGAACCTCCAGGCGTTCTCCGCTGAGATGGGCGGGGTAACCGTGGACGTGATTAGTTCACTATCCCTGCCGACATCCTCCGACGATTTCGACGTTTTGATTACACGCGACCTATCCGTAATCGAGCCGGCCGACAATTGGGAACTCTACAACGAGCAACTCGTATGCGTGGGCTCTCCGAATCACGTCAATGGCAAAGGCCTGTCGGTTGTTCGCTCGCTGCCGATTCTGAACATCACGTCCCGGCCCGACATACTGCCCACATGGCTAAGGGCGATGAAACTGAGCTCAAAAGACATAAAGTCGGGAGCGCGATATGATCACAACTACCTTGCCCTGCCGGCGGTCATGACCGGACGATGCCTTCTGGTGGCACCCGAAATCATTCTCCGCGATCTGGTGCGTGGGGGCGTTCTGCATGTGATACCAGGATCGCGTACTCCTAGCGGCATGCAGTATCGGGCCTATGCGGTCGACCGCAGTGATAACCCCGAGCTCTCACGTGCCTTCTGTCGGTGGGTAGCTCGCCTTTGCAAGAAAGCACTGATACCGGCAACCGTTTAAGATCGCATCAGCTTATCGAAAGCGCACACCCTAGCTAAACTACCATGGCAGCAATCCTCGGTTCGTTGTTGAGGTGGGCCACACAGAATGCCGCAAACTCGCCCGACGCCAAGCTCACGTCCGGCGCCACCGCCACAACGAGCCCAGGCACGTCTTCGCGCGTATGGTCAAGCGACCGCTGGTCCACATTAAGGCGGTGCTTAGCCTTCTCTGGGTGATCCCGCCATCTGGAAGGGAAGCTCGCCTACATTGTAGAGGGCCGCTGAGCTTTGAATGAGCAGAGTGAAAGCAGTTGCGAGCGGTTGTCCTATTGCGCCGTTGGCGCTGACTGCACAGGAGCCGACGTATTCGGAGCGGCGACTGCGTCCCATCGTGTCACCTGTTCCTATTATCATTCTGCGTATATCATGACCGTGATGAACTGGATGTGATCGTCTAACAGCTTTTCCGGGCCATGAAGAACATTGGCACAGAATGTGTATGCATCACCCGGCTCGATGAGAAAGGTTCTGTCTTCAAGACGATATTGCATTCTACCCCTCAGCATATAAATGAATTCTGTTCCGGGATGCCGAAACCGCGCGTAGCTTTCGCCCTGCTTGTCTATATCGATGAGGAAGGGTTCGAAAACCTTCCGTGCTCCCCTTTGACACGAGAGCAAACGATAGCTGTGCCCGTACTTGGTACCTGAGCGGACGACCTCCATTTGATCAGAGGCCTTGATGAGTCGAGCCTCGCCCGTCCTTTGCTCAACCTCACTGAAAAAGGTCGAGAGGTCCGTACCTAACCTCGCGCAGATACGTTCAAGCAGCACAATGGTGACCGCCGATTGCCCCGTTTCGAAACGACTGAGCATCGGGACTGAAATACATGTTGCCTGTGCAACATCGCCAAGCGTAAGTCCGCGCGCGAGCCGAGCACGTCGAATGGCAGCGCCCATTCTCTCATCGATCGGCGCCCTTGCGGTCGCCGCAGCGGCACTCGGAAGCCGCTCCGGCATGCGTGCTTTCCTAAGCTTACTTCGGCGCTTGTGATCCGCTCGCTTGACCTTACCCAACGCGGCGTCCTCCGAGATATGCTCGTACAAGATATGACCCGGTTTTGCGTCTAACGACGGTCGTTTGTCGCCATTGCTTCTTCCGCTTGATCCGCAACCATACTGGCAGTGCTCCGCCTAGATGATCGCGTCGACGACGTTCGCCAGAACGCGCAGCCACGTTATCAATTTCTTGTCGGCAGTGCTTAGCCGAAGGTGACGGATCCGATCGATGAGACCGCACCAATGTTGGCCTGGTAAGCAGCGCCGGATTCTGCGGCGAACTGACAAGGCCGAAACGCCTGGCGCGCGCGTTTGAGGGTTTAGCCGACACTCACCTCGTCTGGGACCACCGAACGTTCGGCCGATACCAAGCCTAGCGCGGGCATGCAACGGCAAAGTCGCGACATCCTCTGCCCGGACTACCTCTGCTCCGCTGTTAGGCATCATGCGTCGGAGAGACCGCAATCAGGCTCGTTGCCTGGGTTGTTAAGTTCGATAACTCTGAAGCACCTCACCTACTCCGATGCTAGGGCTAAGCGCGCCATGCGCAGCCACCACGAACGTCAGCCTCTTCGAGACTCACCCTTCTGGTCGTCATCGCTTCGATTAGCGCATCGAGCTGGCGTCTGGTCGTTCCCGGCATAACGACCAGGTGGCTGACATCCTGAGTCGCAATCTGCCACTTGGTCTTGATGCTTTCTTCGACAGGAGGAAAGACGACAGTCAGCGCATTGGGATTACGCCACGCACTCACGCCACGGGCATTCAGCTGTTCGGCTGCGTAGGCCGCGAGCTGCTCACATTGATGGAAGGAGCGCTTGATCCCTTCGATACCCAGACTACGGATCGCATACCAGAGGACGATCGGCGTATACGCGTTGCGCGATCCGCTCAACGCGGGATCCGAGGTGCCGATATAATCGATCGCGCGCATTATGCGCTCTACATGCTGCTTGCGCGTGAGAACCACACCACAAGGTATCGGCGAGCCGAGGAATTTGTGTCCGCTGACGGTGATGGAATCGGCTCTATCGTCGAAATCGAACGCCGGTTTTGGCGTCAAGAAGGGCGCGTACGGTCCGCACAGCGCCGCGTCGCAATGGATATGAACGTCGTTGATCCCGATGTCTCGAAGCACAGCGCGGATTCGTCGTGCATCGTCCTTGCCCTCTTTCATTGTGGTGCCGATATTGGCGACCACAACGGCCGGGCGATGTCGCGCGCCGGCCGCCTGCTGCCACAGATCGTCATAGCTCATTTCGCCATTTGGCTCGGAACGCACGACACGGTATTCGAGCCCAAGCAGATGAACCCCTTTGCTCACACTGTAATGAGTGTCTTGCGAAAAGTACGCGACGCCGTTCGGATACCGCTCTCGGCCCAGATACAACCCATAGATGTTTCCCTCTGTCCCTCCGTTGGTGATATAGCCCCAAAACTCGTCCGACCGTGCCCGAAACAACCGCGCAAAGAATTCGATGACTTCGCATTCGAAGGTGCGCGAGCTGACGCGATAGGTCGCCGATTTGAATGGATCTCCGATGTTGTTGGCCGTCAGCTTCAGGAAGCGCCACAACGGTTCGTAGTTGAATCCCTTCGCAAACGGATAGCCGAGAAAACACGCGTTTGCCTCCTCCATCGACTGGAACAAATCGTCGAGCCGTTCGCGATCATGGAGGTCTAGCCCGTATTTCTCACACGACCAATTGCTCTGCGACGGGGATAGGATGATCTGGCGAAGGCGATGAGGAGCCGTG
>NZ_JCAMOQ010000070.1:0-31783 GCF_059512365.1 Bradyrhizobium sp. Ses1
GGAAAGCCGGAATGCTTCGGTTGAACCTGTGGTCCTACCCCCGTGCTTTTTGTTGCACGGGACCCACGGGTGCAACCTGCACCCGGCTTTCCCTGCGCCCTCTGTTCGATGAGAGGGTGGAACGAGATGCAAACCTCGGGCACATCATGCCGCGAGAATGCGGAAGCACGTTCTTTCCTCACACTCCACCGTCATGCCCCGCGAAGGCAGGGGATGGATTCACGGTTGAAGTGCAACGATTGATTTGAGTTCGGAGAATGCCTCAGCGGGGGTTTTGAAGTCCAGACATTTGCGTGGGGTGTTGTTGAGGCGGCGAATGTGCCGCTTGAGGTCAGCTGGGGTGATGAGGTTGAGGTCGGTTTTGCGCGGCAGGACGCGTCGTAGCCGGCCGATGAAGTTTTCGACGCCGCCTTTTTGCCAGGGGCTGTGGGGATCGCAGAAGAAGGTTTGGAGGCCGAGGGTTTGGTGAAGCCTGTGATGCTCGGCGAACTCGTTCCCGTTGTCGAAGCTGATGGTTTGGCGCATCGCCGCCGGAACCTTGCCGAGCTGACGCGTGATGGTTTGAGCGGTGAGAACAGCCTTTCGATCGGGCGGGCGGTGAACGATGTTGAAACGGGTTTGTCGTTCGTGGAGAACCAGCAAGCCTTGACCGCATTTGGCGAACAGCATGAAGTCCGCCTCCCAATGGCCCGGCGTTCCGCGGCCCTCGATCTCAACGGGTCGTTCGGCGATCGAGCGTCGGTGCTTGATGACGCTGGCGCGGCTGCGTCCGCGTCGCCCGCGTATTTTTTTGTGACGCGGCAGCAGACGATACCAGTAATCCTTCTGGGCTGTTCGATGATAGATGAAGCGATAGATTGACTCATGGCTGATGATCACGCGACCATGTTCCAGCGCCAGTCGGCCAGCGATCTGCTCGGGGGAATGTCCCATCGCAAGGCCTTTGCCCACGCGGTCCCGCAGGTGCGGCTGGCGCGCCAGCTTGAAGCGGCAATCCCACCGCCGCCGGCGCTCGGCCAGTTGCTGCGCCCGGACAGGCTCGTAGCCGCCCGCCCAAACCTTGGTGGGCCGGGAGTTCCGTCGAAGTTCGCGACTGATCGTCGATGGCGCCCGGCCAAGTGCGGACGCAATTTGGTTTTGAGATTTACCGCCTGCATGCAGGCGGTAAATCTCAATGCGCTCATCGAGGCTGAGCTGGCCGTAACACTGTCCCATCGCCGCAACACCCTAGCAGGTGTTGCACTTGTGTCGTGAACCTAAGGGGCATCCAGTATCCGGCGGCCTCTCGGCTCAAGCACGACCGCCTCTGGAATACTGGATCATCCGCCAGAGCCTGTCATCGGGCGGCCATTCGGCCGACCCGGTGGCGGACGACGACAGCGGAGAGCTGTTTGACAAATCAGGAAGCCTCCCGCGTCATTGCGAGCATAGCGAAGCAATCCATAGCGCCGCTTGTGGAGACGTGGATTGCTTCGCTGCGCTCGCAACGACGACGGAAAGAATCGTGACGAGCAATAGGGAGCTAAACCGGCAATCTGTTCTGCTGCGCCAACTCCTTCAACGACGTCTGCGGGCGCGCGCCGATGTGCTGGATCACCTCTGCGGCTGCGAGCGCGCCGAGCCGACCGGCATTCTCATAGCCGGCATCGCGGACGAGGCCGAACATGAAGCCGGCGGCGAAGAGATCGCCCGCGCCGGTCGTATCCTCCAGCCGCTCGATCGGGAATGCCGGCACGGCGGTAACGCCGTCCTTCGCTGCCACCACGCAGCCTTTCTCGCTGCGGGTGACGACGCCGAGTTTCGCATCGACGCGGAACTGCTTCAGCGCGCTGTCGAAATCGGCGGTCTGGTACAACGAGCGCAGCTCGGCCTCATTGGCGAACACCAGATCGACCGTGCCTTTGCGCATCAATTCGAGGAATTCGTCGCGATAGCGATCGACGCAAAAGGAATCCGACAAGGTTAGCGCGACCTGGCGGCCTGCGGCATGCGCGATCGTTGCCGCCTTGACGAAGGCTTGCTTGGCGCTCGCGGGATCCCAGAGATAGCCTTCGAGATAGACGATGCGGGACGCCGCGATCTGCGCTTCATCGATATCGGCCGGTGTCAGATCTTGCGCGGCGCCGAGATAGGTGTTCATGGTGCGCTCGCCATCCGGCGTCACCAGGATATAGGAGCAGCCGGTGGCGGGGCCATCGGTGGCGGGCCTGGTCTCGAATGCGACGCCCGCGGCGCGGATGTCATGGGCATAGAGCCGGCCGATCTGATCGTCCTTGATCTTGCCGACATAGGCCGCACGGGCGCCGAAATTGGCGACGCCGACAATGGTATTGGCCGCCGAGCCCCCGGACATCTCGGTCGCTGGGCCCATGTCCTGGTAGATCGCGCCGGCGCGGGCCTCGTCGATCAGCGCCATGCTGCCCTTGGCCATGCCGTGACGACTGAGGAACGCCTCGTCGGTCCTCACCAGGACGTCGAAAATTGCGTTGCCGATCCCGAGAACGTCATATTTTGCGTCGGCCATTATCCATCCTTCGAGCGATTGAGAAGGCTGCGCCGTACCAGATCAACATGGCGCCAGCAAGCCAGGTGGCTGTTATATAGAAGTCATATGATCCGCTCTTTCCTCACCGTCTCCTCGGGAACGCTGGCCTCACGGCTGCTCGGCTTTGCCCGCGATTCCATCATCGCGGCGCTGCTGGGCGCCGGCGCGGTTGCCGATGCGTTCCTGGTTGCCTTTCAAATGGTCAATGTGGTCAGGCGGCTCCTGACCGAGGGCGCGCTGAACGCCGCGCTGATACCGGCGTGGCTCCGCCTGCGCGAGACCGAAGGCGCAGCGGCCGCCGCGGCCTTCGCCGGTCGCGTGCTCGGGACCATCAGCGCCGCGCTGATCGTGGCGTCGGTCCTGATCGGCTTGCTGATGCCGCTGGTGATCGCGGCGCTGGCGCCGGGATTTGTCGGCCGCGAAACGCTGGACCTTGCCGTCAACAATGCGCGGCTGATGCTGCCTTATCTCGCCTTCGCCGGACCCGTCACGGTCATGATGGGGCTCATGAACGCGCAAGCGCGCTTTGCGCTCACCGCATTCTCGCCGCTGCTGTTCAACATCGCGCTGATCGCGGTCATGGCCGTGCTGCTGACATGGCGGGGGGACGCCGCGCATGCCGCGGTGGTCGTCGCGGCGACCGTCGGCCTTGCGGGACTTCTGCAATTGTCGATCCTCGTGCTGCGCGGCGGCCGCGCGGCAACGCCGCTCCGCATCTCCTTCGACAAGGACATGCGCGGCTTCCTCGGCAAGGCCGTCCCCGGGATGATCGCAAGCAGCGCGCCGCAATGGCTGATGGTGGCGGGCGCCGTGATCGCCTCCAAATCGCCGTCGGCCGTCTCCTGGCTTTATTTTGCCAACCGCCTGATCGAACTGCCGCTCGGGATCGTCGGCGTCGCCATGGGCACGGTGCTGATCCCGGAAATGACGCGCGCGCTGCACAGCGGTGACCGAAACGCCATCGCGCGCGTGGAATCGCGCGGCCTGGAATTGGCGGTCGGACTCGCTTTGCCGGCGACGCTTGGCCTCATCGTATTGAGCGACCCGGTGGTGCGGATCCTGTTCGAGCACGGCGCGTTTGCCGCGCATGACGCCACGGCCACTGCGCATGCGCTGACCTGGCTTGCGCTCGGCCTGCCCGCGCATGTGCTGGTGAAAGCGCTGTCGCCGGCCTTCTTCGCCCGCGAGGATACCCGCACGCCACTCCTGGGCGCGCTGACCGCCATTGTAGTGGCGATCGTCGCCGCGTTCCTGCTCCGCCACTCTTTCGGCACGCGCGGCATTGCTGCCGGCATCACGCTGGGAGCCTGGAGCAACGCGCTCTATTTGATCCGGAAGGGCGGCGCGACATTCGGCTTCGCGATCGATACGGAGGCCCGCGATCGGCTCCCGCGCATCTGCGTGGCGGCGCTCGCCATGGGCGCGCTGCTGTGGCTTCTGCAGGAGTTCGCGCCGCTGGCCGCGGGATCGCGCGGGCCCGTGCAGGCCGTGCTGCTGTTCGTGGTGATTTTGGCCGCCATGGCGAGCTATGGCCTGTTCCTGAAGCTGTTCGGCGTGATCGGCTGGCGCGAGGCAGTCGCCGCGATCAGGCAAAACCGTCCCGCCTGACTTGCGCCGATAGCTCCAAAATGGCAAACGACCCCGCCGAAGCGGCATTTTCCGGGAATTGACACCATGGCGTTCGTGGAACGGGTTTTTTCAGGCGTCCAGCCGACGGGCAATCTGCACCTCGGCAATTACCTCGGCGCCATCGTCAACTTCGTCAAGCTGCAGGAGACGCACAATTGCATCTACTGCGTCGTCGACATGCACGCGATCACGCAGGGCGTTGATGTCTGGGGCGGCCCGGCGGAGCTGACGCGCAACACCCGCGAGGTGACGGCGGCGTTCATTGCGAGCGGCATCGACCCGAAGAAGCACATCGTCTTCAACCAGAGCCAGATCGCGGGCCATGCCGAACTTGCCTGGATCTTCAACTGCGTCGCCCGCATCGGCTGGCTGAACCGGATGACCCAGTTCAAGGAGAAGGCCGGCAAGGATCGCGAGAACGCTTCCGTCGGTCTCTACGACTATCCGGTGCTGATGGCGGCCGACATCCTGCTCTATCGCGCGACCCACGTGCCTGTGGGTGAGGACCAGAAGCAGCATCTCGAGCTGTCACGCGACATCGCACAGAAGTTCAACAACGACTTCGGCGACTCGATCCGCGGCCACGGCCTTGCCGACGGCCTGTTCTTCCCGCTGCCCGAGCCGCTGATCACGGGACCGGCGACGCGGGTGATGAGCCTGCGCGACGGCACCAAGAAGATGTCGAAGTCGGAACCCTCTGATAATTCGCGCATCAACCTCACCGACGATGCCGACACCATCGCGCAGAAGATCCGCAAGGCGAAGACCGATCCGGAGCCGTTGCCATCAGAGGAAAAGGGGCTGGAGGCCCGGCCCGAAGCCGACAATCTCGTCGGCATCTACGCAGCGCTCGCCGGCATCAGCAAGCAGGCCGTGCTGAAGGATTTCGGCGGCGGCCAGTTCTCCAGCTTCAAGAACGCGCTGGTGGACGTTTGCGTTGCGAAACTGTCGCCAATCGCGGCCGAAATGAAGCGGCTGGTCGCCGACCCCGGCCATGTCGATCAGATCCTGGTCGACGGCGCCAACCGCGCCCGCGTGATCGCCGATGAAACCATGCGCGCCGCGAAGGACGTCGTCGGCTTCATCCGGCAGCGATAGGCGATCAACATCGATTGCTCTCGCACCCTCTCCCAAAAGCCGAGGGGGTGTGGCAGCATAAGTCTGCTTGGCAATAATGCACCGGGACATGCATGACCACCCAGCGACGAAGCTACGAATCTGGTCACAAGCCGAAATGCCTTGTCATCGTTGACGACAGCGCCGAATGGGACCGCGCCGTCTACTACGCCAGCCGCTGGGCGATCCGGGTCGGCGGCGGCGTCGTGATGCTGCGCGTCATCGAGACCGAGGACCAGAACCAGCAATGGCTCGGGGTGGCCGACATCATGCGTGCCGAGGCCGAGGAAGCGGCAAACGAGGCGCTCGACCGCGCCGCCGGGCGCGCCAACGGGATTGCCGCGATCACGCCCGAGCGGGTGATTCGCGAGGGCGATCCAACCGAGCAGGTCCTCGACGTCATCGACAAGGACGAGGACATCTCGATCCTGGTGCTGGCGGCCAATCCGGGGCCGGAAGGCCCGGGTCCGATCATCACCACCATGGCCAAGATCATGGGCGAGTTCCCGATTCCCGTCACCATCGTGCCCGGCGGACTGACCGACGAAGAGATCGATTCGCTATCGTAACCCCTTGATCAATCGTCGGAACCGACGGTTCCCGCCTTGATCCGTGCGTTCGCCGTCGCCATCTGCTAAGGGAACCCCACGCGCCGGCCTTGAACCGGCGACGCCGGAGAAAACAAATGTTCATCCAGACCGAAGCTACTCCCAATCCCGCCACCCTGAAGTTCATTCCGGGCCGCACCGTGCTCGCGAGCGGCACCATGGAATTTGCGACACCTGAAGCCGCCGTCCGCTCCCCGCTCGCCGAACGGCTGTTCGCCGTGCCCGGCGTCACCGGCGTGTTCTATGGCTCCGACTTCGTCACCGTGACCAAGGCCGACGGCGACTGGCAGCATCTGAAGCCCGCAATCCTCGGCGCGATCATGGAGCACTACATGTCCGGCGCGCCGCTGCTCGCCGACGGCAGTGTCGATGGCGACGATTCGCTCGATGAGGAAGACGAGTTCTTCAATGACGAAGATGCCGACACCGTCGCGCAGATCAAGGACTTGATCGAGACGCGGGTGCGGCCTGCGGTCGCCAATGACGGCGGCGACATCACCTTCCGCGGCTTCAAGGATGGCGTCGTCTATCTCAACATGAAGGGCGCCTGCTCCGGCTGCCCGTCCTCGACCGCGACGCTGCAGCACGGCATCCAGAATCTGCTGCGGCACTTCGTCCCCGATGTGGTCGAAGTCCGCCCGATGTAAGGAGAGCGAATAGTGAGTGGCGAATGGCGAATAGGGATCGCGCCTGACCATCCATTCGCCATTCGCCAATTGCCATTCGCTCCATGATCATTCTCGCCATCGATACGGCGCTCGACGCCTGCTCTGCCGCCGTGCTCGACACCACCGCGAGCAAGCCGCTCGCGCTGGAATCGCAACCGATGAAGCGCGGGCATGCCGAAGCGCTGATGCCACTGATCGCGCGGGTGATGAAGCAGAGCGGCATCGCCTTCGTCGCGCTTGATCGCATTGCCGTCACCACCGGTCCCGGCAGCTTCACCGGACTGCGCGTCGGCCTGTCGGCGGCGCGCGGCATCGCGTTGGCCGCCAGCAAACCCGTCGTCGGCGTCACCACGCTGACCGCTTATGCCGCGCCTGTCGTCGCCGAGAACGGCGAGCATCCGATCATCTCCGCGATCGATGCGCGGCATGACCATGTCTATTTCCAGGTGGTGAGCGGCGACGGCAGCCCGCTGGTCAAGCCGAAGGTGGCGCCGGTCGAGCAGGCGATCAAGGCCGCGCAGCTTGGCACACCGCATCTGGTCGGCAATGCCGCAAAAATCCTCGCCGACCGCTGGCCGGCGGAGACGGCGCCGCCGTTCAAGATCGATACCCAGGCCGCGCCCGACATCACCTGGGTCGCCTGGGTCGGCGCGGCCGTCAGCCCCGAAGCGGCGCCGGCGCGGCCGTTCTATCTGCGCGCGCCGGACGCAAAGCCGCCGGCCAATCCGCTGCTCGACATCGCGCAATCGACCGCGTCATGATGGCCTGGCTTTCCGAATGGCTCAGCCGCGGCACGCCGGCGGTCGAAGCCGCGACTGTGCGCGATGCACCGCGTTTGGCGCAGCTACATGGCGCCTCGTTTCATCGCGGCTGGGGCGAAGGCGAATTCGAGGCAATGCTCGCCGAGCGCAACACGCTGGTGCATCGGCTGCGGCTCGGGCGCAAGATCATCGGCTTTGCAGTATCGCGGATCGGAGCGGACGAAGCTGAAATCCTGTCGATCGCGATCGATTCCAGCCAGCGCGGCCGCGGCCTGTCGCGCAATTTGTTGCTGACGCATCTGGGCCATCTTGCTGGCCGTGGCGTGCGCACTGTTTTCCTCGAGGTGGAGGAAAATAACCAGCCGGCGCGACGGCTCTATGAACGGGCCGGGTTCGCCGTCGTCGGTCGCCGTGAACGCTATTACAAGCAGCCCGGTGGGGAACATTTGAATGCGCTTCTGATGCGCCGTGACTTGTCGTAACATGCGGGCAGTGGCAGAACAGTCCTGCCCTGCCCCTCCAGGCTGAAGAAACATGGCTCCGCTGAAAACCTCGTCTGCGATGAAGAACACCGGCATCGAGGCGCGCTGCGCCGCGACCGGCATGCGCATGACCGAGCAGCGCCGCGTCATCGCGCGCGTGCTGGCCGAATCCGTGGATCATCCTGACGTCGAGGAACTTTACCGGCGCTGCGTTGCGATCGACGACAAGATCTCGATCTCGACCGTCTACCGCACCGTAAAGCTGTTCGAGGACGCTGGCATCATCGAGCGCCACGACTTTCGCGAGGGCCGCGCGCGCTATGAGCAGATGCCCGACAGCCATCACGACCACCTGATCAATTTGCGCGACGGCAAGGTGATCGAATTCACGTCCGAAGAGATCGAGAAACTGCAGGCGGAGATCGCCCGCAAGCTCGGCTACAAGCTGGTCGACCACCGACTCGAACTGTATTGCATCCCGCTGGACGAAGATAAATCGTAGTCTGAATTGAATCCTGATCTCATCATCTTCGATTGCGACGGCGTCCTGGTTGACAGCGAAGTCATTTCGTGTCGCGCGCATGCCGAGGTCCTGACGCGTCACGGCTATCCGATCACGTCGGAACAGGTGTTCGATCGTTTCCTCGGTCGCTCGACACGACAGGCCAATCTCGAAATCGAGGCCGAACTCGGCCGCAGCCTTCCAGATGATTATCACACGCACTTGCAGGACGAGCTGTTCCGTTCCTTTGAGGCCGATCTGCAGGCGGTGCCGCACATTCACGCCGCGCTCGACCGGATCGCGCAGCCCGTTTGCGTGGCGTCCAGCGGCTCACCACAACGCATGCGCGTCAGCCTTGGTCGCACCGCCCTCTACGAACGATTTGCACCGAACATCTTTTCAGCCCTGCAGGTCAAGAACGGCAAGCCGGCGCCCGATCTCTTCCTGTTCGCGGCCGGGCAGATGAAGGTGGCGCCCGAACGCTGTCTCGTGGTCGAGGACAGCCTCCCCGGCATCACAGCCGCCCGCGCCGCCGGGATGGCGGTGCTCGGCTTCTGCGGCGGCAGCCATTGCAGGCCCGGCCATGCCGAGACGCTGCGCGCCGCCGGTGCCACAATGACCTTTGCGGACATGCGGGAACTGCCCGGGCTGATCGAAAACGGTGCAATCGTCGCCGCAACCTGAGCCATCATTCCGGGATTGTCCGAAGGACCAGACCCGGAATCTCGAGATTCCGGGTTCGATGCTGGCGCATTGCCCCGGAATGGCGGGCCCAAAAGCTGGATTTTGACGGCTTTAGGCTATATTTGAGCCCTGCGCCCCGATGCGCTCCTTTCCACCCCAAGCAGGTTCCATGACGCCGCCGCGCAAGCTGCACATCAAATCCTATGGCTGCCAGATGAATGTCTACGATGCGCAGCGCATGGTGGATACGCTGGCCGGCGAGGGTTTTGTCGAGACGGCAAACGCCGACGAAGCGGATCTGGTGATCCTCAACACCTGCCATATCCGCGAGAAGGCCTCGGAAAAGGTCTATTCCGAGCTCGGGCGGCTGCGCGTGATGAAGGACGACGCCGCGCGCCAGGGGCGCGACGTGAAAATTGCGGTCGCAGGCTGCGTTGCGCAAGCCGAAGGCGAGGAGATCATTCGCCGCGCGCCGACCGTCGACGTCGTGGTCGGTCCCCAGAGCTACCACCATCTGCCGCAACTGCTGAAGCAGGCGAAAGCGGAAGGCCGCGCGCTGGAGACCGAATTCCCGGTCGAGGACAAGTTCGGATTCTTGGCCCCGCCGAAGCCCGACGCGATCCGCTCGCGCGGCATTTCAGCTTTCGTCACCGTGCAGGAAGGCTGCGACAAGTTCTGCACCTTCTGCGTCGTGCCTTACACGCGTGGCGCAGAAGTCTCGCGTCCCGTGACGAGGATCATCGAGGATGTGGCGCGGCTTGCCGATAACGGCGTGCGCGAGATCACCCTGATCGGGCAGAACGTCAACGCCTATCACGGCGAAGGGCCGGATGGACGAAGCTGGCCGCTCGGCAAGTTGCTTGAGCGGCTTGCCGCCATCCCCGGCGTGCTGCGCCTGCGCTATTCGACCAGCCATCCGCGCGATGTCGAGGACAGTCTGATCGAGGCGCATCGTGACCTGCCGGCGCTGATGCCGTTCGTGCACCTGCCGGTACAGTCCGGTTCGGACCGAATCTTGGCAGCCATGAACCGCAAACATACCGCCGATGATTACCGCCGCGTCATCGACCGATTTCGTGCGGTACGCCAAGACATTGCTTTTTCTTCGGATTTCATTGTCGGCTTCCCCGGCGAAAGTAGGGAAGATTTTTCTGCGACCCTCGCGCTTGTCATGCAAATAGGGTACGCTGCGGCTTATTCGTTCAAATATTCGCCGCGGCCCGGCACGCCGGCGGCGGACATGCAGGAGATGGTGCCAGCGGCGGAAATGGACGAGCGATTGGAGCGCCTCCAGAACTTGATCGACAGCCAGCAATCGGCCTTCAACAAGGCTGCGATCGGCACCACGGTCGATGTGCTGTTCGAACGCGCCGGGCGCAATCCCGGCCAGATCGTCGGCCGTACTGCCTATCTGCAGCCCGCGCACGTGATGGCATCATCGGACATCGTCGGGAAAGTCCTGCCGGTCAGGATCGACAGCCTTGAGCGCTACAGCCTGCTCGGCGAGCTGGCCCCGCGTCATGCGCGGCCTCAGTCATCCGCTCTTTCGCAGACGACCATTGGAGCCTGAACCCTTGCCAAAAAGCGCATCGGATTCACCATCGCTTGCTCCCAGCCGCAAACCTGACCGCGACATGCCGATCCCTCCAGAGACCCAGGTTGTCATCGACTTCGACGACAACCGCGCCGCATCCGCGCTGGTCGGCCCTTATGGACAGAATCTGGCGCAGGTCGAACGCCGGCTCGGCGTCGTCGTTGACTCCCGCGGCAACCAGATCACCATCGCCGGTTCCCGCGACGGCTGCGACGCCGCACGACGCGTACTGGAGACGCTCTATGGCCAGGCAACGCAAGGGCATGATCTTTCGCAAGGCGACGTCGAAGGCGCGATCCGCGCCGTGATCGCGCAGGGCTCGCTGTTCGAGTTCGACGCCAAGACCGCAAAGCCCTCGTTCGAGACCATCAACTTACGCAAGCGCCCGGTGCGGGCACGCACCGCCGCGCAGGATTCCTACATCCGCGCGCTGAAGCGGCACGAGCTGGTGTTCGGCGTCGGGCCTGCCGGTACCGGCAAGACCTGGCTTGCGGTCGCCTATGCCGCGCAATTGTTCGAGCGCAAGGAAGTCGATCGCATCATCCTGTCGCGGCCCGCGGTGGAGGCCGGCGAACGGCTCGGCTTTCTGCCTGGCGATCTTCGCGAGAAGGTCGACCCCTATCTGCGGCCGATCTATGACGCGCTCTATGACCTGATGGATGCGCGCGTCGTCGAGCGCGCACTGCAGGGCGGCGAGATCGAGATCGCGCCGCTTGCCTTCATGCGCGGCCGCACGCTGACCAATGCCGTCATCATCCTGGATGAAGCGCAAAACACCACCTCGATGCAGATGAAGATGTTCCTGACGCGGCTCGGCGAGAACAGCCGCATGATCGTCACCGGCGACCCCTCGCAGGTCGACTTGCCACACGGCCAGGCCTCCGGGCTGGCAGAGGCAGTGAGCCTGCTGGAAGGCGTCGAGGGCATCGCGCAGGTGCGCTTCACCGCGGAGGACGTGATCCGTCACGAATTGGTGGCACGGATCGTCGCCGCCTATGAGGGATTGCCACAACGGCAAGTCGCCGCCAAATCTTGATGTCATGAGCCGGCCTCACGGACCTGCCGCAAGCGGGTTCCGGCCGCAACCACAACGCCTAGAAACAACAACTTTTTGGAACGACAGTGTCTTCCGCCTTCCCCGCTACCGAGGTTCTGGTCACAGCCGATTGCTGGCAGACCGAGCCTGATACTGAAGCGGTGATCCATCGCGCCATCGAGGCCGCCGCCGAAATCACCGAGGCCGACGTCGGCGAGGCCGAACTGGCAGTGATGCTGACGGATGATTCCGGAATTCGGACGCTGAACAACAATTGGCGCGGCATCGACAAGCCGACCAACGTGCTGTCGTTCCCGGCGTTGCAGCCAAAGGGCGCTCAGGGGCTGGACGATGCCCCGCGCATGCTCGGCGATATTGCGATCGCCTATGAGACGACGCGCAGGGAGGCGGACGAGGAGCAGAAGCCGTTCGACCATCATTTAAGCCACCTCGCGGTGCACGGTTTCCTGCATCTGATCGGCTACGACCACGAAAACGACGACGACGCCGAGCAAATGGAAAATCTCGAGCGCGAAATCCTCGCGCAGCTCGGCATTCCCGATCCGTATGCGGACCGGGAGCGGATGGACTGAAATGGCGGACTCCGAACCTACCCACGACAATCCGCGCGATGTGCGCAACCTGCCGGCCGTGGTGCCGGAGGAGGCACAGCGTCCCGCAGCGGAGGGCTGGCTGCTGCGTGCGATCCGCACCTTGTTCGGCTGGAAGGCAGGATCGGTTCGCGACGACCTGCAGGTGGTGCTCGATGCGTCAACGCCCGATGACGTGAACTTTTCCGCCGTCGAGCGGACCATGCTGCGCAACATTCTCAATCTGCATGAGCGGCGTATCGCCGACGTGATGGTGCATCGCGCCGACATCGTCGCCGTGAAGCGCGACATCCCGCTCGGCGAATTGATGAGCCTGTTCGAAAGCGCCGCGCATTCGCGCCTCGTGGTCTACAACGAAACCCTCGATGATCCCGAGGGCATGGTGCACATCCGAGACCTGCTTGCGTTCATGACCGCAAGAGCGCGCGTCAGCGACGCCGGCAAGACGCGGCGCAAGAAGCCGCTGCCCGCCGGCCTCGACCTGCGCGCGGTCGATCTCGCGCTGCCGCTTCATGAAGCCAGCATCATCCGAAAACTTCTTTATGTGCCGCCGTCGATGCGCGCGATCGACCTCTTGGTGCAGATGCAGGCCACGCGTATTCACCTGGCGCTGGTGGTCGACGAATATGGCGGCACCGACGGATTGGTGACGATCGAGGACCTCGTTGAGGAAATCGTCGGCGAGATCGACGACGAGCACGACAGCGATGAGCCGCCGTCGATCGTTCGCCAGCCGGATAACTCGTTCATTGCCGACGCGCGGGCGAGCCTCGATGATGTCCGCTCGGTGATCGGCGAAGACTTCGTCACGGGCGAAGCCGGCGAGGAAGTCGAGACGCTCGGCGGCTATCTGGTGTCGTTTGTCGGCCGCGTGCCGGTCCGCGGCGAATTGATTTCCGGGCCCGGCAATTTCGAGGTCGAAGTGCTCGACGCCGATCCGCGACGGGTCAAGCGCGTGCGGATCGCAACCCGCAAGGAACGCAACGTCCCGCGCAAGGAGCGCGAGAGCCGTCGCCGCAGCGAGGCCGCGCCCGATGCCAGCCCTCAGGCCGATGCCAGCCCGCAGGCCAACGACACCGCGCCTCCGCCCTCCGGCGACGGAGCCGCTCCGCAGTGAGGGTTTCCGATCAACTCCGCGCGGCCGGGCTTTCGATCATCCTGACCTGGGGATGGAAGCGCGCCGTCATCGCACTCCTCGCCGGCGCCCTATCCTCGCTCGCGATGGCGCCGTTCAACGCCTGGCCGATCCTGTTCTTGACCTTCCCGGTCGCGGTCTGGCTGATTGACGGCGCAGGCGCCGGAAAGTGGCGCGGCATCCCGGCGGCGGCAATCTCCGGCTATTGGTTCGGGCTCGGCTACTTCGTGCCGGGGCTTTACTGGATCGGCTATGCCTTCCTGGTCGATGCGCAGACCTTCGCCTGGCTGTTGCCGTTTGCGATACTCGGCCTGCCGGCCTATCTGGCACTGTTTCCCGCGCTCGGCTTTGCGCTGGCGCGCCTGCTCTGGACTCCCGACGGCTTCCGCGTGCTGGCGCTGGCAGCGAGCCTGACCATCGCCGAATGGCTGCGCGGTCATGTGCTATCAGGATTTCCCTGGAACGCCTTCGGCTATGCGCTGTCAGAACCACTGGCGCTGGCGCAGACCGCGTCGCTGATCGGGCTCTGGGGCATGACGTTCCTCAGCCTCGCAATCTTCGCAAGCCCGGCCGTCTTGATCGATGGCAAATCATCCAACCGAAAGCTGTGGCGGGTGCCGGTCATAGCGCTGGTCGTTCTCGCGGCCATGCTGGTTTTCGGCGCGGTGCGGCTGTCGCGGCTGCCGACCACCATGGTCGCCAACGTCAAGCTGCGCATCATGCAGCCCAACCTGCAGCAGGACGTCAAATTCAACTACGCCGCCAAAGCGGAGGTGATGAAGAAATATCTGACGCTGTCCGATCGCGCTTCCGGCCCGCAATCCACTGGTGTGCGCGATGCGAGCATCCTGATCTGGCCAGAATCGGCGTTTCCGTTTTTCCTGACGCGCGAGGCCGATGCGATGGCACAGATCGCCGAGCTCCTGCCCCAAGGCACCGTGCTGATCACCGGCTCGGTGCGCGCCCCGGATCTGCCGCCAGGCGTCCGCATCACGCGCGCCTATAATTCGATCTATGTGATCGACCACGACGGCAGCGTGCTGTCGGTTTACGACAAGCTGCACCTGGTGCCGTTCGGCGAATATCTGCCATTTCAGGACCTGATGGAAAAGCTCGGCTTCGTGCAGCTCACCAAGGTCCATGGCGGATTCATCGCCGGCCAGCGACGTCGCGCGCTTGACATCCCAAATGCGCCGCGCGCACTGCCGCTGATCTGCTACGAGGCGATTTTCCCTGATGACATTGACATCCACGACGACCGGCCGGGCTGGATCATCAACGTCACCAATGACGGCTGGTTTGGAATCTCGACCGGCCCCTACCAGCATCTACAGCAGGCGCGGCTGCGCGCGATCGAGGAGGGCCTGCCCGTTGTTCGCGCAGCGAACACCGGCATCTCCGCGGTCATCGATCCGGCGGGACGGATTGTCGCAGAACTTGGCCTTGGCATCGAAGGCGTGCTCGATGCCAGATTACCGGCTGCCATCCCGCCGACGCTATATGCACGTTTCAATGACATTCCCGCGGCGATCATTCTGTTCGTCGCATTGTTGCTTGTGGTCGCACGGCGTGTTGCCCGGCGCAATTCTTGACGCCTGCGGGCTCTCGATGGTTGCTTGCGCAATGAAAAATTCCGCTGGTGTGATTCCACCAGTTGACAGAACCACCGCGTCATTCGCATTCTATCGTTGCAAGCCGAAACTGAAATCCTGCCAGCACAGTAGCTCAAATTGTCCGCATTCGTCCTCGATCCTCCCGCAGGATTTTGACGATACCGGCGCCTGGGGCATACTCCATACCCGTTTTGCCTCATTCGCCGGGCGCGTAGTCCTTCCAGGAGAGTCCGAAGATGTCTACCAAAGCGCCCAATCCTGTTGACAAATATGTCGGCAGCCGTGTCCGCATGCGGCGGATCATGTTGGGCATGAGCCAGGAAAAGCTGGGAGAAAAGCTCGGCCTCACCTTCCAGCAGATTCAGAAATATGAGAAGGGCACCAACCGCGTCGGCGCCAGCCGGCTGCAGCAGATATCCGAGATCCTGCAGGTGCCGGTCTCGTTCCTGTTCGACGGCGGACCGAGCGGCTCAACAACCCCGGAAGGCTTCAGCGAAGGCGCTTCGCCCAGCTACGTTTCCGACTTTCTCGCAACCTCGGAAGGGTTGGCGCTGACGCGCGCCTTCACGCGCATCGCCGACGCCAAACTCCGCCGCAGCATCGTCGAGCTGGTCGAGCAGATCGCCGCTCGCGAAGGCCCCGACAAGCGTTGATCGGCGTCGTCATTCCTGCGACATGGCGATTGACGCGCCCGCCGGCGCGGGCGCATGACGTCGGTTCAATCGTTCTTGGATCATGATCCGATTAGACCGAATCGGATCATGATCTCACCTCTTTGTTTGAGCATGATCTTCCCACGCAAACGCTTCGCGTTAGTCCCGAGGGAAAATCGGTTTCCACTTTTCCGGATCATGCTCCAGATGCCGGCGCGCCAATGACAACGACATCATTTAATCCTGCGGAGATTCTCGACGGCATCCGCCGCTGGGTGGAGATCGAAACGCCGACAGAGGCGCCCGAACAGGTCAACAAGCTCGCCGATCTCGTCGCCAAAGGCTATCGCAGCCTGCCGGCCACCCTCGAGCGAATCGCCGGCCAGAACGGATGCGGCGATCATCTCGTCGCACGCTCGGCCTGGGGCCAGGACGCGCCGGGAATCCTGGTGCTGAGCCATCTCGATACGGTGCACCCTCTCGGATTCATCCAGCGCCTGCCTTTTTGCATCGACGGCGACAGCGCCTTCGGTCCCGGCATCTATGACATGAAGGGCGGTGCCTATCTCGCCTACCACGCCTTCAGGGAAGTTTGCGCCAATGGCGCGCGGGCGCCGCTCGGCGTGACCCAGCTCTACGTTTCCGATGAGGAGATCGGCAGCCCGACCTCGCGGGCGCTGATCGAAGCCGAGGGCCGCAAAGCCAAATATGTGCTGGTGACCGAGCCGGCGCGCGACGGCGGCAAGATCGTCACCGGGCGCAAGGGCGTCGCGCGCTTCGAGATCTTCGTCAAGGGAGTGCCCGCGCATGCCGGCACGCGCCCCGAGGACGGCCGCAGCGCGATCCGCGAGCTCGGCAACATCATCCAGACGCTGGAGGCGATGAACGATCTGGCGCGCGGCGTCACCGTCAATGTCGGCGTGGTCAAAGGCGGCACCAAGCCGAACGTAATCGCGGAAGAGGCCTATGCCGAGGTCGACATGCGCGTGCCGACGATTGCCGACGCCGAAGAGCTGGTACCAAAAATACTTAATTTGAAATCGCGGACCGACGGCGTCAGCGTGCGTGTGGTCGGCGAATTGAACCGGCCGCCTTATGAGAAGACCAACGCCGGCGCGGCGCTCTACGAGCACGCCAGGGCGCTCGCAGCCGAGATCGGTTTCGACCTCGTCGACACCTCGACCGGCGGCGGCTCCGATGGCAATTTCACCGCGCTGCATACGGCGACGCTCGATGGCCTCGGCGTCGACGGCAAGGGCGCGCATACCCATTACGAGCAGATGTATATCTCATCGATCGAGCCGCGCGCGCGGTTGCTGCATCGGCTGTATCAGACGCTGCGATGATGACGCCTTCCCGCGATCAGGAGCGCGACGCGCATGCGCAAGGCTCGTTCTTCGGACGGCGCAAGGGCCACAGACTGCGCGCCCATCAGGCCGACCTGATCGAGCATCTGCTGCCGCATCTGGCGCTCGACATCGCAACCCCGGCGCCGGCCAGCCTGACCGAACTGTTCGATGACAACATCGAGGACGTCAGGCTCGAGATCGGATTTGGCGGCGGCGAACATCTCGCCGCCGAGGCCCGCGCGTTTCCGAATATCGGCTTCATCGGCTGCGAGCCCTATGTCAACGGGATGGCCAAGATCCTGACCCAGATCGAGGCGCACAATATCGGCAACATCCGCCTGTTCGCAGGCGACGCCGCCGAGCTGCTCGCCTGGGCGCCGTCAGGGTCGATGCGGCGCATCGACCTGATCCATCCTGATCCCTGGCCGAAGCGACGGCACTGGAAACGCCGCTTTGTCCAGGATGTCACCGTTGCAGCAATGGCGCGCATCCTCAAAGCAGGCGGCGAATTCCGCTTCGTCAGCGACATCGACGATTACTGCGCCTGGACGCTATGGCACCTGATGCGCTCGCCCGATTTCAATTGGCTGGCTGAACGCGCCTCGGACTGGCAGGCTCCCTGGCCCGACTACACGATGACGCGCTATGGCGCCAAAGCCGAGCGCGAGGGACGCAAGGCGACGTATCTGCGGTTTCGCAGAATTTGACGCGCGTCATTCCGGGGCGCGCGCAGCGCGAACCCAGAATCCATTGGGCCACCTGCACACGCGGCGAAATGGATTCCGGGCTCACGCTGCGCGTGCCCCGGAATGACGGCGTGGTCGCAATGACAAGGAGAGGGACTACCGCGTCTTCCAGAAGTCCACGACGCGCTGGGCGGTGGAGGGCATCAGGCGGGTGAAGTTCAGCCGCGCGCTCTCGATATCGGCTGGCGACGGCACGCGGTTGGGGCCGAGCCGGAGCAGGATCAGCGCGCGCACGGTGGCCCATTCGAGACCGATGGTCTTGCCCGCGATCAGAATCGGATCATAGCGGTCGCCGGTGATCAGGCGATCGAGCGTTGCGATCTTGACGCCGGTCATCGCGGCCAGCGCGCACACCGCTTCCTCGTATTTGAACGACTTGGCGAAATCGAGCAGCGCGATTTCGTTCAATTGATTGGCGTGATGCAACGCGAGGATCGTGCGCTGGGCCGGCGTGAAATCGCGTGCGCTGTCAACCTTCTCGCTCATGCCGTTGAGCTCGCTGATCGCCTGCTTGATCGCGGCCTGCCGCTCCGGCTTGACCACGTCGAACAGGCGGCGGCGGACGATCTCGACGGAGCCTGCCACCAGCGTCTTCAACTGCTCGGGCGACAGATCCGCGCGCTGACCGACGGCAAGCGTCAGCACGCTGTCCTGGCTGGCGCGCCGGATCAGCGTCGAATAGCCGCTCGTCGAGAATTCGGCGCCGGCATTGCCGGCCGCGCGCCTGACAACGTCGCGATCGCCGCGGCGGACGATGACGTCGGTCAGATCGGCCGAGAGCGTCGGCCGTTCCGCCATCGCCAGCAGATGCTCCTGCCCCTTCGCGCGCGCGATTTCGACCAGGACCTGCTCGTCGATGACAGGCGACCGGCGCAAGAGCGGTCCTGCGATCGCGATCTCGTCCTCGCGCGCAAGCTGCCCGATCAGGCTGCGCGGCGCATTCGACAGCAGCGACAGGCGTTCGGCGAGCTGCGCCCGCGCGTCGCGCCCGGCATGGGGGACGAGGCTGGTCAGGACGCCGTCGAACAGATCGACATGGTCGGTACTGAAACTGGCCGCCCCCTGCAGGAACAGTTCGCCGATCCGGCGCGCGGCGTCGGCACGGCGCCCGGGGTCACCGGTGCGGACGATCTCGTCGAGTTCAGGGATCAGCGCAGTCGCTGTCGTCGTCATAAGCCTACCCAAACCGGCCCGCCGTGCCGGTTTTTGCGGCGCAATCTAGGTGGCGTTCGTGAACGAAGCGTTAGACATTCGCACCCAACTTTCCGATAGCGCAAATTTGCTCAGCAACGGCCTCTGGCCCTTGCCGGGCGGGCGGAAAAGCGCTATATCAGCAGCGACTTAAAGTTCTCATACGATCCGTATTGAGGGTGGGCCCTTCCGGACCCGCTCTTTTTTATTACCCGAACGAACCCGGCTGAGCCTGGTCCGCTTTGGGTAGCGCAACCAGAGCATGAACCCGAACAGCGGATGCCTGTTGTCCGCAAGGATCATGCTCAAACACGAGAGATAAGATCATGGGCCGATCAGCGTGATCGTATCATGATCGGACACCGGTCTAGGGCCGGCTAACCAATAAGACCGACAGCTCAAGACGTATCTTTGACCCTCGATATGACCGATCCAACCGCTGGTTCCGTCAATGCCGAATTGCTCGCCGAGCCGCGGCTCGTGGTCGAGCCCGGCGCCGCGGCGCGCGTGTCGGCAGTTGCCACCCCGGTCCTGCAGGGACTGGGCTACCGCCTGGTGCGCATCAAGATCACCGGCGATGCCGGCTGCACCGTCCAGATCATGGCGGAACGGCCGGACGGCTCGATGCAGATCGAGGATTGCGAGGCGATCTCGCGGGCGCTGTCACCGGTGCTCGACATCGCCGATCCCATCGACCGGGCCTATCGGCTGGAGATCTCGTCGCCGGGCATCGACCGCCCCCTGGTGCGGCGGTCGGATTTCGAGCGCTATGCCGGCCACCTCGTCAAGATCGAGATGGCGGTGGCGCATCAGGGCCGCAAGCGGTTCCGCGGCATCCTGAATGGTGTCGAGGGCAACGCGGTGCGCCTACATCGGGATGACACACGCGAGGGCGAAGATGCACAGACCTTGCTGGTGATGGAAGACATCGCCGAAGCAAGGCTGGTGCTGACCGACGAGCTGATCGCCGAATCGATGCGGCGCGGCAAGGCTCAAGAGCGCGAGCTGCGCCGCGAATTGGGGCTGGCCCCGCCACAACCCGCGCATGCGAAAAAAAGCGATCCGAGCAAGAGCCATAAGCCGAAACAAGGGACCGGCAAGAAGCCGGCCCCGAAGAACACCAAACAACACCGCCTCGCCGCCGAACGGCTGCGCCGGGGCGAGACCGAGCCTGACGAAGGAGACTAGCCATGGCAGTCAGCGCCAATCGACTTGAACTGCTGCAGATCGCCGACGCCGTCGCGCGCGAAAAATCGATCGACCGCGGCATCGTGATTGCCGCGATGGAGGACGCCATCGCGAAAGCGGCGCGCGCCAGGTACGGCAGCGAGACCGACGTCCACGCGGAGATCGACCCCAAGAAGGGCGAGCTCCGCCTGTCGCGCCACATGCTCGTGGTCGACGTGGTCGAGAATGCCTCCAACCAGATTTCGCTCGCCGACGCCCAGCGCGCCAATCCCGGCGCCCGTGTCGGCGACACCATCGCCGACACGCTGCCGCCGCTCGAATACGGCCGCATCGCTGCGCAGTCGGCCAAGCAGGTGATCGTGCAGAAGGTGCGCGAGGCCGAGCGCGACCGGCAATACCAGGAATTCAAGGACCGCATCGGCGACATCGTCAACGGCGTCGTCAAGCGCGTCGAATATGGCAGCGTGATCGTCGACCTCGGCCGTGGCGAGGCCATCATCCGCCGCGACGAGATGCTGCCGCGCGAAGTGTTCCGCAACGGCGACCGCGTCCGCGCCTATATCTTCGACGTCCGCCGCGAGACGAGGGGCCCGCAGATCTTCCTGTCGCGCACCCATCCGCAATTCATGGCGAAGCTGTTCGCGCAGGAAGTGCCCGAGATCTATGACGGCATCGTCGAGATCAAGGCAGTGGCCCGCGATCCCGGCTCGCGCGCCAAGATCGGCGTGATCTCGCGCGATTCGTCGGTCGATCCGGTCGGCGCCTGCGTCGGTATGCGCGGTTCGCGCGTGCAGGCCGTGGTCAACGAATTGCAGGGCGAGAAGATCGACATCATCCCGTGGTCGCCCGACATCGCGACCTTCGTCGTCAACGCGCTGGCGCCCGCCGAAGTCGCCAAGGTTGTGATCGACGAGGACCGCGAGCGCATCGAGGTCGTGGTGCCCGACACCAACAACCAGCTTTCGCTGGCGATCGGCCGCCGCGGCCAGAACGTCCGCCTCGCCTCGCAGCTCACCGGCTGGGATATCGACATCCTGACCGAGCAGGAAGAGTCCGAGCGTCGTCAGGCCGACTTCGAGAATTCGACCCGCGTCTTCATGGAGGCGCTCAATGTCGACGAAGTCGTCGGCCAGCTCCTGGCGTCGGAAGGCTTCACCTCGGTCGAGGAACTGGCGCTGGTGGATGTGAAGGAACTCGCCGGCATCGAAGGCTTCGACGAGGAAACCGCGACGGAACTGCAGAACCGCGCCAGGGAATATCTGGAGCAGCTCGAGGCCGAGCTGGAAGCCAAGCGCAAGGAACTCGGCGTCGAGGATGCCATGAAGACGGTCCCCGGCATCACCGCGAAGATGCTGGTCAAGCTCGGCGAGAACGACGTCAAGACCGTCGAGGATCTCGCCGGCTGCGCCACCGACGATCTGGTCGGCTGGACCGAGCGCAAGGACGGTGGCGAACAGACCAAGCATGCCGGGTTCCTCGACGGGATCGATATCTCCCGCGAGGACGCCGAGGCGATGATCATGCAGGCCCGCGTAAAGGCCGGCTGGATCACCGAGGCCGACCTCGCCAAGCAGAATGCCGAGGCGGAAGCCGCCGAAGAACCGACGGCGTAAGGAGATGGCCCGCGCATGCTCGCAATGGCTGACCCCGATCTGGATCATGGGCCGCGGACCGAAAAGTCCGCGACCATGCGGATGTGCGCGGTCAGCCGCGAGGTGCGCCCGATCGACGAGCTGATCCGCTTCGTCGTCGCCCCCACCGGCGAGGTGATCGCCGATGTGAAACGCAAGCTGCCAGGGCGTGGCCTCTGGCTTTCGGCCTCGCGCCGCACGGTTGCGGAAGCGGTCCGGCGTCACCAGTTTAGCCGGGGATTCAAGCGCGACGTCCGCGTCGCGGCGACTCTGCCCGACGATACCGAAGCGCTGCTGGTTCGCAGCAGCCTCGAGGCGCTGGCGATGGCCGCCAAGGCCGGCCAGGTCGTTTCCGGCTTCGGCAAGGTCGAGGACGCGTTGTCGCAGCGGGAAAGACCCCTAAGTCTGATCCATGCTTCCGATGCGGCCCCCGACGGCGTCCGCAAATTGGACGCGATCCTGCGGCAAAGGGGCCGAAAAGATGAAGATTCGCCGAAAATATCTGTCGTCACCGCGCTGACATCGGCAGAATTGGATTTGGCACTGGGCCGGTCAAATGTGATACATGCTGCCCTGCTCGCGGGCCCGGCGAGCAAGACGTTCCTGTCGCGCTGCCAGCTTCTGGTCCGATACCGGATGGCCGACGACGACAAGACCGCCGATGCGGCCAGAAATTCTAGCTAGAGCATGATCGGGAAAAGGGGAAACCGGTTTTCCGAAAAGATCATGTTCAAACAACAAGATGGAGCGGGATGACGGTCCGAGGACAGTCATTTCGGTCTTTTGGAACTGCGACGATAACGCGTGCGAAAAGGCACAACGCTAACGAGATTAGGACTGCTGAATGGTTGATACCAAAACCCCTGGCGACAAGACTTTGAGTGTCCCGAGCAAGACCTTGACGCTGAAGCCACGCGTCGAGACGGGCACCGTGCGCCAGAGCTTCAGCCATGGCCGCAGCAAGCAGGTTGTGGTCGAAAAGCGCGGCAAGCGCCGCGTCGGTGGTGACGGCCCCGGAACCGAGCCGCATGCGCCCGAGCCTGTCGTGGCCAAGCCCGCGCCGACGCCGGCCAGGCCACCGTCCGGCCGCTCCGGCGGGTCTTCCCCATCGCAGCGCAACGCCGGCGGATCGGGCGTGGTGCTGCGCAGCCTGACCGAGGACGAACGCTCGGCCCGCGCCAGCGCACTCGCCGACGCCCGGCAGCGTGAGGTCGAAGAGCGCCAGCAGGCCGAAGAGGAAGCCAAGCGCCGCGCCAGCCGCGAAATCGCCGAGCGCGCCGAGCGCGAAGCCGCCGAAGCCCGCCGGCTGGCCGAAGAGGAACGTCATCGCCAGGAAGAGGAAGCCAAGCGCAAGGCCGAGATCGAGGCCAAGCGGCGCTTTGGCGAGGGCGAAGCGAAGCCCGCCGCGGCAGCCAAGCCAGCGGCCGCAGCAGCCCCTGCGCCGGCGGCTCCGGCCCGTACCCCATCGACCCCGGGCCGCACATCTGCGGCCCCGGGACGCACGTCAGCGACCCCTGGACGCACGTCAGCGACCCCGGCACGTACACCAGCGTCGGCTCCAGCGGCGAAGGCGCCGGGCGTCGCCGCAGAGCCCGATGAAGACGAGGGTCCGCGGCAGGTTCGCCGTGGCCCGGGTGGTGCCATGCGCCCCGTGGCCGCCCCGAAGACCACCCACAAGCCGGGTCCGCAGAAGGAGCGTGGCCGCCTGACGGTTGTCACCGCGCTCAACGCCGACGACGTGCGCGAACGCTCGATCGCGTCCTTCCGCCGCCGCACCCAGCGCCTCAAGGGCATCAGCGCGAACGAGCCGAAGGAAAAGCTGATCCGCGAAGTCACGATCCCGGAAGTCATCACCATCCAGGAACTCGCCAACCGCATGTCCGAGCGCGCGGTCGACGTCATCCGCATGCTGATGAAGCAGGGCGCGATGCACAAGATCACCGACGTGATCGATGCCGACACCGCGCAACTGATCGCCGAAGAACTGGGTCACACGGTCAAGCGCGTGGCTGCGTCCGACGTCGAGGAAGGCCTGTTCGACGTCGTCGACGATTCCACCGATACCGAGCCGCGTTCGCCGGTCGTCACCGTCATGGGCCATGTCGACCACGGCAAGACTTCGCTGCTCGACGCGCTTCGTCACGCCAACGTGGTCTCCGGCGAAGCCGGCGGCATCACCCAGCATATCGGCGCCTATCAGGTGTCTTCGCCGGAAAGCGGCACGAAGATCACCTTCATCGACACGCCCGGTCACGCCGCGTTCACCGCGATGCGCGCGCGCGGCGCCAAGGTCACCGATATCGTGGTGCTGGTGGTCGCGGCCGATGACGGCGTGATGCCGCAGACGGTCGAAGCGATCAATCACGCCAAGGCCGCCAGGGTTCCGATCATCGTCGCGATCAACAAGATCGACAAGCCGGACGCGCGGCCCGAGCGCGTGCGCACGGAATTGCTGCAGCATGAGGTGCAGGTCGAATCGCTCGGCGGCGAAGTCGTCGATGTCGAGGTCTCCGCCAAGAACGGGACCAACCTCGACCGGCTGCTCGAAATGATCGCGCTGCAGGCCGAAATCCTCGACCTCAAGACCAACTCGCAGCGTCCGGCCGAAGGCACCGTGATCGAGGCCAAGCTCGACCGCGGCCGTGGTCCGGTGGCGACCGTGCTGGTGCAACGCGGCACGCTCATGGTCGGCGACATCATCGTCGCCGGCGCCGAGATGGGCCGCGTCCGTGCACTGATCTCGGACCAGGGCGAGAATCTCGACGAAGCCGGTCCGTCCGTGCCGGTCGAGGTGCTCGGCTTCAACGGTCCGCCGGAAGCCGGCGATCGGCTTGCGGTGGTGGAGAACGAAGCCCGCGCCCGCCAGATCACGAGCTACCGTGCGCACCAGAAGCGCGAGAACGCCGCCGCCTCGATCTCGGGCATGCGCGGCTCGCTCGAGCAGATGATGTCACAGCTCAAGACCGCGGGCCGCAAGGAATTCCCGCTGATCGTGAAGGCCGACGTGCAGGGCTCGCTGGAAGCGATCCTAGGCTCGCTGGAAAAGCTCGGCACCGAGGAAGTCGCCGCCCGCATCCTGCATGCCGGCGTCGGCGGCATCTCGGAATCCGACGTCACGCTGGCGGAAGGCTTCAACGCCGCGATCATCGGCTTCTCGGTACGCGCCAACAAGGAGGCGGCCGCCGCCGCCAAGCGCAACGGCATCGAGATCCGCTACTACAACATCATCTACGATCTCGTGGATGACATCAAAAAGGCGATGTCCGGCCTGCTCGCGCCGACCCTGCGCGAGACCATGCTCGGCAACGCCCAGATCCTGGAGGTGTTCAACATCTCCAAGGTCGGCAAGGTCGCCGGCTGCCGCGTTACCGACGGAACGGTCGAACGCGGTGCCAATGTCCGCCTGATCCGCGACAACGTCGTCGTGCATGAAGGCAAGCTGTCGACGCTGAAGCGCTTCAAGGACGAAGTGAAGGAAGTCGTCGCCGGCCAGGAATGCGGCATGGCGTTCGAGAACTACGGCGACATGCGTGTCGGCGACGTGATCGAGTGCTACCGTATCGAAACGATCCAGCGCTCTCTGTAAGTCCAAGTCTTACGAAGCGCGGGAATTTCGAGCTGAACCGTCATGCCCCGCCACCGGGTCTCGCCTTCGGCGAGCCCGATGACAGGCTCCGGCCGGGGCATCCAGTATTGCAATTGGTGCTAGGCACAAAATACTGGATCACCCGCTTTCGCGGGTGATGGCGACAATTTGGGATTTTAGATAATGCCCCGTCATCAGAAGAAGAGTTCCGCCGCCGGCGGCTCGCAACGTCAATTGCGCGTCGGCGAGACCGTGCGCCATGCGGTTGCCGAGATTCTCTCGCACGGTGATGTCCACGATCCGGATCTTCAAGGCCACATCATCACCGTTCCCGAGGTGCGAATGTCGCCGGACCTGAAGCTCGCGACCATTTATGTAATGCCGCTCGGCGGACGCGACACCGAGACCGTGATTACTGCGCTCGACCGCAACAAGAAATTTCTCCGCGGCGAGATCGCGCACCGCGTTAACCTGAAATTTGCACCTGACATCCGCTTCCGCGTCGACGAACGATTCGACGAAGCGGAACGTATCGAGAAATTACTGAGAACACCTGCGGTGCAACGCGATCTTGCACCCGATTCGGACGACGAGTGAGATGACCGTGACGACCGCAAACCCCGTGATCGAATCGCAAGACGTCGATTCGCATGCGGATGAAGAAAAAATTTCGGCGCCTGCGCGCGGCAACGAGACGCGTCGCGTCAACAACGATCCGCGCCAGAAGCAGAAGCAGCAGGGCAACCAGCCGCGGCGCGACAAGCGCGACGTCCATGGCTGGGTCGTGCTCGACAAGCCGATCGGCATGACGTCGACGCACGCCGTCGCGGTGCTGAAGCGCCTGTTCCAGGCCAAGCGCGCCGGGCACGCCGGCACGCTCGATCCGCTCGCCTCGGGTGGGCTGCCGATTGCGCTCGGTGAAGCCACCAAGACGGTTCCGTTCGTCATGGAGGGCCGCAAGCGCTATCGCTTCACGGTGGCCTGGGGCGAGGAACGCGACACCGACGACATCGAGGGCCGCGTGGTCGAGACCAGCGAACTTCGCCCCTCGGCCGAATCAATCCAGGAATTGCTGCCGTGCTTCACCGGCGTGATCGAGCAGGTCCCCCCGCAATATTCCGCGATCAAGGTCCAGGGCGAGCGGGCCTATGATTTGGCACGGGACGGCGAGAAGGTCGAATTGCAGCCCCGGCCGGTCGAGATCCACGAATTAACCCTGGTGGAACACGGAGATAGCGGCCAGTCCGTGTTCGAGGCCGAGTGCGGCAAGGGAACCTATGTTCGTGCTTTGGCCCGGGACATGGGGCGGATTCTCGGCTGTTTCGGCCATATCTGCGCGCTCAGGCGGACCGTTGTCGGTCCGTTTACCGAAAGCGACATGATTCCGCTGGAAGAATTGGAGGCTTTGTGCAATAGAGCCGCGTCTGGCGAGGGCAGCCTCGCCGACGCGCTTTTGCCCGTTGAGACCGCGCTGGACGACATCCCGGCACTGGCCGTCACACGGGCGGATGCGGCAAGGCTCCATCGGGGCCAAGCCGTTTTGTTGCGCGGACGGGATGCGCCCAATAGTAGCGGCACAGTCTATGTCACGGTGGCAGGCCGGCTTCTCGCGCTTGCCGAGATTGGCAATGGCGAAATCATCCCCAAGCGCGTGTTCAACCTGACCGGACTGACTGCCAGTTCGGCTCGCAACCATGGAAGTATTTGACGATGTCGATTACCGCCGAACGTAAAGCGGAAGTCATCAAGACGAATGCCCTCAAAGCCGGCGACACCGGCTCGCCCGAGGTTCAGGTCGCGATCCTGTCGGAACGCATCAGCAACCTTACCGAGCACTTCAAGACCCACGGGAAGGACAACCATTCACGCCGCGGCCTATTGAAGCTCGTGTCGACGCGACGCTCTCTCCTCGACTACATCAAGAAAAAGGACGAGGCGCGTTACAAGGCATTGCTAGAAAAGCATAACATTCGTCGTTGATTTCAAGACTACGCGCGCAAGATTAGCGCGCGTTTTCGCATGATCTTCCGAGAGACCGGAGTTTCAACCGTTCGGAGACGATCATGCGCAAGAGCATGAACGTGACGACCGCATGTCGCACACACTCATGCTCAAGCCTCGAGCATGACCCGGTTTTCCGGAAAGACCATGCTCAAACCTAAAGTGCCCAGCAGCAATCCGGCCGCCGGGCGGGGCAAGATGCCCGTATGAACGAAAGGATGGACACCATCCGGAACTTGAGAACCATGGCAGGATCGCCGGATACTGATCACGACTTGCGATCAGTGTCTCGCCATCTTGCGCATGGTTTTTGCGTTTTGGGGGCCCGCTCTTTCGTGAAACCATGAAAGAAGACCAAAATGTTTACGACCCATTCCGTGGAGATCGACTGGGGCGGACGTCCGCTCAAGCTTGAAACCGGAAAGATCGCCCGGCAGGCCGATGGCGCCGTTATGGCGACCTATGGCGAGACCGTGGTGCTTGCCACCGTCGTCGCCGCCAAGACGCCCCGCGAAGGCGTCGACTTCCTGCCGCTGACGGTCGACTACCAGGAGAAGGCCTATGCCGCGGGCCGCATCCCCGGCGGCTACTTCAAGCGCGAGGGCCGGCCGACTGAGAAGGAGACGCTGGTCTCCCGCCTGATCGACCGCCCGATCCGCCCGCTGTTCGTCGACGGCTGGCGCAACGAGACGCAGGTGATCATCACCACCCTGTCGCATGACATGGAGAACGATCCGGACATTCTGGCGATGGTTGCCGCTTCCGCGGCGCTGACGCTGTCCGGTGTGCCGTTCAAGGGCCCGATTGGCGCGGCCCGCGTCGGCTTCGCCAACGACGAATATGTGCTGAACCCGACGCTGGACGAGATGAACGAGACCCAGCTCGATCTCGTCGTCGCCGGTACCGCGGACGCCGTGCTGATGGTGGAATCGGAAGCCAAGGAGCTGAACGAAGACGTCATGCTCGGCGCCGTGATGTTCGGCCACCGCCACTTCCAGCCGGTCATCAACGCGATCATCGAGCTCGCCGAGAAGGCCGCGAAGGAGCCGCGCGAGATCACCCCGATCGACAATTCGGCGATCGAGAAGGACATGCTCGGCCTGATCGAGCGGGAGCTGCGCACCGCTTACGCTATACCGATCAAGCAGGAGCGCTATGCCGCGGTCGGCGCCGCCAAGGAAAAGGTGATGGCGCACTTCTTCCCGGAAGGTCAGGAGCCGAAATACGACAAGCTCCGCGTCGCCGACGTGTTCAAGGAGCTCGAAGCGAAGATCGTCCGCTGGAACATCCTCGACACCGGCAAGCGCATCGACGGCCGCGATGTCAAAACCGTGCGCAATATCGTCGCCGAAGTCGGCGTGCTGCCGCGCGCCCACGGTTCGGCGCTGTTCACCCGCGGCGAGACCCAGGCGATGGTCGTGACCACGCTCGGCACCGGCGAGGATGAGCAGTACATCGACGCGCTGTCCGGAACGTACAAGGAGACGTTCCTGCTGCACTACAACTTCCCACCCTACTCGGTCGGCGAGACCGGCCGCCTCGGCGGCACCAAACGTCGCGAGATCGGCCACGGCAAGCTCGCCTGGCGCGCGATCCATCCCGTGCTGCCGCCGCACCATGAATTCCCCTACACGGTGCGCGTGGTGTCTGAAGTCACAGAGTCCAACGGCTCGTCGTCGATGGCCTCGGTCTGCGGCGCCTCGCTGGCACTGATGGATGCCGGCGTGCCGCTGAAGCGGCCGACCGCCGGTATCGCGATGGGCCTGATCCTCGAAGATCAGCGCTTCGCGGTGCTCTCGGACATCCTCGGCGACGAGGATCATCTCGGCGACATGGATTTCAAGGTCGCCGGCACCGACCAGGGCATCACCTCGCTGCAGATGGATATCAAGATCGAGGGCATCACCGAGGAGATCATGCGCGTCGCGCTTGGCCAGGCCAAGGAAGGACGCATTCACATCCTCGGCGAGATGTCCAAGGCACTGACCGCGGCGCGCGCCGAGCTCGGCGAATACGCACCGCGCATCGAGACCTTCAAGATCCCGACGGACAAGATCCGCGAAGTGATCGGCACCGGCGGCAAGGTGATCCGCGAGATCGTCGAGAAGACCGGCGCCAAGATCAACATCGAGGACGACGGCACCGTGAAGGTCGCCTCCAACGACGGCGAGGCGATGAAGGCTGCGATCAAGTGGA
The DNA here is from genome assembly GCF_059512365.1 of Bradyrhizobium sp. Ses1. Lineage (NCBI taxonomy): Bacteria > Pseudomonadati > Pseudomonadota > Alphaproteobacteria > Hyphomicrobiales > Nitrobacteraceae > Bradyrhizobium > Bradyrhizobium sp. Ses1. The sequence continues at coordinate 29,526 of NZ_JCAMOQ010000070.1, forward strand.
TCAAGTCGATCACCTCCGAGCCGGAGATCGGCCAGATCTACGAGGGCACCGTAGTCAAGGTGATGGAGTTCGGCGCCTTCGTGAACTTCTTCGGCGCCAAGGACGGCCTCGTCCATATCAGCCAGCTCGCGGCCAACCGCGTGCAGAAGACCTCCGACGTCGTCAAGGAAGGCGACAAGGTCAAGGTCAAGCTGCTCGGCTTCGACGACCGCGGCAAGACGCGGTTGTCGATGAAGGCGGTCGACCAGGAGACCGGCGAGGATCTGGAGGCCAAGCAGAAGACCGACGCGCCAGCGACGCGCGAGGCGGCAGGCGAGTGAACGCTTCTACACAATGGAATTGCTAAAAAAGGGCGGCCTTGACGGCCGCCCTAAGTTTATGTGGGGCTTTGCAAATCAACCGTGGCTGATGGCCATGTGCGGTTTGGCCGCGATTTCGTGATCACCTTTGTCGGAACCGCTTCACGTCCTGCGCCTACAATAAGACACCATGCTTTCCTTAAGCCCGGAGGTCACGATGTCATTCCTGTCCCGCCGCCGCCTGATGATGGCCGCAACCGGTCTCGTTGCTGCAGCCACTTCGCCGCGAATGGCGTTCGCGCAAGGCTCGGCCCAGCCGCCTGCCGGTCCGTTCAAGGTGGATCCGCTGCCCTATCCCGCCAATGCGCTGGAACCGCATATCGATGCGCTGACGATGCAGATCCATCATGACAAGCATCACCAGGCCTATGTGAACAACGTCAACGCGATCGCCAAAGATCATCCGCAGATCGCCGAAAAGCCCGTCGCGGATGTGCTCGCCAATCTGAACAACGTGCCCGAGGCGGTCCGCACCGGCGTCCGCAACAATCTCGGCGGCCACGCCAACCACACCATGTTCTGGCAGATCATGGGACCGAATGGCGGCAAGCCGGAAGGCGAGGTGCTCGCCGCGATCGACCGCGATCTCGGCGGAATGGAGAAACTACGGACCGACTTCAACGCGGCCGGCGGACGCGTGTTCGGTTCGGGCTGGGTGTTCGTCACCGTGACCAAGGACGGCAAGCTCGCACTCGAGACCCGGCCGAACCAGGACAGCCCGCTGATGGACGGCAAGCGCACACTGTTCGGCAACGACGTCTGGGAGCACGCTTACTATCTGCATTACCAGAATCGCCGCCCTGACTATCTGCAGGCCTGGTGGAACACGGTGAACTGGAAGGCGATCGGCGACCGCTACGCGGCCGCAAAGGTAGGCACGCTCGGCGTGTAGTCCACGCGCGACAGAGCAGTCTCACGCGGGCGGGGGCGCGATATCGTCTCCGGCCGCTTCGCTGCACCGCCCAACTTCATGAGCAAGCTTCCCTTCACGGCGCCCCAGAGCTTCGGTTCTGATTGAACCAGAACCGAAGCTCTGGACTCTTGTTTTGACGCATTTTCTTCACGCGAACCGGCGCCCACTTCGCTCGAAAACGCTCTAGAATTGGCCGTTGCCAATGCAAGCGTTCGGAGCGATGAACGCGTCTTCGCCCGTGAAAGGTTCAGCCCCATGATCCAGCTCTATTGGTCGCCTCGTTCGCGCTCGTTCACCTGCCTGTGGCTGATGGAAGAAACCGGACTGCCGTATGAGCGCGTGCTGACCGACATCTCGACCGGCGCGCAGAAGGCGCCGGAGTTCCTGAAGGTCAATCCGATGGGCAAGGTGCCGGCCTTGAAGGACGGCGACGTCGCGCTCGGCGAAGCTGCTGCGATCTGCGCCTATATTGCGGATCGTTATCCGGAGAAGAAGCTCGCGCCGGCGCTGAACGATCCGAAGCGCGGGCGATATCTGCAGTACCTGTTCTTCGCGCCGAGCTGCATCGAGCCGGCGCTGATCCAGATCTTCACCAAGCTCGAGGTGCCCGCCAGCACCGCCGCATGGGGCACCGCGACACAGGTGTTCGACGTGCTCGACACCGAGCTGCAGAAGGGACCGTGGATTCTCGGCGAGGATTTTTCCGCCGCCGATATCGTGGTCGGCTCTGGCCTGAACTATGCGGTGCGGCTGTTCAAGATGGTGCCGTCGCGGCCGTCCTTCGCGGCCTATATCGATCGTTGCACCGCGCGTCCGGCATTCCAGCGCGCGGAGAAGATTGCCGCGGGTAAGCTCTTGTAGGGTGGGCAAAGCGCAGCGTGCCCACCATTCACGATCGGTGCAAGAGAAGGTGGGCACGCTTCGCTTTGCCCACCCTTCTGTAACGGGCCTTGCTCAGTCAATCCCTTTTTGCGTCATCCGCTCGC
>NZ_JCAMOQ010000071.1:0-31634 GCF_059512365.1 Bradyrhizobium sp. Ses1
ACTCGCCAGAAACTTCTTGGCTGCCGTCCACATCGCCGCAGTCGTCGCCTATTGGATCAATTGAGTCTGAACCCTAGGACGTAACTAACGTTTAACTCGCGACCGACCTGCTTCAGATCGACCGACTTGCCTTTATAGGGAAAGGCGGTGTGGCGGCCGATCACGAACGAGCCATTGATGCGCGACAAGTCCGTGGTAAGGGTCTCAGTGACGCCATCGACGAAGTAGTCCTGCTTGGTGTCTCCGCTGAGATTGGCGAATGGCAGCACAACGATGGAGAGATTCGGCGGTGAACGCTGGCCCTGCGTGGCTCGACGTGCGCAGCCGGCTATGTCCGTCCAGGACCGCGGCATAGGCTCGAACCGGAAGGGCAATGTTTTTGAACTTTTGCTCGCCCATATCGACGAACTCGACACCGACCTTGCCGCGGGTCTGCACGTAGGCAAAAGACGAGATACAGATGCCGCCAGGCTCTGCGATGCTCACAAGCCGTGCCGCGACATTTACGCAGTCACCAAAAACGTCATGCGGCTCGACAATCGCGTCGCCGACATTGATGCCGACACGGAAAGCAATACGCATGTCTTCCGCATCGGCAATTGTAAGTTCTTTGATGCGAGTCTGGAATTGCACAGCAGCTCGAACCGCTTGGACCGCGCTCGGAAATACTGCCAAGAATCCGTCGCCGGTGTTCTTCACAATGCGACCCCCGTGTCCGGATATCGCGGGCGTGACAGCATCGGCGAGTAGCACTGTCAGTTTGACATACGTTGCCTCCTCATCGTGGTGCATGAGCCGCGAGTAGCCGGCGACGTCGGCGGCCAATATCGCCGACAGACTACGCTTGACCCGGATGAGTCGGTCTTCCACCATGGCGCGCAACTCCGACCCACAGAATACTATGACGGATCGCGCGGCGGTACCAGTCGCGCTTTATCACACCCTGGCTCACGTCGGCTGTTGGCCCCAGACCTCTGGTGACATCTGCTATTGTGCCCTATCAGTGGCGCAGCGGACCTCACGCGCATCGTGATCTGCGGCGCCGGGCCTGTGAGTACACGCTCTCGTAACGTCATCGATCTGCAGCCAGCCGGTCCGTTGAACCGGAGGTTCATCAGACTCAGCGGAAATGATCGTTAGTGCAAAGTCCTATCGCGCCGCCAGCCCGCTGCAATCATCGCCTCACCGATCGCGCGCTTGACGAAGGCGTCGGCCTCTTCCTCAGTCATCTACTCCAATTCTCCGTCTGGGCCGATTCGAGAGCCAGCAGGGTTTTCGCCCTCAGGCCACGTCGGCGGAATCATCTTCTTCGTCAATGGCTCGAACGACGCGCTATCAACAGTTCTCAGAAATGTTCTCGGCGATCAAGTTACCGAACGAGATAGCCATAAGACCTTAGGCGAATATCGCGCGGAGCTCATCGCTACAGAACTCGCATCGGCCAAAGCGCGCGAAGCAGCCCTTCGGGTCGAGATCGCGCGACTGAAACTCGAATCGGCGAGTGCAGCCGACACGCAGGTTCAGATCGAGGGACTCAGACTCGCAGTCGACCTGGAACGCGAGGCCCGGCAACAGGCTGATTTGGCGGCGGCTGAGGCACAGGAACTCCTCGATGTCATTCGGCCTGCAATATTGACCCCCGTATTGCCTCATGTGAGGATGTTACTTTCGCTTGACGGACGTAGCGCTGACTGTCGGCCGGTCTGAGGTTGCGTCATTGCTCGCAGTCCCGGGATCACCAATGGTGGCCGGTGCCGTACCCCCGGCCATGCGCGGGATGATCACCTCGGTTGCGTTGCGTCTGAGTGATCGCAACAAGCGCTGCACGATGGTGTGCTGCGGCGGCCCGAACTGTTCGGGGCAGTGTTCGGCGAGGCGACCGAGGATGGCCAGCGCGGTCAGACGAGGTTCGGCCGCGAGCCAGCGCTCGATGTCGGCGAGGTGCGGATCGAGCATCGATGGCATTCTCATGCGCTTTTTGTATGGCTTGCGCATGCGCCGATGGATGATGCGCTGCTCCCCCAGATGCACCTCATTGCCGAGCCCCTTCGCGAACGCTGCCGCGTTCGTTGCCGGAGCCGGCGGACTGGTTGCTGCCGTGAGCTTGCCCGCGCGGGCGCCGACGCGCGTGCCGAGCTCCGTCTGGGCGTCCCTCATCTCGGCCAGCAGGGCCACGGGATCCAGCGTACGATAAAGCTCTCGAAGACGCCGTTTGACGCCTTTGCTCAACTTCGGATGCGCCAGTGCGCGCGCATAGGGCGTGGCCGGAACATGATAGCGCTTGATCACTTTCGCGCCCTCGCGTCGCTTGTCCTTCAGCTTGAAGGACGGCTGGAAGAAGTTGGTGTGCAGCCGCGATGCGGCATACAAGCGTTCCAGCACGCGCGTCGTCCCGACGCCATCGAAGCGACCGTATCCCACAAGTCGCCGGACGACCGCGCCATTCTTCTGCTCGACGAAAGCCTGATCGTTCTTCTTGTAGGCGCGCGAGCGTGTCACCTCGATCTTTTGCGTGCGACACCAGGGCACGACGACATCGTTCATAAACGCGCTGTCGTTGTCGAAGTCGGCGCCGCGAATGAGCCAGGGAAACAGGTTCTGTGCGCGCTCCATGGCTCGCACGACGAGGCCGCTCTCGCGCGTCACCAGCGGCATGCATTCGGTCCAACCAGTCGCGACGTCGACCATCGTCAATGTCTGAATGAACGAGCCAGCTACAGATGTGCCGCCATGAGCCACCATGTCGACCTCGCAGAACCCCGGCGGCGGATCGTGCCAGTCGTTGAACGTCCGGATCGGCACTTCACGCCGTACTGCCGAATAAAAGCCGACCCGCCGGCGCTTACCGCCGGCCGCGGCAATTTTGGTCTCGACCAGCAGGCGATCAATCGTGGCTGCGCTGACGCCGAGCACCAGCGCTCGATCCGCCTGGTCGAGCTGGAGCCGGCCATGCCGCTCCAGCGAAGGCAGCAACGTCGGAATCATTACCTTGAGCCGCTTGCCGCAGATCCGATCCGAGGCCTCCCACAGCGCCACCAGCGCATCCCTGATAGGGGCGCCATAGGTCGGCCTTCGCTGTCGCCGGGCCTCCGGCGAAATTGTAACATGGCTGGCAAGCGCCCGAACCGCGTGCTTGCGATGCCAGCCGGTCACCGCGCAAAGCTCGTCGAGTATGCGCCCCTTATCTGCCCGCCCTGCTGATCGATAGCGCTCTACCACCGCCGCCGTGAGCTCGCGCCGCGCACCCATGCTGATCCGTCCTGCCATCGGCGACACCGATCCGATTCGGTATCGCCGCCCCAACCCTGACGGTCAGTTCTCCGGTAACATTCTTGATGAGGCAATGCGGCTCAAATTTGCAAGCCGATTGACAACCATCGGTTTCGACCTGCTCTATGCATTTGTCATTGTTCGACTAGACCGCAGAGACCTCGTCTGGATCAACGTCACAGCAAATCCGACGGCGGAATGGGTTGCACGTCAAATCACAGAGGCATTTCCTTGGGATGAGGCTCCGCACTACCTCATCCGCGATCGCGACCGGATCTATGGCAGCGTCATCACGCGCCGATTGCGCGCCATGGGCATCCGGGACAAGCCTACCGCACCAGCCTCGCCTTGGCAGAATGGCTTTGCCGAACGGCTGATCGGATCGATCCGGCGTGAGTGTTTGGACCACGTCATTGTTTTGGGCGAGGCGCATCTGCGTCGGGTTCTGCAATCCTACGCCGACTATTACAATAACGTCAGAACGCATCGATCCTTGGACAAGGACGCGCCGATTTCTCGCCCGGTTCAGCGAACCGGTGCGATCAGTTCACGCCCCATCCTGGGCGGACTTCATCACCACTACGCCCGAGCTTAAGTTTTCGGTACACACAGCGCCTGGCGACATTTGGTATTCCCATCCAACAGCGCCGTCTCTCCGAGATCCCGCGACATGTTCTGCGCGTTAATTGCCAGCGCTGCGAACGAGTGGCCGAGATTCAGAAAGCAGACGCGGTCCGGCTCTTCGGTCAACATTCCGTTTGGAAAGACGTCGGACAGAAGCTCCTCGATCAAACGAGCCAGAATCGCAGCGGTCGCCACGAAGAGGACGGCTGCTGGCCTTCATTCGCAACGAATTGATGCTTCGCCTGCAGTGGCATTTGAGAACCTGTGATGGCTCCCAAGCATCATCCCACGCCCTTGTCAGGAGGCGACCGCAAGGCGCTCGCCAAGGAATTGGGGAAAGCTCGCGCGATGACCACAATTCTCGCCGCGCAGTCGGAGGCGACCCGCCACAAAGGCAACGCACTTATCCGTCAAGCGGACAAACTACTCTGCGAGAGCTGGAACGAACGGATGTGGGCCGACGGTGAGCCCATCGACCCGTCGCCGACCATCGATCAAGCGGTCAACGGCGGCTTCACTTGGCTTGAAATTGAATGCTCTCGCTGCAAGACCCGACGCGACGTCGATCTCGCCGCCCTTCCCCACCCGCCGACCACCTTCGTGCACGACCTGGCTAGACGAGCTTGCCGTCTTCATGGCGGCCCACATACATCGAGGCGATCTTCCGCGGGCTGGCCCCGAGCTTCTCGACGAACGCGATGATGGGGAACGTCTCTGTTTTCTTACACTTCAGCTTAATCCAGCTTTCTTGCCGCCCGGAACGGTAAGGAGCATCGACACGCTTCGCAACGAGACCTTCGAGCCCCATCTTGCAGCCGTTGCGGAAGATCTCGTCGCCGTCGGCCCTCAATATGCTCGACAAAAATGAACGTCTCGGGCGCTTCGCTCAGCAACTCCTGCAAAAGCCGTTTGCGATGGGAATAGGCTGCGTTCCGCAGGTCGTACCCGTCCAGATACAACAGATCAAACGCATGATAACGAATCCGATTGCTCTTCTGCGGCCCAAGCTCTCGGCGCAGTTGTTAGAAATCGGGAAGGCCTTGGTTTCCGCAGGCCCCGTCTGCTGCCCGGTTCGCTCCCTTATAAAAAAGCGGCCCGCGGGGATGACCGGGCGGGGCCGCTTCGCGATCGAGTCGTTGCTCGATCAGTGCATGTGAACCAACAAATATTCGGCGCCGCCGATCACGATGACGGCGGGAACGGCCCATAGCAGCAATACAGGCATCGTTCGTCCTCCTTGTTTTCCGACCGGCCCGAACGAGGGCCGCCGGATTCAATCACTGTTCGGTGCAGACCTTGGTGGTCTTCACGGCGGATTCGGCTTCCGTCTTGGTCTTGTAGACGCCGTCGCCCACGACCGTCGTGGTGGTCGTCGTCGGCTTGGTGTCGACCACGGTGCACTTCTTGGTCGTGGCATCGCGCACGATGTAGAACTCGGCGGCGCTCGCAGCCTGCGCACCGAGGACGAAAGCGGCGAGAGCGCCGCAGACGATCAGCCTATTCATCTCAGTCTCCTCCATTCTGGCCCCAACTACGAACGGAGGCGCCAAGACAAAGTTCCGGTTATTCCCGGCCTCCTGTCGTTGCAGAGCTACGGCTCGGTTCTCGCGCTGCCGCAAAATCACGGGGGTGGAAAAGCACCTTCCGCAGCTTTTCCCGGATCGAAGCGGAACAAGCTATGGCGCCCCCTCTTGAGTTTGCCGGTCGACCATGTCCCAATGCGACCGCCTTGCGGAGACCTCGGTATGCGGTTCGATTGAACATGGCCATTAAATGCCGGGCGCTGGCCATCCTCGTTGCAGGGCTCCTCGCAAGCGCTCACGCTTTCGCGCAGGAGGACAAGAAGACCGACGAAGACAAGCCCGCCGATCCGGACACCGGCGAGAGCACCGTCGAGGAAAAGACCCTTCAACTTCTGCCGAACCCGTTCCAAAAATATGGGATCAAGTTCGCCGCGACCTACATCGGCGAGACGCTCGGAAATGTCTCCGGCGGGCTGAAGCAGAGAGCGATCTACGAAGGCCGGCTGAACCTCGCGGTCGATGTCGACCTGCAGAAGCTCGCCGGCATCGACAAGCTGACCTTCCACGCCAACATGTTTCAGATTCACGGCGAGGGACTGTCGCGCAACTATCTCGACAATCTCTTCGTCATCAGCGGCATCGAAGCGTTACCGTCGACGCGGCTTTACGAAGCCTATTTCGAGAAGCAGTGGGGCGACAAAAAGGTCTCTCTGAAGTTCGGGCAGCTCGCCGCCGACAGCGAGTTCTTCAACACGAAATACACCGATGTCTTCACCAACGCCTCCATGGGTTGGCCGGCGATCACATCGCTCGACCTGCCCAGCGGCGGTCCGTCGCCGCCGTTGGCAGCAATGGGCACCCGGCTGCTGGTCAACATCACGGATCGGCTATCCGTCCTTGGAGGCATCTTCGACGGCAACCAGGCAGGTCCGGGGCCGGGCGACCCACAAGAACGCAACCGATATGGCGTCAACTTCCGGATCAACGATCCGCCTCTGCTGCTCGGGCAAATCCAATACGCCTGGAACAACAAGAAGGGCGATCCCAATCTGACGGGCCAGATCAAGTTCGGCGGTTGGCGTCACTTCGGGCCATTCTCCGATCTTCAACTCGCCAGCAACGGCGTTTCGCTTGCGTCGTCGACCAGCAGCGGTACTCCCCTCGTGTTGGCAGGAGATATCGGAGGATGGGCAGTCTTCGAGCAGCAGATCTATCGCGTGCCCAAGAGCGATGACCGGGGAATTGGCGTGTTCGTTCGCGTCTCGGGTGCTCCCGCCGACCGCAATCTGATCGATCTCTATGCCGACGCCGGAATCGAATTCATCGGCCTTAGCGACAAACGGCCGGACGACAAGTTCGGCATCGCGGCTGGTTACGCGCACGTCTCGAAGCGGGCTCAGGCCCTCGACGCCGACTACCGCGCACTTTTCGGTCCGGCGTGGCCCGTGCGCAGCTTCGAAGGATTGTTGACGGCGGTGTATCAGTATCAGCTAAGGGACGGCTGGACTCTCCAGCCCAAACTCCAATACATCATTCATCCGGGCGGCGGAGCGACGGACCCAGCGGGCCCGATGCCGGGCCGAGCGCTCAAGAACGCGGCAGTCTTCGGCCTGCGCACGACGCTCAAATTCTAGGCGGATCCCGACCGTTTGAGCCGGAACACGGACGACATCGCCAGGCTGCTCGCGGCCTTAGCGCACGTTTCTGCTTCGCTCCGGAGCCGCTCGGAGCGTCCCAGATCAAGCCGTCCTGCCGGGACTACAACGGGTACGCAACTCCTCAAGCTCGTCGGCCGAGAGATGAGGCGCTAAAGGCTTATTCATCCGTAGGCAACCAGTTCCAGTGAGGAACGTTCCTCAGGCTCTCTAGCAGGAGGTCGTCCCCGTCGGAGTTCAGCTTGCCAAGTCGGAACCTGCTGCGCCGTCATGAGCTACTTAGCTGGGCTGGGGAAAAAATCTTCTTCGCCCATTCCATATCTGGGGCCCAGCCGCGCGGGTTCGACCGCATGAGCGCCAGCGAGCTTGTCCGGCGCGATCAGTTAGATCGCCAAATCGCCTTGCTCAACGGGATCCCGGACCGGGTGAGCGCCGGCAGGTGCAGCCAGTCGATGTGCGCATGAACGCATCGAAGTCGCGGGCGCGACGCGAGACCACTTCGATCAAGTTCGATCAAGAGTATGCAGGCCGCGTTCGGGTCGACGCGCGGGCGCCCGAGGCGCAGGGCGCGCGGCCACAGCGCATGCAATTCTCCGCGCGTCCTGGAATCGCCGCTCGCGAACAGGGTCACCTCATGCCTGAGATTGACCAGCTCGTCGACCAGCCAGGCCACGAGCCTTCCGTGCCGCCGTAAAGTTGGGCGATCCGCATCGGTCTCCGGCCTCAGCTCTCCGCGACGCTGCGCGAGGTGGTGCATACCAGCAGAAGGCCGGCGACAATCGCGATCAGGACCGTTCCGACCGATACTCGGCATGTCCGTGCGCTCGCCCGCAACGCGCGAAAACCGTTCTCATGTGGCTTCGCAACCGATCGCGACAACGGTGACGCGGCGGCTTCGTTCCTGTGCGCGACGTGCGTGTCGGACCGCCTCGCTAGGCGACCGGCACCCCATAGTAGTCGTCGACCGAGCGCCTCGTTTGCGCGTCCCAACCCCAACTGCTCTCGTCAGCGTATTTTGGGGCGCCGCGGAGCTGATCCTGGGTGACGCCGGTGACATATCCGCCGAGGTTCGTGTCGTACTTCAGCGTTTGCCACGGCAGCGGGTAGTGATCGTCCCCGATGCCGAACAGGCCGCCGAAGCTGAGCACCGCGTAGGACACCTTGCCACCGACCTTGTCGATCATGACGCGCTCGATGTGCCCGACTTTCTGCCCGTCGGACCCGTACACGTTCGTGCCTTCGACCTTATCGCTTCCGATGAGACTGACGGTCTCCCGATCTTCCATGGCCATGTCGACCTCCTGGAGGTTGCTGTCTTCGGAGTCAACGGAAGCGACAGCGCATCCGTTCCTGAAGCGCGACAAGGTGATCCCACGCCGCCATTTCACGGCTCGCACCGCGGGAGGACGGTGTTGTGCTGCGCCACTGTGATCTTTGTCTAAGCCCTTGAACGCTGGTTGTCCTCTGTGGCGCCAGAAACTCCCCTGGCGATGGCCTAACCCTGCCCCGGTCTGCGCAGCGGCAGTTCCTCTGCAACCTCCTCTGATGCATCGCGCGACCGACCGCGAGCGCTGACCGCATCTTAGAAGCAGCGTTTGCCTCCCGAGAGACTTCCGATGCTTAGACACCCCTTGCGAAAATCCGATTTCCTTTCGGAGAAGTCAGGGATTTGAATTGAGGTACAGGTGGCGCCCACGTGCCTACGCCCGCTCGCCCGCGACGGCCCCGTTGGCTGCCCGTTCGTTCGAATTCACCAAAAACTTGGCTCAAAGAGCTCGGCTGCGGAGCAACTCTCGGTTTGGCGAAAACCTGTTGGCGACTTTTAATGCGCTGGGCTCGTCCGTCTCCAAGGCAACCTTTTGGGCAAGAATGACATCCCCCGCCGGCAGGCGGCCAAGCGGCATGAAACACAAACCGGTCTTTAGACGGCCCGCATCGTCGATCTCATAAACGTTCGGCGGAATTGTACCATAATAGATGCGGTATCGTTTTCCGCTGTCGCAACCGACAACCTCGAAACAGCCTGAGTCATCGAATTGCTCTCGTTGGTCTGGCGATAGCCGGTCCCGCATAAGCCGCAAGCCCCGCGCTTCGCTCGTATCTTCGGCTAGAACTTTCCGGTACAGTTTGCGCAGAGACTTGATGCGCGACCAAGCCTCCACTGGAGGGGACACGTGAAACAGCCCGATCCTCTTTGCGTGCGACTGGTTGAACATCCGGATCGCCTCGGCTGTGGGCTTCAACAAGACCTCGCAGCCCTTCCGTTCGAAATAGGCTTCGGCCTCCGGTGATAGGTGGACGACGTTGCCCATCTGACCCGAGCCAATGACGACCTGGTCGCATCCTTTCTCAAAGAGAAATTTCGCCTCGACCTTTGAAAGTACGTGCGAGCTACCATAAAACTTCTTTGATAACTTCTTCTTCCGCTTCACAACCTTGCCGGAAAGGCGAATGACCACGTCGTGCTCATACGTCTTTCCATTAATCGTAATCGCGCCAAATCTGGTGCTCTCAATTCTCATCGCGACCTCCTTCTAATCGGCTCCTCCCCCAACGCGCAGCGGTGAGGCGCCATAAAGTCTTTCCTCGAACCAAGTTTATGAAGCTTCTGACTACGTCCGCAACGGCCCTTGGATCGCGGTAGGGATGCCCGTTGCTGGGCACACCCCGCACAGATCCGGACAAGCCCGATTCGCGCATCCGGCTCTTACCTCGAGTGTTTCATGGCGAAGCCGCTGGTCGGGCCAGGGATGAAGGATGCGCGGCGCGGGAAGCCAGCTGGCGACCAGCTTCGTCATCCGGTCCCAGGTAAAGCCGTCTTTCTGGCCGCGCCGCCGAAGCGTGCGGCGCCAGACGTCGGCCACGTAATGCCCGAACGCTGAGGGCGCCCGACTATTTGTGGGCACGGCATAATAGGCGAAGTGGCCTGTAACGACTTGCCTCAACCAGTGTCCCTGAGACGGGATAGACTGGTGCATTCTTTGCCGCAGCTCTGCCTTGATTTCCCGCAGCTTCGCCCGCATGCGGTCGCGCCGGGTCTTCCGCTGTAATTGGAAGGCGCCCCGTCGAGATTTGCCGCAGATGAAGGTGAAGTCCAAGAACAAGGTCTCCGGTCTACCGACGCCGCGCTTCTTGCGCTCGGCTGCCGCGTGGTGGCCGAACTCAATCAAGCGGGTCTTGCCCGATGGAGCGACAGCAAGAATGCCCCGATCCTCAAAATTGCGCTCCAGTCCTGCCAGGTCCCCCGTCGACTCCCGCGGCTGTGTCGGCTGGCCCAGCTCGACGTCGCGATATGCGCCCACGATCTGCATGCGGCGCATTGTCGACCGCGGCATGCGAATGCGGTGGGTGTTCTGGCCGACGAAGTTCGCGAGCCGCTGAACGTTTTCCACAAACAACGCCCGCCATTCGGCCGGGTCAATCGACAGGGTCGCTGGTTTGTCAGTCATGCTGCCTCTTCCTCACTGGAATTGCTTTAACGGCTATGCGAGTGTCCAGACGACGATCCGAAGGACGGAAGGAAGCCCCGTCCCACGTGGGCCAACCGAAGTACTCGTCCCCGAGTGGTGCGGTGTCGGAGTTAAGTCGACGGCCTTAGCATTTGAGGGCGATGAACTCACGGCGCTGCACGGCACCCCTGCGGTAATTTGAGTGGCCCCGCTGAGCATCGCGCAAGGAGCGGGCTTCACCGTCCGGCTCAAGTAGGAACGAAAATGGTCGGCGATTGTCGACTATGGCTTCCGGTCGCAACCCCTCAGAGCCCGGCCGGAGGAAAACCTGCCCCAACCAGGTTGGCGGCCCCAGTGGCGAACTGGGGCCGTTTGAGCCAGCACATTTGCCCGCTCGACCTGAATGCGATCCGCGCGAAACCTGGATTTAGCAATGGAAACCCAGCGGCTGTGTCGGCTGGACGAAGCAGTAATGCCGCAAGTGTAGGAACATCGTTGGAAAGAGAAGGTTACGGACCTAAATTCAGATTTTTTAGAAGGCACTCCAAATGGCTTATTCCCCGGAAGTGGGTCGTCCAAGCGACCACCGAAATCCTCCCCAGGCGAGTGCAGTCGCTCCCGCCGACGAGGTCCGCACCATCATGCTGAATGAGATCTCTTGGGGCGCCGTCTTCGCCGGTGCCACGATTGCTCTTGTAGTGCAGATAATCCTGAACATGGTTGGCGTCGGCGTAGGCCTATCGACCATCGACGTCGCGGCCGGAGATACGCCGAGCGCCGGGTCACTTTCCATCGCGGCCGGTATCTGGTGGGTTCTATCCGGAATAATTGCGGCTGCAGTTGGAGGCTACATCGCTGGGCGGCTTTCAGGAAAGGCATCGCGATCGACAACTGCCTATCACGGGCTTATTGCATGGGCGGTTTCGACCCTCGTTGTCGTGTACCTGCTCTCATCGGCCGCCTCGGGTCTGATCGGCGGCGCCCTGAGCACGGCATCGTCGGCACTCGGAGGAGCTGGCAAAGCGGTCGGCGGGTCCGTTCAAACTGCGGTCCAGACCGCGGCGCCTTCCTTGAACAACGTGAGCGATCCCATGGCGACCATCGAGAACAAGGTTCGCAGCGCCTCGGGCGGCCAGGATCCCGCAGCGCTCCGAGAAGCCGCAGCAACAGCCGTTCGTGCGGCGCTGTCGGGAGACCCCGCACAACAGGCCGCTGCGACGGATAAGGCTGCTGATGCTCTGGCCAAGGCGCAGAATATTTCTCGCGATGAGGCGAAGGCTCAGGTTGCACAGTACCAACAGCAATACCGAGAAGCGATTGCCAAAGCCAAAATACAAGCAAAGCAGGCGGCGGATACAACAGCCAAGACGGTGTCGCGCGGTGCTCTGTTCGGTGCTTTGGCTCTTCTGCTTGGTGCTCTGGCCGCGTTTTTTGCAGGCCAAGTTGGTGCAGTAACGCCGACAGTGACGCGTGGATCAGCTCGGTCATTGACTTGAACTGGAATGTTTGCCGCTCCGCGCGTTAAAAGTCGGGAGCGGAGTATTTAGAAGGATCGCTGCCTATGCGAGCAACTGTTTTGATCATAGTCACCCTGGCAAGCGGCGCGGCGCTGCCTGCCTCGGCGCAACAGCAAACCGTGCCGAACCCCCAGATGCAGGAGGAGGCGGACAAGGGCGCTAAGACACGGCAATCGGGTGAGTCAGGTTACGTCGGCGAGCAGGAAAAGCCGGGAGGCTCTGCCCATGCTCCTGGACGATCTGGCGAAAGCAAAGCGCCTCCCACCACGAGCGGGGGAACGGGCGGCACTGCGAGCGAAAGACCCCCTAAGTAAAGGTGGGCAAAGACACCTGAGTTTGGTCAGACGTCGTAGAGCGCATTTGGCTCCGGCGGAGCTCCATCGCGTGGCCTTACTGCTCGGGACGACGACGAAGCTTCCTGATAATTTCCCGTAGATCGTCCGCGTACTCTTTGATGACACGGCGCCTCATCCAAGCGCGACGGCTTGGGCCCCGGCGCTTCCTGATCCGGTCGAAGCTCTTCTGGAGGCTGCCTCATGGCCTGACGGTCGGAGAAATCAAGTTGTGCCTTTTGATCCAGATCAAGGTAGCCGGTGTCTGCCAGGCCAGGCATCGTACAGCGGCTTTTACTTCGAGCGATCGGCAGCGGCGGGCACTCTTCCGCGACGATATGTGACAGCTTCGTCCATCGTCTCTCATCTCCATCACTCGCGCGGCAAAGTCGTTGGAGCGAGGAACGTTTGCTTGCATTTGTGGTTGCGGGGCAAATGGGGCATCCGCTTCGGAGTCTTGCGATGACCAATTTCGATGACGTCCTCGTCCAATGTCCGCGCTGTGGCGCCTGGCCGATGGTCGTGACCGGCTCGCAGGGGCCATGGACCAGTTCTGGCCTGACCTATAGATGCCCGCGTTGCCATGCTGAACGGAACTCGTCTCCAGACGACAGCCGGGTCCGGACCATAACTCCGCCGGAGTCGAAGCCCGTTCACCCGTGAGCCCGGTTGGACGTTCGCCGTCAATACGCATGTAATCTCGTGGCCGGTATAACGATGGCGCCACTTCCGAATACGTATCGGCCGAACTTCCGGCATCACCTGAAGGTTCACTCCTTTCGCATCTTCACGGTCATCGTCGCATGGCTGCTCATTGTCGCAGCCTTCTATGAGAAGCCAGAGTTGCTCACCAGCGCCCAACGCTTCCTGCAACGTGGCATAGAAGCCATCGGCGACGCGATCCCGCCGCCGTGGGGACCACGGATTGAGTTCGTCTTCCGAGAGATCGGCGGTTTGATCTGGCTTCAGATCACGATGTTTGTGCTTGTACTTCGAGTGGTGCTGTCGATTATCGCTGCGATGTGGCGATTTGGATTACGCCGAGAGCGCGGCCTCTAATCTCGGGAAATGCAGTAGCTGTCGCAGTGGAGCTCACGCGTTGGTCGCGACCATAGTCCTTCCCGCCGGGCGAGCGGGTCGCCTGTCCAGGAGATGGGGGACTGTTTCTTGCGGCGGCCGCGGCCCGCCCAACGTACCGCGCTTCGAGGAGGCGAAGTCCGCCCCTCCAACTCATATTCTGAAGTCGTCCATCCGCCGCGTGATTCCAACTGTTTGCCAGCCAGCGCGGGCACTTGCCCCGACCGGCAGGGGTCCCAGCCGGATCATCGGGATTTCGATATTTGGGAGCGGCTTGGGGATACGGTCGCCGCGGAAATAGGCCGTTTTGTTCGATTCAATCTGACGCACGATCCGTCGTCCAACATGCCTGTCGTGAGGCATCAGCCGAACCCACAATCTGGGGGACAGGCCTCCTACGCAGCCATTGGCCATTTTCTTCGAGATGAGGCAGCCGGGCCCGAGCACCGCCCTCTCCTCGAGTTGATCGGCGCGTTGATCCAAATTAATCGCACGCCGCTGCCAGTCGACTGATGCACGACAATCAGGCCGACCACTTCTCTTGTTCGCGGCGGGCTTCGTCCTCATTGAGGCGCTCGGCCACGTCATCAGCGATAGGTGAATCTTCAGTGTCCGCGATCGGCGTGCCGTCCTGCTTCTCGATCTTTTTGCCTTCGGCACTCACCGGAAAATCATTGGGCTTTAGCGGCTTCTTTGAAGTCGACATCGTGTCTTCCTCCTTCTGCGGCGACACAATAACACCCGCTCTACAAACGACCTAGCGAGGGCAGCCACGGGAATGCCCCTGCTGCTTCCCGGAACGAGTTTAGACCAGGCGTCATCAGTTCCCGCCCATATCAGCTTGGAGTATTTGCGCCGATGGCACGAAACGAGGAATCTCCACTGAATCGCCGATGATCGGCGGATTTATCTGGCGATCGCTCTCGCCGCAGACCGAAGCCAACCTCATCGCAAGTCGGGAGGCACACAGCATATGGCCTCAGCTCCGAGCAGGAGCCGAGGCTAGACGCTAGGCCGGAACTACTTCTTCATGACTCCTCCTGGCGATGCGGCATCGCCCTTACGATCGGGAGCCCCGGCCGGGCCGGCCCCTTGGGTGCTCGGCTCTTTGGCGGATGGAGCCGAGCTTTGCGCGGCGGGTCCGGTCCCGCTGTTCTTCATGTTCGCGCCGCCACCGGTCGTCGAGCCACTCATGGATTCTCCCGTGGTGGTTTTGCTCGCAGCCGGCCCGCCAGCTTGCGAGCTACCACCGGCGCTGCTGCCGGATTGAGCCATCGCCACGGTGGACGACAATGCAAATATTGCGGCTAAGCTGATCGTCTTGATCTTCATCGTTTCCTCACAGAGCTGCTGCACCCGCTGCGCCAACCGACACCACGATGATCCGTTCCTCTCGCCAATTGCAGTTGGCACGAAAGATCGCACCTCCAATTGAACAGCCTTTCCTTGTGGAGCTATTGAGCAACGTTCCAGCGTAGAAAGCCGGCGGCGATCGGCGCCAAAGCGCCATGTTCGGGATTTATCGACCCGCAACTTGCAGTCCCGGTCGATCGAGTCCCTGCCGAAACACGCTGGATCCATTAGCTCAAATTCGACGGTTATCGCGTACAATTGCACCTCAGCCTTGACGACGCGTCCTTCCCACGTAGATCTTTCCATATCACTCATTGTCCGGCGCGATTGCGCCGCTCGTTGTCGGTGTCACTTGAAGGCGACGAGCGCTGCGCGCGACTGGAGCGACGGTTGGGCGTTTCACCCTCCAGCGTTCCGCCGCCGCTCAGGAATTCGATCATGATGATCGAAGGACGATCGTTAGTGCTGGCGCGGCCGGCTGAGCCTTTGCGTCGCTGCGGTCATGTTATTGCCGGTGACCAATGCCGTGACCGGCGGCGCCTGCACGGTCGGAAGGCCGGTCGCGGAGCCCTGCACGTGGCGATATTCGCGGCATTGATGAGATTGACGTTGCCAGACACGCGAATGCCGGCTTCGCCCGCATCAATGATCCCGAGCGGCGCGATCAGGTCGATATCGCCCGGCGGTGCCTCGGGAATCGCCTTCAGGGCGGTGATACCCGCGCCCGAGCTCGGCACGTTCGGCGACAGCGTCACGGCCGGAGATGGACCCAGCCGTGACAACACAAAAGCCCCAGCAGCAAAAGCTGGCGACGCGCTGCTTTAGTATACCAAACAGACCTTCAGAAGCTGACCCTGATCTGCGCTGATCCGCCGATGCGGTTGGCGCTGGCGGAAAGTTCTCCGTCGAGGTTGAGGCCGAGCGTGATGCATTCGCTGAGGCGGGCACTGGTGCCGGCGGCGATAAGCGCGCTGTTGCGATCGGCTGCCGCGCCCGTGGCCCTGAAGGCGGCGGAGGACAGCCCCACCAGGCTCGCCGTTAGGTCGCTCTCGCGCTGGAAGTGATGTGCCCAGGCCGCGCGGACATAGCCGGTGGCGGGAACGCCGCCGAAGAGGCCGTCGGCGTCGAGCTGTAGGCCGAACTCGCTGCGCGAGGTGGTCTCGCTACGCCTGCTCAAGGCGAGCGCCCCCGCGCTGGCACCCGCCCAGTTCGCCTCGACGACCGCCGGATTGCGGACGTGCGTCGCCTGCAGTGCGGCCAGGGGCGAGAGGCTGAGTCCGTTCCAGGTGACGGCGGCCGCGCTCGCCTGCAGGCGACCGCTCCAGGCCGTGGTCTCGTAGGATGAGGACAGGCTCGAGCCCAGCGCCGGGATGCTGCGGCTGACGTCGTTTTCGAGCCTTGCGTACCCCGCTGCGGCGCCGAGCTTGACCGGGCCGAGTTGGGTCGTGCCGTAGAGTCCGGCCTGGAAGACATCGGCATCGACCTTGCCGACGAGCCCGGACAGCGAGGCGCGGGCCTTGCCGCCGGCGACGGCGAGGCCGGCGATCGTGCCCGGCGTCAGTCGCATATCGATGCCGGTGGCGAGATGGGTATCGTCGATGGTGCGTCGGGCCGAACCGATCGCGGCGTCGCCGTCGGTGCGGCCATGCGAACCGAAGGCCGAGCCCCAGACCGAATAACCGGACGCATCGAGCTGCGACGCGACGCCCGTTTTCTCGTTGCCTTTGTGGACCAGCCCGGACCGGGTCGCAGATCCCGTGCCTGCTGCACTGGCACCAAGTCGCCCGGCCGCCATCGGATCGAGCATCGCGCGTAGGAATTGGTCGGCTGCTACCTTGGCCATAGCCGGGGCGGCGGTGTGTATCTCTCCGGAAAGCTGGTTGATCGCAGCTGGGATCACCGCAGCCGGCAGGTTGTAGATCGCGAACAGCAGGGAGGGATCGCCCCCAGCCGCGACGGCCGTGTCGATCGCCGTTGCCACCGAATAGGCATTGGCTGGCGCGACGCCCGCGGGATTGAGAGCACCAACGGTCGGCGCCAGCTGCTGGGGCGTGAGCGTCAGTTGGACGTCGGTCGGAGTATAGCCCATCACCATCGCGACTCCGACGCCGAACGTGCCGGCCACATCGACGGGGCTGAACGTGCCGGTGCGGCCGCCAGCCGCCGAAAGCAGCGTATAAGGCGTGTTGAAAACATAGGGGCCGCCGAGCGGAATGATCTTGAACGTGCCGGCGAGCGCGGCCGTGCCGGTGACGTTGATCCGATCCGAGACCGCGCCCTGCATCTCCGCCTCGTAAACTGAGCCTGCACCGAGCGTCAGATTGCCGTTCACGGTCAACGTTCCCGGCGAATTGCCTGGAGCCAGGATGCCGCCATTGACGACTGTCGTAGGGAGCGCGCCGGAGCCGCCAAGCCGTGCCCCCGCTGCCACCGTCACGCCTGACGACGACGCGATCGACCCGTTCACGACCAGCTTCCCCTCATTGACGAGGGTCGAGCCGGTATAGGCGCTATTGCCTTCCAATGTCAGGGGGCCCGAAGTCTCCTTGACCAGAGACAGACGGCCAACCCCATCCTCCAGATATCCCTTGAAAGAGCCGGACCCCACACTGAGCGTTGCGGAACCGGCTACATTGTTGCTGATACGGCCTGCGCTCCCCTGCAGATAAGGCAACCGCAAGTCGAACCCGCCGACATTCAGTGTTCCGCCGGCCATGGTCAGGCCGCCCGTGCCGAGCGCATCTGCGGCCGCTAGCGTGACCGAACCGTCTGCGATAGTCGTGCCGCCCGAATAGGAGTTCGCCGCGCTCAACAGCAGCGATCCCGGGCCCGCCTTGGTGAGCGCGCCGGTCCCGCTGATCACGCCGGATTGCAGCAATGTGTGGGTCGAATCCGCGACATCGATCGTGCCGCCTCCCGGACCCAGAGTGATCGTGCGGGCAAGAACCGGAAATCCCGTTCCGGTCACGCGGAGGGCTCCACCGTCGAAGCTCAGGCCCGCGGCACCGGCGCCCAGACTGCCATTCGATGCAACCGACAATGTACCGCCGTTAATGGACCATGGCGTGGCATTCGAGGTGGTGCCAATCAGGGTCCAGGTTGCGGCCCCCAGCTTTTCGAACGACGCGAAGCCGCGATATTGCCCGGATGCGCCGACCTCCGAGATGTCGAATGAAGCGTCATTCGTCCCGCCAAGGGCGAGCGTTCCGCTGGCGCCCGCACCGGTATCGACCACAACATTGCCGGTGATCGCGGAATAGGTCCCGCGAGCATTCGCGGCTTGCAGTTCAAGCCGGTTCACACCGCCGCTGAACAATATCGCATTGGCTCGCGGGCCGGCGCCCCCATCCGCCAAACCGCCACTGATCGACCCGGCATTGGTGACCGACAGATCCGAACCTGAAATGCCGATCCCGCCCAAGCCAGCGGCGCCCGTCGTCGTAGTGTTATAAATGGATCCGCCTGCACCGCCGTTGCCGCCCAAAATAGTCCCGCTGTTGAAGATGGTGTTGCCCGATCCGTGGATGGCATCTCCACCCGCCCCTCCGGAACTGGCGGGCGCGTCGTATGAGCTGCCGCCTCTTCCGCCCGCACCGCCAATAATCGTGCCGGCCGAATTGATGACCTGGCCGGAGCCCAGCACCCCGGCTCCCCCTGCTCCTCCATCCCCTCCGGCGATCATGGACCCCTGTAGAGCCCCTCCCCAACCACCGCCGATCCCTCCCGCTCCACCCGCGAGGGTGCCAGACAACAGATCGAGACGAGAGCCCGCGGCGGTGAAGCCGACGCCTGCGCCTCCGCCGCCTCCAAACCCGCCGCCGATATTCGTAACTGCGTTGAGAGAGGCCGGACCATACCCATTACCGCCGGCCCCGCCGCTGATTGCACCCGATGTTCTGACATCGACCACGATCGCGCCTGCTCCGGTGGCGAGAATGCCGTAACCGCCGGCGCCGCCACCGCCACCGCCACCCTCTAATGCCAATCCGCCGCGGCCACCGGCACCTCCGGCGAAGGAGCTGTTGACATTCACAGGCCCGCCGGCAGCGACCAGGCCGCTTCCGCCGCCGCCACCGCCGCTGCCGCTCTGGCCCGGGCCCGCGGAACCGTTGCCGTCTCCCCCTTTGCCACCGTTGCTGAAGTGCCCGTCCACGCCAGCTGCACCGCCGGCTGAGCCGGAGGATGAGATGCCGCCAGCTTGACCGGCCCCGCCTCCTCCTCCGCCGCCGCCTCCGGTGCCGCCGCTGCCTGGACTTCCAGCCATAAAGGGCCCGCCGCCTGCACCGCCCGGCTGGGCGCCGCTGCCAAATCCGCCATTGCCTCCGGACTGGGCAGCAGCAAGGTGAGGCGCAAATAGGACAAGGATAACAACGGCGTGAGCAATTCCGCGCAGCTGCGAACGTCGCACGTTCCGTGTAATGAAACGGGAGCTCTGCACGAACCGAGATTTGTCAGCGATCTTCATCGGGCACCATTTTTACCCGGCGCCAGACGAGGAGGCGGTCATGTTGATTAAGTCAACGTTCATGGGGCCTGGTGAAAGTCGGGAGCATAGAAAAGCGTGAGGAGTACGACCCGCGTAAACCGAGGGAAGCCGCGTTGGATTAACCGCTTCTCGTACAGATGCCGGAAACGGCGAAGTCCAAACTTTGCAGGTATCTCACGATGAACAACGGTTTCGAGCCAGCTTGTAACTCCGGGCGCCTTCATCCCGTGGTGGCTGCTTATGCGGAATGGCCGGTTTGGCGCCGAGCGGGAGACCTGCTCCGCTTGGCATCATTCCGCCCCGCTTTGCATGCCCACTGCAAGGCGATGATGCAGCCGCCGGAGAGCGCTTGGCCGGCGGATAAGTTCTTCGGGCAGAAGCTGCGCTATCTCGTTTCCTATGCCTTGATCGGTCAAGATGCCCGTTGGCGGAGGAGCGGAGGAGAGCTGCCGACGCTCTCCTCACTTCAACGGGCGGCGCATGCGAGCGCCCGGCAGGTATCTAATCTCGTCGCATCGTTGAAGTTGGGCGGGTATGTCGTCGCAATCCGCTCTTCTGACGATCGGCGCGTTGTGCGGCTGCAGCCTACGATGACGCTAAGCCTGGAAATTGCTCGCTCCCCACTGGCGTTTCTGGAAGCCTCCGAGCTCATTGATCCCCCGCCAAGACCACTCGCCACACAACTGCGCGCCGAAGGCGACACGCTGGGCGACTGGCTCGGCTATTCCTACGATCTGTTCGTCCAGCAAGACCTCTACTTTACGCCTTTCGTGAACATTGTTCGGCTGACTGAACAGGATTGCGGCTACCCGGTTCTCTCGGCCGTGCTGAGTGCGCATTATGGCGGCGGCATCAGTAAGGCTGAACCTGTGCTACTTTCCTACGGCGCACTGGCAGAGCGCTTCCGTCTCTCACGCCAGCATATCGGCAATATCTTCAATGAGGCTGAGAGACGCGGCTGCTTTGCAGTTGATCCCGGCGGCCGCACAGTGACGGTCATGCCCGACTTTCTGTGGGAGTTCGAAACCTGGGCCGCAGGTCAGATCGCCTTGTATCGCTTAATCGCAGAGCAAGTCAGCCAAGATCGATACGGTCAGGAGATTGATGCTTTACACCGTAGTGCGCCACAAGCTGACCTTGGCGCGTTGCCCGGAAGCGGACGCTAGAGCGTTTCATGGCTAAGCTGAATCGATAGGGATTCCCCTGAAGGCGGTTTGTGATTCAAGATGCTGGCTGGGCTGGAGGCCAGCATCTGATGAGCCGACCTCTTTCCAACGATCTTCGTGAGCGTGTTGTCGCAACGCCATCGGGCGACTGGTTCGGTGGCGCCTGGCAAGATGGGCGGACACCGCAAGCCGGTGCTGGAACCTCATCGCGCGTTCATCAAGGAACGGATCAGCCAGACGCCGCATCTGACGCTGCACAAGCTGAAGGACGAACTGGCCGCGCGTGGGATCAAGGTCTCGCACAATGCGGTCTGGATTTTCTACGGCGCGAAGGGCTGCGGTTCAAAAAAACACTATTCGCCCTTGAGCAGGCCAGCTCCGACGTTGCACGACGCGTCACCGTTGGCGGTCCTGGCAGGCCGGCCTGGATCCCAAGCGTCTCGTCTTCATCGACGAGACCTGGATCAAGACCAGCATGGCTCCGCTACGCGGTTGGGGACCAAAGGGCAAGCGGGTGCCGGGGTCTGCCCCGCACGGGCATTGGCAGACGCTGACCTTTCTCGGCGCTTTGCGCTGTGACGGCCTCATCGCCCCTTGCGTTTCGATGGGCCGATCAACGGTGAGTGCTTCCAAGCCTATGTCGAACAGCAGCTCGTTCCAGTTCTCAGGCCCGGCGACATCGTTATCATGGATCATCTCGGCAGCCACAAGTCGGCTGCTCTGCGTCGCCTCATCCGCGGGCACGGTGCCAGGCTGTGGTATCTGCCACCTTACTCACCCGACCTTAATCCGATCGAGCAGCCCTTCGCCAAGGTCAAGCACTGGATGCGCATCGCGCAGAAGCGCACCCTCGAAGATACTTGGCGACACCTCGGCAATCTCGTCGCAACAATCCAACCTCGCGAATGCAGCAACTACTTCGCAAACGCCGGATATGCTTCCGTCAAAATGTGAAACGCTCTAGAGAGCTGCGCCCATACCCACGTACGCGCCATGTGGATGCAACCTCGCCCTCCGCATCCATGCGACCAATGGGCCAAACAGATGCTAGCGTCGTGGACATGCCGGCAGCCGACTCCGCAGCGATTCCGCCGGCACGCACGACGGAACGAAGCTGGAAGTGCGGGTTGCAACCCCACAGCATTAGACAGGTTTGTCAGCACAATCGGCCCCAGCAGCAATCCGGCTGCCGGGCTCGATTTCAATCGGACGCTATTTGGCGGGTGGCCGCAGCGGGCTATCCGCCCACTTCCGGGCGGCGGGGTCGTGCAGCGGATCATCCTTGCAGGCAAGGCAAACATAACGCGACCGCCCATCGGCGACATCGACGGGAATGGCCGTCATCGCCTTTCCGCGCGACGGGCACAGCTTGCGGCTCGAACTTTGCGCAGGCATCGATATTTCCTGCCGAGCCGAGGTTAGTTTCATGCAGCCCGCCGACACAAGCGGTGCGCGCCGAAATCTGTCCGGATGGTGCCGCTCGCTTGACGCGTAGCGCCTCAAGATTGAAATTAAGCCTTCAGTGAAGTTGCGGGGGTGGCGTCGTGGAAGATTTCTACAGGGGCTTCGCGCAGCGGGCTCGCGATTTGGCCGAGAAGGCGGACCCGTTCACCAGGCGGCGGCTGCTCGATCTGGCACAACGATACGACCTGAAGAGCAGACCAGGATCCGGAGGCGACCCGCTCCCGCGTGCGACGCCGGCGGCCCTTTTTTTCCGGGTCCGGCCAAGCTTAACGAATCCATCCCGGCGGACCTAGTCGAGCGCGGTCCGGTCGTTGGTTTTCCGTGTCTTCGTAGACCGGGGCGACTGTTCACTGACTGCCGCTGGTCGGTCCAGACGCCACCTCTCTAGTATCTGCTGCGAAGCTATTGTGGCATTCGACGGCGTCCGGATCCGTGGTCAACGACTGCAAGTCGGTGGCACGAAGTTGGGCGCATCGAGCAAGCTTGCCCACGAACGGCTATCGAAGATCGAGCCGTCATTGAGACCTAGTTCACACGGCTCCGCGTTCCGGTCCTCTATGGTCCTGTCCCGCGTTCTTTGGAGGAAACAGATGATAGCCACCTTGTCGAGGGCGCTCTCGCGCGGCGCCCGTGCAGAAACCGACGTCGAGGACCTGAAGACCGTCGCGATCTTCTCCGGCGCCGGTCTGCTGCTGTCCCTTGTGGCGGCCATGGCCTTCAGCCTCGCGCTTGGCCCGGCGCCGTTCTGAAGGAAGACAGCCCGACGAAGTTGCGGCCTACTCGCGCGCACGATGTAGACACTTCCTCCGGCGTCTCCTCGTGTTTTTGCCAGCGGACTTCCTCCGCCCGAGCTCGCTCCTCGAGCGCAGTACGCTCCGTTTCGGTCCCCCACTTTCTCGTCATCCTCGCGCTAGGCGTTGTTCCTTTAGCGCCGCGTTGCGCGCGAGCCTTCTCATCGATCTTGCTCGGCCCGTTGGCAGCGTTGCCCTGCCGCCCCTCGCGGGCCCGATCGGTCGGTCGGCAGCGCGGCGTGCTCGGTAAAACGGCCGCTCCATCCGACCGGCCGCTGTCGCATGGCGCCCGGGGTGCGCAATGGCCGCACTGACGATCTCGGGGTCGCCAGTCTCCTGCGCGGCACCCTGATGAGGATTTGCCGCCGCAGCCAAGGCCCCATCAAATTCGACCTCAACCGCAAGCGAACCACGTACGCGTCAGCCCGAGCCGGTGGCGCACAGAGACGCTTACCCATCCGTCAGGCCGTTCGTTTTTCATGGAGCCGGGAGTTGATCTGCGACATCAGGATCGGCCCAAGAGAAAATTCCCCGACCTCCGCTTTCCGCGTCAGCCCACGCAAGTAACCGCCAGCGGATCTGATCGTGGTGCCGCGTTGCAGAATGCAGGCGACGACGACCGCCGCTTGCATTTCGCCCAGGACGGTTTGCGCCTCCTCCCAGGCGCTCGGGCTGATCCCCAGCATCGATCGCACAACCGCCGCCGTGGCGAGGAAATCGCGCCAGTTCGAAATCCCACCCTTCGCATAATCGACGATGTCCGGACATGCACTCAGGACCATTCCCAACGGATACGAACTTTCGGCGACTCGCGATGGTCGAGGTCTTGGCTCAGCTCCCGCCACCCTGCCTTTTGGAAGGCAAGGTTCAAGATCAGTGAGGGCTTCGGTATTTGAATTCTGTATGTGGCGCTCAGAATGGGACTCATTGGCGCTCGGATTCTTGGATTTGATGTGTGTTTCCAGAAGATTGAGCACGTCGTCAGCCAGTTGCGACAGCTCGTCAGCGATCGGCTCGAGCTCCTCGCGCGTCGCGGTGCGCGGAATCTGAGCGACCATTGCGCGGAAGGCGGCATGCACCTCCTGCCAATCGGCAGGCCCCTGCCCTGCCCTTCGCGTCGGGACGCCTTCCTCGATGCCGGTTGCAATCATCTTCGCGATGTCGCGCCGGCACAGCGTGATCCGTTCACGCACCAGCTTGAGTGCACGGGCTTCCGCTTCGATATCGGCCGCCAGGCCCTCAAACTCCTCTGACCGTACTACGAGCGGTGAAAGATCGAAGCCGAAGGCGAGCTCGATTTCGCCAGCATTGTCCTTCCGCGCATACCGCTTGCCATTCGGACTGTCGCGCCGAACGATCAGCCCCGCGTCGACCAGTACGGCCAGGTGACGCCTCAGCGTCGATGCCGGCATACCGTGCGCTCGCCGACTGAGCTGATGGTTCGACGGGAAGACGATCAGTTCATCCTCTCCTGTGAGCGCCGTCTCAGGATGGAAGGTCAGGAGCGCGTTAAGCACTGAGAGCGCGCGCTCGGACACGCCAAGCCGCGGCCGTGCCGTACAGATGGCATGAAAGATCTTCCATTTGTGCACGATCTTTTCGGGCGGGCGTTCTGTTGCGACCATATGGCTTGCCACATGGGCAAGTGTCAGCGATCGCCGCCCGAAGGGCGTCGTTGGAGAGTGTGACTGCATGTCTTTGCCTCAGCTGGGCAAAGGAAACCTGCTCGCCGAAACGACGATAAAATCGCGTAGAAACTCTTGACTGCGATTCGCGAAAGTGATTCTCTGTTAGTCGCCAAACTTGAAGAGAAGGGCTTCCGGAACTGCGTTTCGGGGGCCTTTTTCTTTTGCCTTGTCTGCTCCTGGTCTGCGTTTGCGGGACGAGGCCGTCAGGCCTCGGTGCTTTCCTGACCGCTGCTCGTCTTGGAAAACGCGTCGAACAGGGCCGGGAGTTGGTCGACAAGAAATGCCGCGAATGTCGTCGAGACATTCTTGTCGATGGTGAGCTTCAATTCGCGCTCGGCCTGACGCACGTGCGCGATTTTGTCTCCGGATACGGAAAAGACAGGCTTCTCTTCGGATGGCTTCGATGGTCCCGCGGAAGATGGACGGCTTGCCGCCGTGAATGCTGCAAGGAATCGAGCATCAGTTTCTCGCTCTGCAAATTTAGGTTCGGCGATCGCCGTCCTGACACGTTTGAGCGCCGCTACATCCTTGATCAATTCAGCAAATGACTGCCAGCGGCCGCGGCCAACTTTCGGAGCCTTCCCGATTGCTTGAATGACTTCGGCTGGGACCGATCGAGCCACGGCAAGAAGCTTTGACGCCTCTGCCCGATCGATCGACAAGGCGTCTTGCACGATTGACCGGCTGTGCCCGGCATCTTCGATATGCATCGCGAAGGTCGCGCGCTCGATGAAACTCAAATCTTCGCGTGGTGCGTTCTCGAGTCCTTGCGCCACGACAAGCGCTTCATCTGACAGCGCTCGCAGGACCGCTTTGACTGAAATGCCTAGTTCGCGTGTGGCGCGGACGCGGCGATGACCATAGGCGCTCTGGTAGCGCCCTTTCGCTTCAGGATGCTCCCGAACGAGAATGGGCACCTCTTGGCCGCGCTGTGCGATCGACTGTTTGAGAGCCTCGAACGAGCTATCATCCTGGTCGCGAAACCGGTCGGCCAGCGGTGACGGATCGACGAGCGAGGGGTCAATTTCAAGGATCACAGCCCCGGATGCAATTCTTTCGCGAAGCTCGTCGTTCTCTTTCTCGACTTCGGAAAAGGAGTCTTTCAACGAGCGGACCGAGCCTGACGAGACCCGCGGCAGTGCACCGGGCACGTTGTCAGCTGACAACGCGGTTGATTGCGGGGCCGTGAAAAGGCTCTTGATGGTGTCTGTGCGTTTGCTCATCGACCCCACACCTTCTTAAGAAGTTGCGCGATTTCGGCATTGACCGAGTCGACCGATTCCAACGCCCGGTCGTAGGCACCTCGCCCTACGGCGCCGCGCTCCAGCTCATACAGTGATTGCTTAGTGAGGCCGGCATTGGCGATCGCGGTCGATTTCCACACCGTGGCCTGGAGCACATCCGATCCAAAAAGGGTGCGGAGGAGCGCCACGATTTGAGCTTCGGGCACGTCATTAGGATCGTGACGCGTGATGACATACCGGATGAAATCGTGGTCGAGGCGCCCACCCGCTTCCTCGATGACGGACATGAGGTCCGACGTCATGAGGAGAAATTGGCTCATGGATGCGACATCGACCATCTGAGGATGGATGGTCACGAGCATCGCGGTCGCCGCGTTTAGCGCGCCCATGGTCAAGTAACCAAGTTGGGGTGGGCAGTCGATGACGACGACGTCGTAGTCGTCGGCGACCTGGTCGATGGCGCTGGCGACACGGCGAAAGAATAGGTCGTGTCCGCGTTCACGCCGCTCGACCATTGCTCGAGGCGTGGTGTGCTCGAACTCCATAAGCTCGAGATTGCCTGGAACGAGACCTATCCCGTCAAAATAGGTCGGCCGAACGACCTCGCGCATTGGCCGCCGGTGTTCGTCATATCGTATGGCGCCGTAGAGGGTTTCGTTCGCGGCGATGTCGAACTCGGGTTGGTACCCGAACATTGCTGACAGCGAAGCTTGCGGATCGAGATCGATCGCCAGGACCCGAAAGCCGGCGAGGGCGAGGTATTGCGAAAGATACAATGCCGTCGTCGTCTTGGCGGAACCGCCTTTGAAGTTCGCGACGGTGATGATTTGGAGCTTGTCACCAAGGCGGCGGCGCGGGAGAAATTCCAATGCTTCGCGCGGCCGCGCGGTGGCGAGATACCCGCGCAACTCATGAATCTGAGCCAGAGTATAAGATCGGCGGCCACCGGTTCCCGTCGTCGGGGTCGGTCCAAGTCCGTCGAGAGAAAGTTGTCGAAGGTACCCATCGGACACGCCCGCAATTCGGGCGACCTCTCCTGAGGTGAACGACCGGAGCGACTTGCTCGCCGAAGGCGGGAAAAGCGTCGTCGCGAGCGAGCGAAGTTGGCCGGAAAGAATGCCGGCATGCCGAGAGATCCGCGCAGACGCAGTCTCGCTCATCGTAACCGAATCTTCCGCTAAGATCGCCATTTGCCTTCTCAAGACGGTTTCTGCGCGTCAGACGCCTGATCTCCGTCTTGAGAGATGGCCACGATTCTATGATTTGAGCAAGAAATAAAGAGTTAACGAGTTCTTAACGCTCGATGCCATGCCCAACAGCGAGCAGCGGCTTTTTGGACGCATCGCGATGTTGTTGTCAGCTGACAACAACGGCCCCAGCCGGTGGAGCTTTTACTATAGCGTGAGTCGGCTCGGCTGCGCGGGTCCCCGAGCGTCATTTCGTACCTCACCACCCGCTTCACCGATCGGTGTTGCTATCGTACGGATGCGCCGACGCCTCCGTCCATCCGCAGCCCCCCTCGTCTCTGGCGTCCAAGTCGGCGCGCACTGCCGTTTGACGCGCGGTTGATCCCTGCCGCGCGGGCGTCGCTATTCCCCGTTTCCCAGCAAGTCGTTGCCCCGGAGAATCGCATTCCTCGTAATGTACTGTGGGCTCGCACCCGATGCCGAGGACCGACGGTCCCACCAAAGGCGCCCTCCCCGTCTCGTTGAAGCGCCAGAGCTGGATGGCGAGCGGGGGGAAGTGTTCGCTCGCTCGAGCGGCACGCTGGGCTATCTATCGCGGTGTGGATCGACGCACCACTGCGGCACTAAGCTGGGCCGCCGCTTGCCAAGGCGACAGCGAGCCCCACACGGTAGCAGGTCTCCGCCAATCAGCCGAACGAACAAGCGTCGAGCAATCAACCGAGTGCATTCCGGGTCATTCGCGCTTGCTATTGCGCTGCCGGCTATACCGAGCCCCGAAACCACGAGCCGCAAGGCCGACCAACACCTAGCGCGGCGGGGCCCCTCCTCATCGGTGCCACATGCGATCTGTTTCGGCGAGGGAGGCCAATGCGCGGTCGGGCCACCACCTTAAGCGGCACGGCCGTGCGGCGGATCGACCTCGCGCCGGGCCGGATTCAATCTTAACGCCTGGCGTCCAGATACCCCGGATGCCGTCGCGAGCCTTCGAGTTCGAGGCGAGCACGCCGCATCGGATCCCTTCCTGGACGAGACGTTTCGATCGCAGGGGGGACGTCGTCCCATCGGGGACGCCGCACAGATTGTTGTCAGCTGACAACATCCCCCTTAGTCCGAACCCGCCCAACGGGATGGCGGCGTCCCGGTCGGGCAGGCGGAGCCGCCGCCGGACCTTGGGTGATCACGGCCGGCATCGGGGGTCGAGCCATGACCGCGGATCGTCGGGAAGAACCAGCCGAAGAGCAGGCGGAGCTCACGCCTCGATCCGGCCTGTCAGGAAGTTGATCCGCAGCATCCAGCGTCGGAACGCCACTCCATCGGCGGCAGCAAGGCGGATCTACAATCCAATCTCGCAGAGTTGCGTGACGCCGAATGCGGCCGATCGGGCGCGGAAAGTCGCCTCGCGCTCCGGTGCCAGATAGTAACCGGCCGCTAGCACTGTTGTCAGCTGACAACAAGACCCTAAGCCTACCAAGGAAATGGATGTTGTCAGCTGACAACAATCTGTGCCTTCCAGCCCGCCGACGCGCGTCCTTCCAGTCGTCGACGATCCGCGCCCTAATGAATTCAGGAGCCGGGACCAGGTTGTCCTCAGCCCGAGCCCGGTCGAGGTCATGGCGTGTGGTCTTGATGGGAAACAGGGCCCGGAAGGCCAGAAGGTGGCATTCATAGAAT
The DNA here is from genome assembly GCF_059512365.1 of Bradyrhizobium sp. Ses1. NCBI lineage: Bacteria > Pseudomonadati > Pseudomonadota > Alphaproteobacteria > Hyphomicrobiales > Nitrobacteraceae > Bradyrhizobium > Bradyrhizobium sp. Ses1. Next base: position 28,498 of record NZ_JCAMOQ010000071.1, read on the forward strand.
GCTAACCATAGAAATCTCCGGCCTCCGTGTGCTTTACGACCTTCTCCATCAGATTTCGCGAGAATACCCGGCCTTCACGCGGTGTATCCGGAACGTTATATAAGGATACACGATACACGCTAGAGGAGCGCCGCATGGCCTTCCATATCAAGAATCCGGAGACTGACGCGCTGGCCCGCAGGGTCGCGGCGCTGAAGAAAATCGGGCTGACCGAGGCCGTGCACACGGCACTCGCCCATGAACTCGAGCGCGAGCAGGGCAAGCCGTCATTAGTCGACCTGGGCGTCCAGTTTTGTCGCGATTTGAAGGCAAAGGGCAATCCGCAGAGCGGCAAGCCTGCTGACAAGGCGTTCCGCGACAGCCTGTACGAGGATTCCTGATGCTCATCGACGCTTCGGCGCTCACCGCGATGCTGACCGACGAAGACGAGGCGCGCGAGTTGCTGGCGCGCGTGCAGCAAAGCACAACGCGGCTGACCTCGCCGCTGGCCGTGTGGGAGGCGGCGATTGCCATCGCCCGCGTGCTCGATCTGCCGATCGCCGCGGCGGCCGAAGCTGTCGAGAGCTATCTCGCGCTGATGGAAATCAAAATGGTGAACGTTGCGCCCGAAACAGCCCGCATCGCGCTCGACGCCTTCGACCGCTTCGGCAAGGGCCGGCACCCGGCGCGGCTCAATTTCGGGGAACTGTTTCGCCCACGCCTGCGCCCGATATCTTGGCGAACCGTTGATGTTCAAGGGCGCCGATTTTCCGCAGACCGACATCGAGGCGGCCTGACAAGCGCTACTATCGGAGCGAGCCTGAGCGTGGCAGAAGTAATGAACGCTGATTCGCGGCGAAGCCACCGAACCGACGCGGGGAAGCCAGCCCGATAGCCGTGATGACAGTCGATCGAGGAGGACATCTGAGCGCGGAGGGCGGCCGACGCGTCCGGAAGAGGGCAGGGGAGCTGCCAGCGGCGCATCTTCTTGGCGGTTTGGCGCCGACCGGCGGCTAGCCTGGCTTGAGGCCGCCAGAACTCGTTGATTTGCGAACCGAAATTGAATCCCAGGCGGTCCGGAACCGACATCGCTATGACGGAAGCGAAAGCCGTGTTAGCTTCCGTTTCGCTGGTTCCCATTAAGGTTATCAGGACCTTGCTGCCTACCTACAAAATCCCCGATCCGCTGCCCTGGGCCCAGCTCGTCGGGCCGCTCGCCGCCGCCGAGGATGCTGTGGCCCGCTTCGACGAGCGGCTGGCCAAAAGCCCAATCCGCGACGGCGCAATCAGCCGGACACACTTCACCGATGCCTGCGCCAGTCTGTGGCTGGACGGCGAACTTGTCCACCTCGATGACCTCGTGCTCCACGACGCCGGCATGGACGTCCGCGCTCCCACCCATGAGCTGACTCGCGCCCACGCCGTGCTGCGCGCCCGTCGGCGCATCGCCGAGGCGAAGCCCGATTGGGCGCTGTCGGCTCCGGGGCTCGCCAGCCTGCGCGGCAGGGGCGAGCGAGAAGAGGAGACAGGCGAGGGAAATTTTGAGGTCGACGACGACGCCGAGCGGGAGGAGGTGGGTCTCGAATTGTCCCTCGGTGTCCGCGAGACCGATCCCCGTCTGGCCGCCGCTTTCGACGCGATCGACGCAGCGAACGCCAGGGCGGAGCGCAGGCTTGCCGACGAGACCCGGTTTCGGCCGGAGCGGGATTCTCTCATCTACGATCCCGACTGGGATGAGGAGGAACGCCTCGATCACTGGCGCGATGTGGTCGACCAGACTCGCGGCTTGCCGCCGACGCTGGCGGGGGCGATTGCCGCCGACGCCTGGGGTGAGATCGAACCGCTCGAGCACACCCCTTGGCTCGGCCGCCTGCTCGCCGCGGCATTGTTGAGGGACCGCGGCAAAACGCGCTCGCATCTGCCGTGCCTGCATGCTGGGCTAAAGAACATTCCGCGTGCGCGCCGGCGGCCACGCGACGCCGCAGCGCGTTTGGTCGTGCAACTCGAGGCCATCACGGCCGCCGCCGAGTCTGGCCGCAAGGACCACGACCGCTGGCTGATGACCAGAAACCTGCTCGCCCGAAAACTCGCCGGCCGTCGCGCCACTTCAAAACTGCCGGCTCTCCTCGACTACGTGCTGACGAGGCCGATCGTCTCGGCGGGCATGATCGCGGCGGAACTCGAGATCACTCCCCGTGCTGCCCAAAACCTGGTCGCCGAGCTCGGCCTGCGCGAGGCGACCGGGCGGGGACGCTACCGGGCGTGGGGCGTCCTGTAGAGGCGAAAGTCCGTGCTGTGAACGCTCGGCGGAAAGGCCGCCTCGTCCAGATGAATAAGGCACCCACAAAAATGCCGCGCGGTTGAAATCCAGCGCAGCGGCCGTTTCCAGCGCCCGAAGGTGTGACGAAAGCTCCGGTCACGCTCGAGACGCTGACCAAGGCCTTTATTCGTCCGGCACGCACGCGAGACGAAGGCTTGAAGATTTAGTTTGATCGTACTTATCGTAGGCAACCTACGATATATGCAATAAATCGAAACTTGCCCGTCCAGCTGGTCGCACGATACTGTACGGAGCCGCCTCAATCGTCGTTGGTAAGTTCGTCTGGCCACATCTGCGGCGCCATGGAGCACGCGCAAGATGCGAACGGTATCGCCGTCGACCAGGTACGCCGCGACATAAGATGTACGCGGAATGACCAACTCGCGCGTCCCAGCGACACGCCCCGGCCGACCGCTATCCGGAAAGGCGAGCAGGCGCCGCGCGGCATTCGCAATCTGTTCGTCGACATGGACCGCGGCACGAGAATTCTCGGCCTCGATGTAGCTGAAAATGCTGTCGCGATCGGACAACGCGAAGCGCGACCAGACTAAAGCGGAATGAAGTTAGCTTGAATCGATTTGGGATTCCCAAATCAGGCGGTTTCTGATTCCCCATGCTGGCTGGGCTGGAGGCCGGCATGGATGGGCAAGCCTTACTCTTTGGATTTGAGGAAGCGGGTCGTTGCGGCGGTTGTGAGTGGAGGGCTGTCGTGCCATGAGGCGGCCGAGCAGTTCGGGATCGCCGTCAGCACTGCCATTGATTGGGTGCGCCGGCAGCGCGAGACCGGCAGCATCGCGCCCGGCAAGATGGGTGGGCACCGGCCGAAAGCGATTTCTGG
>NZ_JCAMOQ010000072.1:0-29998 GCF_059512365.1 Bradyrhizobium sp. Ses1
CACCGATCCGCTCATGCCAGGCTGTATCGCGCGCAAGCCGAAGGATGGCTAGGTGGGGGCCTCATGCCGGTTACGATAAAGTGGGGAAGGAGCCGTATAACTGCACGGATCAGAATTAAGACCGGAATTGTGCAACATGAATCGACAGGTTGCGACGTAGCCTGCAACTTCAACCCCGGTTTGGCTCGGTCTGCTTGCTGATCCGCGTTTATTCTCCCCTTCTGCTGAAATGCCGAAGTGTCCGACGTTACTCAACCTTACCCAACTTCGGTTGGAAAGCCCACTTAAGACGAAAAAAGGCAGGTAGCCTGCTCGGCACTGCGGCCCTGGAAGAGGAGGGCGCGTGGGCGTACGGGCCAAAGAGCCCATGGGAGGGAAGCATGCCAAGGAAGCTCGCTGCTTTTTGCGGCCATTCGGCGAATTTTGCCAGAGGCGCTCTTATTTGCTCGACGCTTCTGACCGGAGCGGCCATTCCCCTTCAGCAAGCCAAAGCAGACGACGTCAACTGGAGGCAGTTCGAAGGTAGTTCGATCGTCTGGGCATACGACATTCATCCCTATGCTGACGCCGTCGCGGCTCAATTGCCGGAGTTCGAAAAGCTAACCGGTATCAAGGTGACGCCTGAGCTTTATCCGGACGACGCTTATTGGAATAAGCTAACGATCCAACTGAGCACAAAATCTCCGACTTGGGACGTCGTGGGGACGGGGATTCAGCCAGCCTGGGATCTTGCGCCAGGCCAGTTGCTCGAGCCGCTCGATCGCTATCTGACTGATCCGAAACTGACCGCATCAAACTATGACTACAAGGATTTCTTTCCCGCGCTGCGGGATGCGCTGACCTGGAAAGTGACAGATGGGCAGATCGAAGCGGGAAGCGGTCGGGTGTGGGCCATTCCGCACGGCTTCGAGAACATCCAGCTATTCTACCGTAAGGACATCCTCGACAAATTCGGCATCAAGGTGCCGACAACTCCGCCGGAGATGTCCGCCGCATGCGCAAAGCTAAAAGCTGCGGATCACGCACTCACGCCGTTGGGCGTCCGCGGCGTACGCTTTTGGAGCAGCATCCACACGGCTGCGATCTCGATTGCCAAATCTTACGGAGTGCATGATTTCGTCATTAAGGACGGCAAGCTGGACACGGGTCTGGACTCACCTGAGTCGATCGCCTTCCACAAGGACTATGTGGACATGATCAAGAAGTGCGCGGCTCCGTCCTTTGCTAACGACAACTGGTATCAAGTGGTCGATGGCATCAACTCAGGACGCACGGCGATGGCAATCGATTCCAACATGTTTGGCTTTTGGAACGACGTGGCCGGCAAGCCGGCCTCAGGTAAGATCGCATTCGCACCCCCCTTGCGCGCTCCGAACGGCAAAGACTTCGATTCCAACATCTGGATATGGTCGCTAGCGATGAACGCCGCTTCCAAGAAGAAGGGAGCAGCCTGGCTGTTCATCCAATGGGCAACCTCAAAGCAGGTTGATCTGAACGGCGCTGTTGCCGGCAAGCTCGTGAACTCCCCGCGCGCATCGACGTGGGCCGACAAGACCTGGGTCGAATATGCAGCAAAGCCGGAGTTCAACAACTTCCTCGACACGTTTAAGAAAGTGCAGGACAGGGCGGCATTGGCCTTTACCGCCCGTGTCGGATTCAGCGAAGCGATGAACGCTTGGGCTGTCGCTATGCAGAAGATGGTCAATGGAGCGGATATCAAGACCACGCTCGTTGACCTCGCTTCAGAAATCCGTTCGTCCATGTAAACCGTAAAAGGGGGCAGTCGTAACTGCCGCCCCTTAGACCTTAGAGATGTAATGAGATGGACCTTCGCGGATTCGACGGACTCGTGACCTTGCCGTCTTCTGCCAACCAACTTACATCGTCGAAAGATGAGCTGGTAGGTAACGCCGACGAATCAGCTTTGAATTGGTGGAGCATTGTCGCGATCGCTCCGGCTATCATCATTCTAGTCGGATTTCTTTTCCTGTTCTTCTATGGGGTCTTTCAGTCGCTCACCGACCTCAAATTTGGTCGGCCGCTGGTCCGCTTCATCGGCTTCGACAATTACGCGGCACTGATCAAGACAGATGATTTCTGGAACAGCGTTCGTGCGACCCTCGTTTACGCCGCCTCGGCGGTATTCATGGAGGCCGCGTTCGGACTGGCACTTGCAAAGTTGTTCGCGACAGAAGTCTTCCTTGCGCGTCTGATGCGTCCCGTAATCCTACTGCCATTAGTCCTGCCGCCAATGAGCGTAGCGCTCATGTGGACGACAATGATAGACCCGCAAAAAGGGATCATGAACTATTTGCTGTCACTTGCCGGAATCGGCGCACTTCCTTGGATTTCGGACCCCGGCACCGCAATGATCTCCCTGATCCTCATTGACGTATGGACCTATACGCCATTCTTCGCGCTGATCATCTTCGCCGGCCTACAGGGCATCACCGATGACGTGACCGAGGCCGCACGGGTCAATGGCGCGAAGGGTTGGGCAACCTTCCTGCACATCGAGCTGCCGCTCGTCGCTCCGTACATCTTGATCGCCGCAGTATTTCGGCTGATCGAATCTCTCAATCAATTCGATATCATCTTTGGGACAACACAGGGAGGGCCCGGCAACAGTACCGCCGTACTTTCGGTGCGGGCCTATATCACCGCGTTCCAAAATCTTGCCTTTGGGCGTGGGGCCGCCCTTATGGTGGTCAATTGGATGATCGTGCTGGTCGCAACGTTCGCCATGATCAAGTTGTGGCGCTTCGTTCGGCATCGCGTAAGCTGAAGGGGAAGCGCATGCGCGTCAAACGCTCGACGTGGACCAATTTGGTCCTTAACCTGCTCGTCGGCCTCTGCGCGGTGATCCTCACCTTTCCACTTGTCTGGATCGTGTTGATGTCGTTGAAGCAGCAGGCCGAGGTTATGGCCTGGCCGCCGAGTTTCGTCTTCTCACCAACCCTGGAAAACTTTCGCGTCTTGTTCGATGTCGCGCAGGCCGGCTCGACCAGCTACGGCACCATCAAGGTGGATTTCCTAACGCCGATAATTAACAGCGTCGTCATAGCGCTCGGATCCGTCATCATCTCTTTGCTCGCGGGAGTGCCTGCCGGTTACGTGCTGGCGAGGCGGGACATACCCTTAAAAGAGGACATTGCTTTCTTTATTCTTGGATTCCGCTTCGCGCCGGTGTTGCTGGTCCTGATTCCCCTGTTCAACGTGTTCCAGACGGTTGGACTCTATGACACTTATTTCGGCATGATTTGGGTATACCAGGTCATTACGCTGCCGATGATCATCTGGCTCAGCCGCTCCTACATTGAGGATATCCCGAAGGACATCGAGGAGGCGGCCGCCATGGATGGCGCGAAACCATTCCGGGTTGTCGTGCACATCGTGGTTCCGCTCTTGAAGCCTGGTCTGATCGGTGCCTCGCTGCTGATCTTCCTGCTCGCGTGGCACAACTTCGCACTCGGTCTGATCCTCAGTTCCACCAAGGCACCGGTCACTGTCGCTCTCCTCAAGCTGCTCAATCCGGGCGTGCAGTTCTATCCGGTCATGGCCGCAGGCTTGGTCGTGACCATGATAGTGCCCGTTATTCTGATCATCATCGGTCAACGTCATCTTGAACGTGGTCTTACCTTCGGTGCCGTAAAATGACTGCCCGGCCATTGATGTTCTTCGGAACGACGAATCTCGACCTCTGCTTCAATGTCGAGCGACTTCCGATGCCCGGTGAAAGCCTGATGGGCACATTGACCCGCCACCCGGGAGGCAAAGGTGCCAATCAGGCCGTTGCAGCCGCCCGGCTTGGACTTCGGCCCCAGTTCTACACGCATCTCGGGAATGACGACGCCGGTCACTCGCTGTTGCGCTCGCTAATTGACGCCGGCGTTTGCACGGATGCGATCAAGATCTGTGCGGGAGAAGTGTCGGGCTCAGCCCTGGTTATGGTCGGGGACGATGGCTCTAATATGATCGTCATAGATCCTGGCGCCAATCTTAACGTAACGGCAGAAATGATCGAGAGCGCGGCTGAATTCATAGAGCGCGACGCGATCGTCGTGGCCGAGATGGGCATGCCGATACCTGCGCTCAATCGGCTCTTCGAGATGAAGTGCGACAAAGGTTTCGAGCTTATCTTCAACCCGGCGCCGGTGAGGCCGGGGCTTTCATCGGCGGCGTGGAGAAGTGTCGATTTCGTCACGCCGAACCAGACGGAAGCTTTCGAGCTGACGGGGATCGAGGTCTATGACTTCGATAGTGCCGCGGGGGCGGCCGCGAAGCTCCTTGATCTCGGGCCGAATGCCGCACTGATCACCTTGGGTGCGCAGGGGGCCTTTTATGCCGATGCAAATAGCTCTTTTGCGCTGCGAGCCTTCCCAGTGAAGGTGGTCGATACCACAGCCGCAGGGGACGCTTTTAACGGCGCATTCGCCGCATCACTCGCCCAAACGCTGCCTCTAAGGGAAGCAGTGAGGAAGGCGCTGGCCGTTGCAGCCTTGTGTGTGACGCGACACGGGGCTCAAAGCTCCATGCCGACCGCCCAGGCGGTTGACGAGTTTCTAAAGTCCCAAACCATCTTGGAGTTGGAATGACCGAACAGTTCTCAGTGTCAGATAGAACGGTGCTCATAACCGGGGCCGGCGGGGGCATCGGCTCTGCCATTGCGAATGCGTTTCGCCGAGGAGGCGCGAACGTCTTTGCCGCCGATACCAATCTGGATACCCTCAGAGACACTCTGGCAAGATTGCCCTATGGCAATGGCATACTGCCCTTGGCCATGGACGTCGCGCGCGAAGAGGACGTCGCCAGAGCCCTCGATGAAGTTGCCAAACACTTTGGCCGGCTCGATGTGCTGGTCAATAACGCGGGGATAAAATCTGCCCAGCCGCTCCTGAACGGCAATGCGGAGAAAATTGAGCGTACCATCAAGATCAACTCGGTTGCTGTGCTGCGCTGCTCAAAATTGGCCGTCGAGCGCTTCCTGAAAAGTAAGGGGGGACGCATCGTCAATGTTGGCTCATCGCTGTCCTCGCAGGGGGCAGTCTTCAACTACCAGGCCGGCGGAGCCGACTACTGCTTATCCAAGGCGATCGTTCACGACGTTACGAAACTGCTCGCGTACGAATGCGCGCCCCTTAACATCAATGTCAATGCAATTGCGCCTGGGATCATCGATACTCCGATGCATGGGCGTCCGCGGCAGGAGACCGAAGCGCGCCATAGTGGCCGGATCCCCTTGGGAAGGGTGGGAGTGCCCGAAGACATCGCCGGACTTGCCGTTTTCCTCGCTAGCCCTGCGGCTGCTTACATCACAGGCCAGATCGTTCACGTGAATGGCGGGATGCTGATGAATGGCTGAAGCAGGATCTTACCTCAACTGGCCGCCAATCGAAGGGATCATTTCGGATCTGGATGGCGTCGTCTATCGCGGCAATGTCGCGTTTGCGGATGCTATACAGACATTTGGCCGATGGCAGGCGGGCGGATTGCCGTTCTGCTTTGTAACAAACAATTCAACGTACACCCCGGAGGATGTCGTCCACAAACTGGGGACGTTCGGGCTTGCCATCGAGCCAAAAGATGTGGTGACGAGCGCCATCACCGCCGCGCAGCTCATCCGCGCGAAATACCCGGATGCAAGCCGCGTATATGTCATCGGCGCGCCGTCCCTTGTGAAGGCGATCGCCGACGTCGATCTCGAGGTTACCGATCGAAACCCCGAGGTCGTGGTAATGGGACTCGATCGTCAGATCACGCATGACAAGATGCGGACTGCCGTCGAGGCGATCTTGAACGGAGCCGCCTTTATTGGCACCAACCCTGATCTCCTCTTGCCGACCGCCAACGGCTTCGAGCCGGGCGCAGGAGCAACGATCACAGCCGTAGCTGCTGCCACGCAAGTGAAACCCCTGATCGTTGGTAAACCCGAGGCTCATATGATCGAGACCGCACTCACGCGCCTGCGAACGGCTCGCAGCTCCACATTGCTCATCGGCGACCAGATCCAGACGGATATTCAGGCCGGGAAGCGGGCGGGTCTTCCGACCGTGCTGGTCACGACCGGCGTGCCGGCACGCGAGGACCCATCATTGATGCCGCCGGATTTCATCGTGTCCAGTCTGCGGGACATCGAGGTACCGGCTGCGATAGTCGGAAGCCCCCGGCAGAGGAGAGCATGATGGCCGATGTTCGCCTGGAAGGAGTCAACAAAGCGTATGGGACTATCCAGGTCCTACGCAATATAGACCTGATCATAGATCATGGCGAATTCGTCGTGTTCGTCGGACCATCGGGGTCGGGCAAGTCTACTCTTCTGAGAATGATCGGAGGGCTGGAGCGAATGAGCGGAGGGCGGCTGCTGATCGACGACGAGGTTATCAACGATGTCGACGCGGCTGACCGCAACCTTGGGATGGTGTTTCAGAGTTACGCCCTCTATCCGCATATGACCGTCCGACAGAACCTCGCGTTCCCTCTTCGTATGGCCAAAGTTGCGAGAGCCGAGATCGATACCAGGGTCGTTGAAACTGCGTTACTATTGCAGATCGATCATCTGTTGGATCGTAAACCGCGACAACTCTCAGGCGGGCAGCGCCAGCGCGTTGCGATCGGCCGGGCGATTGTGCGCGAGCCCAAGGTGTTCCTGTTTGACGAACCGCTGTCGAACTTGGATACGGAATTGCGGGTGCAAATGCGGGTCCAGATTGCCAAGCTGCACAAGCAGCTCGGCAACACAATGATCTATGTCACTCACGACCAGGTCGAAGCGATGACCATGGCCGACAAGATCGTCGTTCTTAAGGACGGCAATATCGAGCAGGTCGGCAGCCCGCATGATCTCTACCACAATCCGGCGTCCCGATTTGTGGCGGGGTTTATTGGATCGCCTAAAATGAATTTCCTCAACGGCGAAATCCAGTCGGCGCACGAGGCGGGCATGAACGTCAGACTGGATGCGGGTACGACAGTATCCGTCCCCGTCCAACCGGATAAATTGCTCGTCGGCAAACCCATCACGCTGGGAATTAGGCCGGATGATTTCTCTCCATCCTCTGCTTCGAAGAAGGAAATCGCAATCGAGCTCGAGGTCGACTTTGTCGAGCATCTCGGCAGCGTCACCTACATATATGGCAACGCTGGAAACGAAGCAGTGGTCGCAAGGGCGCCTAAGCCCGAGCCACTCAAGAGGGCCGGCAAAATTCGTCTTGCTGCCTCTCCGGCAGACTGCCACCTCTTCATGGCGAATGGAAAAGCACTACGACGGTTGCACGCGCCCGCGAATTGGAGCTAAGTTTCGTTACCTGCCGTGCAGGATGCGGGCTCGGTATGCAGACACGGACGGACCAGGTGAAGGCCGGCGGTATCAGGCAGTTCTTCCGCGACTCCCGTTCGTTTGTGCTTGGGGCGGGAATCGGATCTGGCATGACCGCGAGAGCGGCCGAACGAGCGGGCGCAGATTTCGTTCTCGCCCTCAATGCGGGCCGCTTTCGGGCTATGGGCGGATCTTCGCCGGCCTCGATACTTCCTATTCGCAATAGCAACGAGTTCGTAGCCGGTTTCGGCCGGACCGAGATCCTGCCTAGCACCAAATTGCCCGTATTTTTGGGGGCCTGTGCGTTCGATCCACAACTAGATATCGACCGCTGGCTCGACCGGATCATCAGATGGGGCTTTTCCGGTGTCACCAACTTCCCGTCAATCGTCCACATCGATGACTACAGGAGGTCGTTGCTCGAGAACTGCGGTCTTGGCTACGACCGCGAAATCGAACTTCTAGTCAAGGCCGCAAAACGCGGCCTTATGACCATCGCCTATACGCGCACCCAATCGGAAGCAAGACGCATGGTTGAAGCGGGCGCTGAGGCCATCTGCATCAACTTCAATCTCAATCGCGGCCTCGAAACCGAATCTGATCCATCGATCAGCTTATCGGAGCTTGCTGCGCGCACGAGCGCTGTTGCACGCGTCGCTCAATCCATCGATAAAAGCGTTATCTGCCTGCTTGGCGGCGGACCGATAACGAAACCCGACGAATTGCTGGATGTCTGCCGCGAAACCGGTATCCGAGGATTCATCGGAGGCTCTTCGCTGGACCGCGTACCGTTGGAAATGTCGGTCCTTGAGGTGACTTCGGGCTTCAAGACCATTCATTTGTTGCGGGAGAAGGTCGACCTTCTTGAGCGTCAGCTTCAGTTGAGCGGGTATAGGCACGGAGTGATAGCGCAGTCGTCGGCCATAAAGCGCGTGCTCGAGACCGCAAAGCGGCTGGCTAGGAATCCTAATCCTGTGCTCGTTTGGGGCGAGCCCGGCTCAGGCAAACGGAGGATAGCCGGCTTGGTCCATGCCTTTAGCGACCGTAGGCACTCGAACGCCGTGCTGTTTCATTGTCGCAGGGGGCTAGCGATCGATACGGTCGGTGCGTTGTTCGGCGCGGAGCGTGAGAACAGGAGACGCCAATTATCCGCCCTGGAAAGTGCAAGCGATACTGCCATATTGTTGTTGCATCTCGATCAGCTTTCGCGCGAAGGGCAGGAGCGTCTTGCAGACTACCTCGAGACCGGCAACTTCACGCCCTTGAATGGCATCTCTGTTCTGCGGTCCACTGCACGAATAATTGCGACTGCGACGGTTGCTCGCGGAGCGGGGCTGGAAACTGTGCTATGTCCCCGGCTTCTCGCCTTGTTTGCCGGGCTCGACATTGCGCTCCCAGCTTTGCCGGACCGGCTGGAGGACCTTCCTCAACTGGTTCAACATTTCGCCGTAGAGGCCAAGGGAGATTCGAACGCGCAAACGCTCGCCATTGAAAACTCGGCATTCTTGGCGCTCGCTGGCCATCATTGGTCCGGCAACCTCAGGGAATTGCGCCTGATCGTCAATCAGCTGGTGACGCTGCCAGATACCCATATCACCGCGGACGTATTAAAGCCGTTGCTGAAAGCGTCTTCGCCCGGCAAGCCCAGAGCGCCGTTCTCGGAGCGCGAGTGGATCATCGAAGGCTTGAAACGAAACAGGCTTCACCGCGGCAAGACCGCCCGCTCCCTGGGGCTTTCAAGAAAGACCTTGTACAACAAGATCAAGAAATTGCGGATACTGGAATAGCTTGCGCTCGTCAATTTTTTCGGACCGGCCGCTTCGATACGATCCCATCCAAGAGCGCAAGCTTCGGCACCGACGAGCCGTGCTCGCTGCCATGGCTTATCAGCTCCATGTCCTCGCTAATCGTCAGCTTGAGAGTTTCTGGCGGAAAATAGACGATGCCCTCCAGATGGGAGCCGAGCCTGCGCTCCGCCGCTGTAATTTCAGAATCGTTAACGGCGGCGAACAAGGCCTTGAATCCCTGGCTGGCGAACCATTCCATGCGCCGAAGTTCGAGCTCCCGTCCGGCATCAATCGGTACACCACCAATCGATCGCTCGATCATGGATGCGGGGGGGAAATTCACTACGCCGGAGATCCCCGCATCCTTCAATGAGTCGGCAAAATCCTCCCAGCACGCGAATGGATCGATCATGACCATCGCCGCATAGACGCGAGCGGATGTCCTCTTTCGAATGGTACGCAAGTCTCGCAAAAGGCAGTCGTTCCAGTCAATGATAGGCAAGGTTGCCATGACGAGCATGGAGCCTCCTGGAAGGTGACGCAAAGACGGCGCATAGATTTCCAGGTATGCGCCTTTAGGTGTGGCCGACAGGTGTGGGGCAAGCTTGCCTATGACTGTCCCTTTCACGACTTCTACCCAATCTTACCCATCCCGACGTTTCACCGATCTTATACGCACGTACAGCCCGGTCTAGAGCATCTGGTGCTAAGAATGGTCCGGGAGGAAGATCGTGCCTCACCATTGCACGGACGACCAGACGTCGATCCGGGATGGTAGCCCGTCGGAGGTTGCCGCTGCAGCCACGACCACGGGCGCCGTCGCCATCGTGGCCACGCTGGATACCAAAGGCCGCGAAGCGTCTTTCCTGTCGGAAATCATCGAGGCGTGCGGCCGCAAGTCCCTCCTAATCGACGTCGGCACCCCGACGGCGGCTGGCGGGTCTAAACAAGCCGATGGTCACAGCGCTCGCGTCGCCTCGCCCGCCGGGCTTTTGAAAGAAATCGCCGCAAGGACCCGCGCAAAAGTTGGCGACCTCCAGACAACAGGGACTATCAGCGCCATCGTTGGTGTTGCGGGCGGCAAGGGGAGCGCAGTTTTCGGCGAAGTGGTGTCTGATTTGCCCTATGGCTTCCCCAAGCTTCTGGTCAGTAGCGCCAGGCCGACGCTGCTCGCCGAATTGGCAGTCCATAACGACATCATCCTCTATCCGACCTTGGTCGATCTCTTCGGCATCAACACCTTTACCGCAAGGGTCCTGGAGAATGCGGGCAGGGCCATCGCGGCGATGCGTTATGCGCCTGCCACGCATGCGCGGAAAAAGAAGATTGTTGCGATCACGGCCTTCGGAGTTACGACGCCGGCCGCAAATCAGTGTATGGCGCGCCTTGCCAAAGCCGGTGTCGACGCGATCGTATTTCCGGCCAACGGAGCTGGCGGCCGCAAAATGGAGCAGCTTATCGCGGCCGGCGAATTCGACGCCGTCTTTGATCTAACCACAACGGAGCTGGCTGACGAAATCGTTGGGGGCACCGCCAGCGCCGGTCCGGATCGGCTCAAGTCGGCTTCGCGCCGCTTGATCCCGCAAGTGATCGCGCCTGGCGCGGTCGATATGGTCAACTTTGGCTCGCCATCCAGCGTCCCTGATCAATTTCGGGGACGTCAATTCTATTCCCATACACCCTACACGACCCTCATGCGCACAACGGCGTCGGAGACCGCGAGCATCGGCCGGCTCACAGCCGAGCGGCTATCGCAAGCGCAGGGGCCTGCAATCGTCCTTTGGCCGGCGAAAGGCGTTTCCGATTACGACCGCGAAGGCGGCATTTTTCGTGATGCCGATGCTGGCAGCGCCTGGCTCGATGCGGTCAAGAAAAAACTCCCGCCGACCATCCCGTGCCAAGAATTGAACTGTCACATCAACGATCCCGAATTCGCCGACGCTGCCGCGAGGTGGATCCTGAAACGGTTGCGGGAAGGAGACTGATGCGATGCGGATGTTTGAGCGAACCGAGATACTTTCCAAAATCGCGGGACAGGTAAAGGAAGCAAAAGCGGTTCTTGCCGCTGCGAGCAGCTGCGGTTTGGTCGCGAAATGCGCCGTCCTCGGGGGAGCCGACATGCTGGTGGTCTACAGCACCGGGCTTTCGCGGCTCATGGGGCTTCCCACCAGCCGGATCGGCGACTCCAACGCACGCACGCTGGAGCTTGCGGTAGAAATCCGCAACGTCGTGTCTTCCGTTCCTGTCATAGGCGGCGTCGAGGCGTGGGATCCTGTCCGGCTCGACCTTGATGCCCTTCTGGACAGGTTCTGGGCGGCCGGCTTCTCCGGCGTGATCAACTACCCGACCATCTCTACCATGGGCGAGAAATGGCGTGATCGCCGCGGCCGCGTGGGGCTCGGCTTCGAACGCGAACTCGAGATGATCGCGGCTGCCCGCAAGAAGAACATCTTCTCGCTTGCCTATGTCGCGAGCCCGGAAGACGCCAAAGCGATGGCAAGTAGCGGAGCCGACTGCATCGTCCCACATGTCGGCGCAACCCGCGGCGGGCTCGTGGGTCATGAGGAGGGGCAGTCCATAGAGGAGGCGATCAGACGCATTAACGAGATCAACGCGGCGGCTAAAGCGGTCCGATCGGACGTCATCCTCCTTTGCCATGGTGGAGCAATCGCAGAGCCGCAGGATACGTTCGACGTCTATCGCTCGACGCAGTGCGTCGGCTTTGTTGGCGCTTCCTCCATCGAAAGAATTCCAATTGAACGGGCAGTGAAGGCGGCGACAGAAGAATTCAAAGCTGTCCCGCTTCGGCGAGATCACTGACGTTCATCGGGCTTGCAGCGAGGCTGGAATGGACAAGCCGACCAACCAATCAGGCAAACATAAGACAGTGGCATTCCCGCGAGGGGGCAGGTCGGATCATGATTGGGAGACAGATGTCCTCGTGATCGGTAGCGGTGCGGCCGGGCTTTCGGCGGCGCTCTACGCGGCAAAGGCCGGACTTCGCGTGACCGTATGTGAAAAATCCCCGCGGCTCGGGGGGACGACGGCCCTGTCGAATGGCATGATCTGGATTCCCTGTACGCCCCAGGCGCGGTCCGCGAAAATTGATGATTCGCTTGCGAAGGCCAGGACCTATCTGCAGCATGAACTTGGCAACTACTATCGGCCAGACTTCATTGATGCCTATCTTGAGGACGGCCCAGCTGCTCTCGCCGCGCTCGAGAACGGGACAGAGGTCAAGTTCACGCTGGCCTCGGCGCCCGATTATCACTCCAGCCAGGTCGGCGGAGTTGATAAGGGCCGGGCACTCAGCCCTGCACCCTATGATGGACGGCTTCTCGGCACCGACTTCGATCTGATAGGCGACCCCATTCGTGTTGTGCTCGGGGGAATGATGATCTCATCCGGCGAGGTGAGAAGCTTCTTAAACCCGTTCCAATCGTTTGCTTCGCTCAAGCATGTCTTGCGTCGCGTGAGCCGCTACGCACGGGATCGGTTGCGTTACAGGCGTGGCACTGAGCTCAGTGGAGGCAACGCCTTGCTTGCGCGCTTGCTGGTGAGCTTGCGCAAGTATGGCGTAGAGATATGGCCGGCGTCTCCCCTTGTAGAGCTCATCAAAGAAGCGGGGCGCGTCACGGGCGCCAGTGTCAAACTGATCGATTCCGACATTCGCGTGCGCGCTTCGCATGCGGTCATCCTCGCAACGGGTGGCTTTGCCCGCAACGCGCAACTGAGAGCAGAGCTAAGCGGCTGGCACCAGCATAACGACACGCTGGCCCATCCCGATGTCACCGGCGACGGCATTGGGCTTGCGACGAAGCTCGGAGCCGCGATTGACAATGATGTCGCTTCGGCTGGCTTCTGGACGCCAGTGTCAATCCTGAAGAGCGGCAGCCAGTCGCAAGTTGTCCCGTACGGCTGGCTCGACCGCGGTCGCCCCGGTGTCATCGCGGTGGGGCCAAATGCTCGACGTTTCGTTAACGAATCCAATTCGTACCATGACATCTGCCTGGCAATGTTTGGAAACGGATATCCGGTAGACAAGCGGTTCTACTTCGTCTGTGACCAAGACTTCGTCCGACTGAGAGGCATGGGACATTTGCTGCCTTGGCCCTGGACCTTGAGCATCGGAAAATATGCACGCCTTGGCTATATCAAGGTGGGCCGAACGATTCCGGAGCTCGCGAAGCAGATGGGGCTAGACCCAGCGGAGCTTCAAAGGACCGTCGAGGAACACAACGCGCACGCTGCCGAAGGACGCGATCCGCTCTTCAAACGTGGTGAATCGGCCTTCAATCGTACGCTAGGTGATCCGGCCGTGGGAACGAAAAATCCAAATCTTGGACCGATCCGAAACGGCCCGTTTGTCGCGCTGCCGATCGTTGCGGCAACGCTCGGCACGGCGACCGGGTTGGCAACCGATACTTACGGGAAAGTCTTGGACGCAGAACACAGACCAATCCCAGGTCTCTACGCGTGTGGCAATGACATGACCTCGCCGATGCGTGGAATTTATCCCGGAGCAGGCATCACAATCGGTCCGGCAATTGTCTTCGCATACCGCGCCGTCAACAGCATCCTGCTATCCGCTCATCACGCGCATAAAGCCGCGGCTTCAGGAGCTTGACCGTCAAGGCACTGGTTTCGGTGGTGATGGCCATGTCCTCGGTCGTGCGAAGAGGGGCGGGATGGGTCGTGCGCGCCATGCCAAATTGTCGCAACCTTTGGTTGCGCTTGCGGCCCGAAATGATCCGCGCTCTCTACGTTTTCCGGCGCAGATACGTTCAGGCTAAACTTCCACCACGGAGCCCACGACCAACATGCGAGGATCTATGCCTCGATCCGCGCACTCGAGTGAGAGTTCGGCCCTTCGATCGGGGTGCTACAGGATCTCCAAGTCCGAAGATCCGCCTCGGCTCCCTTGAACGGGCAAGTTGACGCTGCTCGTCGGCGAAAAGGTGTGCTTTGTGCTCGATAGAGTGAAAGGCGGCAAGCAATCGATTCCTCTGGCTCATCCGGAAAGATTTGCAGCCGCTCATCCCGGCCAGGATCCTCTCATTGACGACGCCGGCGTGCGCCTGAGCGTATTAGTCCTGGGGATGGCGAAACTGACGCTCGAGTCGCTGTCGGCCGCATGGTCGCCATGCGTGGTAGCGAAGACACTACATCGCGATCCCCAATATCGCAGGAGCCCTGTTCTCCTATCGGACTGAGGAGATTCCAACAGGTTGATTGACAGGTTCGGCAACGACATCGTGGCCCCAAGCTCACGCGGCGCGCAGTGCCGGACAGATTGCCCCGACACATTGTCCTCTCCTTCATCGTCAAACCCTCGACCCTTTTACGGGCGCGCTCGGTGCCACTTGGGAAATTGCCGAGGCCGAAGGATCGCTCAGGAGTGTTTTGCTGCGACTCTCAACTCATTGGTCGCCTTGATCTACCAGCGGCCGGCGTGCTTGCGGCAGTTCGAAAGTTGCTCGGCGGACGCAACGCGTGCTGCTGTGCGAAACCAAACGCCTCCGATGTCTGGAACACACCAACTTGCTTGCGAACGCGACATTCGGCCAGAAAAACGCGACCAGGTTCCTCTGGTTTGCGCTGGCTCGAATCCTGCACCGCGCTACGGACGAGGTCGACAGGAGGCACGTTTATGCGCATCTGCGGTATCAAACTGTCGCATGACGGAGCGATTGCTCTTGTCGAAGACGGACGACTTGTCTTTTGTGTCGAGCAGGAGAAGCGGGGCAACAATCTGCGGTATCATCCCATTGACAATCTCGATGCAATTGTCGCCGTCTTGGCGGAGCACGGTTTGGATCCGCGGGATGTTGATCAGTTCGTCATCGACGGTTGGCTCGGGGAGGTCGAATCGCAGTTCGAGGTCCTCAGTGGTGCGGCGCCAATCACTCTCAAAGGAGCACCGTATCTTGAACGGCATCCCGAGGGCCTCCTCATTTCGCGCGACGGCTTTGGCCTAATGCTCGAGGGCAGGGTCTTTCCTTATAGGAGCTATCCGCACGTCACTGCCCATGTGACCTCCGCATACTGCACGAGCCCATTTGCCAAGGTCGGACAACCTGCCTTCTGCCTTGTATGGGACGGCAGCATCGTTCCACGTCTCTACCATGTAGAACGCAGCGGCGCGCGGTTCATCGAATGCCTGTTTCCGATAATAGGCCATGCCTATGCTGTCGCTGGCCATCATTTCGGACCTTACAGGCAGGCGAATCGCACCAGCTGGGATCTAGGTGTGGCCGGCAAGCTGATGGCCTACATCGCACTGGGGTCTGCTGATGAAGAGATCGTGACGGTGTTTCAGGAGCTCTACGAGCAGCGCTTTGCGGCCGACACGGACCAGGCTCGCCGTTACCGTGCGGAGATCAGCAGCGCCCAGTCGTCACTTGCGGCTACGCACGACTTCTGTGACGCGAGCGAGCTCCGACTAAACGGCAAGCGAGCCGAAGATGTACTTGCATCGTTTCATGTGTTCCTAGAGCGTATGCTCATCCGGGAAATGGCCATTGTCTTGCAGCGGCATTCGTATCTTCCGGGATCGCGCAATTTGTGCATAGCCGGTGGCTGCGGTCTCAATATCAAATGGAACAGTGCACTACGTGCGACCGGCCTGTTCGATGCTGTCTGGGTGCCGCCGTTTCCGAATGACAGCGGCTCGGCAATTGGTGCCGCTTGCTGCGCAATGGCGGTGGACAAAGGCTTCGTGCCGCTGGAATGGTCGGTCTACAGTGGCCCGGCCCTGCGACCCAGTGAAGCCCCGCCCGAATGGGAGAGCGCGCCGTGCAGCATGCGCGAACTTGCGACGATTCTCGCCAGCAATAAGCCCGTGATATTCCTCGCCGGGCGCGCCGAGCTCGGACCACGGGCATTGGGTGGCAGAAGCATTCTCGCAGCCGCTACATCGCCGGGAATGAAGGACTATCTCAATGACATCAAACTTCGCGAACACTTCCGGCCAGTGGCGCCGATATGCCTGGAGGACCGTGCGCCGGACATTTTCAGCCCCGGAACGGCGGATCCTTACATGCTGTTCGATCATCAGACACGGGCGGAATGGCGCGACAAGATCCCCGCCGTTGTACACCTCGACGGATCTGCCCGACTGCAGACTATTGCCAGAACGTCTCAGCACAAAGTTGCCGAGCTGCTCGTCGAATGCGAAAAACTCACGGGCATTCCGCTGCTATGCAACTACGAGTGCCAACCACCATGGACGTGGTTTCTTCCCGGATGTCGCAGCAGCCTGCCAGTGGGGACGCGTTGATCACGTATGGTGCGATGGCCGGCTCTGGACCAAGAAGGCTTACAACTGAGCTATTGCCGCTGAGCGTGTCTTTAAAATGAGCACATCGTCATGGTCGCAATCGACCTTGTCGACGTAAGAGACAATATGGCGAGAAGATCGCTGTCGACCGGCTGTCGCTGGCCGTTGCGCCGGCAGACTGCTCCAGCTGACCGAACGGTGCGGGCAAAAGCACGATTGCGCTTATGGTTGGCCTCGTACTGCCTGACACAGCGAGCAGACCATTCATGATCGGAAATCCGCGATTGCGCCCGCTCGCGCCTGGCCCGCGGCATGCGCCTCCTCGCCGCCGGGCGAGCCGCCGGCAGCGGATACTCAATGGATCGTTGGCGCGATAGTGAATTTCGCATTATCGATTCGAATGGAGCCTTGCGCTGGACCTACAGTCGGGCCGGAGGTATTACTGGACAGATCCGGTAAACCGGAATGCGTTCTCGAGGTCATACTCGACATCACCGAAGAACATAACTGCTGGAAGGCCCTTAAGGTTGACGTGGAACGCTACAGCGCTCTGATTCAGATTGCCAGTGGGTTGCTATGAAACGGCAGTTCCGACGGTCGCGTCGCGAGACTCGCGAGCGCAAGGAAGGCACCCGAAGATCACCAATCTATGGTCGAAGAGTGGATGGATCCATTCCATGAAGGGAGCGCGATACTGCTCTCAAAGGGCGGGCGGTCTCGGTCGACACAGGGGCGCATGACAAGGTCGAGCACCGGCTACGACAGTCAGAGGGGGTTATCGCTGGTACCGCTGCACGGCTGTGACGGTAGCGTTCGCGAATGGTTGGGCATTTGGAGGACGTGCACAACGAAAAAGTCTCGGCCCGGCACACAGCCCCATGGAGGCTCACCGGGATGCAACTGCCCGCCGCCTGCGGCATGCTGAGCTTGTCAGCGAAGCAGTTGGCCGAGCGAAGTGGTTTTCTTCTGCGGTCACTCGCCGGCTCGAGGAGTACAGCCACTCTCCGCCGATGCTCGATGGAAATCCTCCGGAACACGCTTTCGCTCGCTGCCGAACTTCTGTCGTCCCTTTCAGTTGGATTGTTCTAATTCCCCCGATAGTTCGGCGATCGCTTCCCGAAGAAGGCGTTCAATCCTTCCTGTTGGTCGGACGTGGCGAATGCGTAGCGGATCGCTTGCCGTTCGAATTCCAGGCCCGCATCGAGTGTGGTCTGAAAGGCGGCGAGAACGGCCGCCTTGGCGAGTTCTGCCGAACGCGGCGGCTTGTGTGCGATGATATCTGCGATTTCCAGTGCTCGCGCCTGTGCCTTGCCGTTCTCGACAACTTCGGCGACCAGGCCAGCCTGTCTCGCTGTATGGGCCGAAATGGATTGGCCGGTTAGGATCATCAGCATCGCCAACGATTTACCTGCCACGCGTGTCAAACGTTGGGTCGCGCCGTCGCCTGGCAAAATTCCGATGTTGATCTCAGGCTGACCGAACAGCGCGCCTTCGCCTGCAATGACGATATCGGCGAGCATCGCGAGTTCGTGGCCCCCGCCAAAGCAAATCCCCTCAACGGCAGCGATAAGTGGCTTGGGGAAATTGGCGATTTCCCGCCATGCGCTGCGCCGCCCGGAATTGTCGATCGCCTCAAACCCGCGCTGCTGCATTTCCTTAATGTCGGCTCCGGCCGAAAAGAAGGCTTCGCTCCCGCAAAGGACGACGCAGCGGACATCGTCATCGAGAGCGGCGTTGTGGCAGGCGCCCGCAAGCTCCGCGATCAGCTCATTGCTCAATGCGTTTCGTTTGGACGTCCTGTTCAATGTCAAAAGGCGGACGTGGGGCTGAGGTGACGTCGACAGAATGAGGTCGGGCTTCGCGGTCATTAGCTTCTCCTGAAAACAAACCGGGCAATATGGTCTATACTGAAATCGTTTTCACAACAATGGTCGCGCCTGCACTTCCCCTGCGATTACTGATTCCTGGGTCGCTGCCGCCTCTGGGGACGTTCGCTCGGCCGTGGGGGCGCTGTCGATGATCGCATGACCAGCCGATAGGGCAACAAGACGCTTCGCGGAACCGGGCTTCCAGCGATGGCATTGATCAGGTAGTCGGCCGCGCCACGGCCGATTTCCGCTGCCGGAACGCTGACCGTCGTCAGCGGCGGGTCCGTCTGGGCCGCGAGCTCAACGTCGTCGAATCCCGTGATGGAAAGGGCGCCCGGCACGCTCAGTGCCATTTTGCGGGCTTCCGCCATTGCGCCAATGGCGAGTGTATCGGTCGTGCAGATCACCGCCGTCGTATCCGGGTGGTCAGCGAGCAGTTGCCGGAGCGCGCTGCGGCCTTGGGCAAGCGAGTAGTCTGCCCTGATGATCTGGGTCGGCTTGAGCGGGATGCCCGCGTCAGACAGGGCGCGCTGAATGCCCTCGAGCCTGGCGCGGGATCGGTCGTTGGACGCAGGAACAACGTTGGCAATCGCTCCGAAACGGACATGTCCAAGTCTGATGAGATATTCGGTCATGTCACGGGTGGCGCTCTCGTTATCGATACCGATCGCCGGAATGCCGCCAGGCGCTTTGGAAACATAGGTCGTAATCACGGGCACGCCGGCCTGTTCGATCAGCGCCCTAAGTTCACGTCCGTGCGAGCCTCCGACCAGCACGATCCCGTCGATGCCGCGGTCGATAAGGCTCTGCATCTCCTGGAATTCACGCCGTTGGTCGTATTGGGAATTTGCAATGAACAGCGTATAGCCGCTTTCGCTGAGGCGGTTCTGTAGCGCTTCCACGCCTTCGGCGAAGATGCCGAGCGCTAGCGTCGGAACGATCATGCCAATCGTCCGCATACGTCCCGATTTCAAGGCCCTGGCCGCGCTATCGGGCGTATAGGACAGGTCCGCGATATGCCGCATCACTTTATCGCGCAGCTCCGGCCTGACGATTTCCGGGTGATTGAGCACCCGAGACACCGTTGCCGGCGAGACATTTGCCTTTCGCGCAACGTCCTCGATCTTCACGCGAGGGTGCTGGCGGCCTTTGGGGTCGATTACAGGCTTCTTGTCCATCTGCTCTGGTCAATCAAGCGAAGAAGGGAAGTGTCTTTCGGTGAGGTTTAAACCATCCTGACGGCAACCTTCTCAAGCCCGGCGTGCGCGCGATCCGCGTTATTCTTGAATGCGCGCTGTGCGTTTACTGAATTGGATGATGGTGGGCCGCCGGCCTTCCCAGCTTTCAACCCGCTTGACTCCAGTCCTGAAGAAGGTGTATCCTGAAATCGATTTCATAAATGCAGTACTAAAATACCTCTGCATTAGGAAGGACAAGGGCAAGGCCGTATGGTCGATCTTCTGAGGGGCATTCGTGTCCTGAGCTTCAATCATTTTCTGATGGGTCCGGTCGGCGTGCAGTTTCTCGCCGATCTCGGCGCGGACGTGATCGCGGTGGAGCCGCCCGATGGTGCCTTTCAGCGGAAATGGGGCGGGGCGGACAAACGGGTCGACGGCCAATCCATGTTGCTTCTCACGGGAAACCGCAACAAGCGCAGCATAGCGCTCGACCTCAAGAAGCCCGAAGCCGTTGCGATCGCCAAAAGGCTGATCGCAACATCAGATGTGATCACAGAGAACTTTCGCCCCGGCGTGCTCGACAAGCTTGGTCTTGGCTATGAGAATGCAAGAAAGATCAATCCTCAGATCATCTACGCTGCAGCCTCCGGCTATGGTCCTGACGGACCCTACATCAATCGCCCGGGCCAGGATCTGTTGATCCAGGCGCTATCGGGACTAGCGATGATCACCGGAAGCCGCGAGCAGGGTCCGCGGGCCGTGGGCGTTTCGGCCATTGATCATCATGGCGCTGCGTTGTTTGCGGCTGGGATCTTGGCGGCCTTGGTGAGGAAAGCGCGCACGGGGCAGGGGTGCCGGGTTGATGTCAGCCTGCTGTCGGCTGCGCTCGACCTGCAGATGGAATCTTTTACCTGTTACCTGAATGGCCAAAGGCCAGATGATGTGCGTCAGCCGGGACCAGTCGCCGGTTGGTACTACGAGGCACCTTACGGCATCTATGCGACGCGCGATGGCCATATCGCGATCTCTCTCGGATCGCTTGATGCGCTCTCAGAAGCGCTCGGCCTTCCTGCGAATCAGCGTATTCCTGACAAGGACGCGTATCGCCGGCGCGACGAAGCTTCGGCTGCGATCGCGGCCAATGTCGCCAACCGTACGACAGCGGAATGCATTGTCCTGTTCGAAACGCGTGGAATTTGGCACGCGCCAGTCAATGACTATGCGCAGGTCGTTGCCGATCCGCAGGTCGCGCACAATAGGAATTTTCAGGTCGTCACTGGCGCGACGGGGGCCCCGATCACGCTTGTCAGCCATCCGGTGCGCTACGACGGGAAGCTGCCGGAAGTACGTTTGCCACCGCAGCAGCTCGGCGCGCAAACGGAAGAGATCCTAAAGGAGCTGGGCTACGACGCCCGGCAACTGAAACATCTCTACGACAAGGGCGTCGTCGGCGCCGTGACGTCTCATCATTAAACAAGAACATAAGCTTCTCTCAGAAGCGCGCTTTGGAAAGAGGAGGAAACCGTGGGAACGGGACATGAGCTTGCGCGCGCGCGTTTTCTCGGCGGCGCTTCTGGTGACGTTTGCTCTTCGACGGCTGCGCAAGCGGAAACACCGCTCAGCGGGGACATGAACACCCTCGTTCACCCCAGTCCCGTACCCATCCAGCTTGAGAATCAAGTTGCCAGCAAGACAATGACCGCTGGTCTGGGCGGAGGCGTAGCCCTGGAGTGGTACGACTGGAACGTCTACGGCGTGATGGCGGCGTTTCTGTCGCCGCACTTCTTCCCGTCCAGTGATCCCACCACCTCGCTGCTCGCGGCACTGGCCGTGTACGGGGCGGGCTTCTTCGCGCGGCCGCTGGGCGCGGCCTTGCTCGGTCCAGTCGCAGATCGCATCAGCCATAAACGGGTGATGATGATCTCGGTGACAGCAATGGCGTTTTGCTCGCTGCTGATCTCCGTCTTGCCGACTTACAAGGACATCGGCGTCACGGCGGCCGTGGTGTTGCTTCTTATTCGACTGATTCAAGGACTCGCAACCGGCGCTGAGGCAGGTGTCGCCAACGCCATCGCGATCGAACTGGCACCACCAGGCAAGGAAGGGCGTTATCTCGGCCTCATCGGTGGTACGTTCATCCAGCTGGGCAACCTCGGATCCAGCATGGTCGCCTTTTTGGTGAGTGCTTCGGTGGCCCCCGAGGCGATGCGCGAGTGGGCCTGGCGTCTACCCTTTGCGGTCGGCGGCCTGCTTGGCTTGCTGATCATCTATCTGCGCAGAACCTTGCCGGAAACCTTGATCAATCGCGCTATGCATCGCCAAGATGAATTGTCGCGCATTCAGGAGACCACTGGCGGTGTGTGGAAGACACTCTGGAGCGTGCGGCTCTCGCTGCTCGCCGTCATCCTGGTGATCGGGTCGGTGCAGATCGCGAACTACGCATGGAACACGGGTCTGCCCAACATGGCCAATACAGTGTTCAATGAGAACAGCACCTGGGTGTACGGAATCATGACGGTGATGGGCGTGACCTGGATGCTCGCCGCCCCGCACGTAGGCGCCTTCGCGGACAAGGCGCGACCCTCGCGCGCGTTCACGCTGCTGCGCCTGCTGCTCATCCCGTGCTTCTTCCTGACACTGGTCTACTCCGAGAAGAGCATCTCCACGTTTTTCCTCGTCACGGTGTTCGGCGGCGCCATCGTGGGCTTCAACATGGCGCTCTACAACTTCATCGCGACCACGCTGATGCCGCGTGCCGTGCGGACCACCGGGGTTGCCCTCGGCTATGCGCTCGGCGTCTCGTTGTTTGGCGGGACCTCACCGTATCTGCTGGTGTGGTTGCAACGCGAGCACATGGCCTGGATGTTCCCCATCTACGGATCGTTCATCGCGCTGCTGAGCGTGGTGGTCTATCACATCGCCAAGGAACGCGGCCGCGTCTACATCGGCAGCTGAACGCCGTCAGCCTACCTACTCCGCGGGCGCAAAGGATCTTTGTTGGAGTCAAACCATGTCGAGAAGCGACTATCTCTCCGCGCGCGAACGCATGCTGGCGCGTATTGCCCAGACCTGGGGCGCTGCAACTTCAGGCCTGCCGCACTGGGCGCGCACCGAGGACGGACAATGGACGTTCACGCCCGATGGTGATTGGACTGGCGGGGCGTTTGTCGGTGAGCTTTGGCTCGCGCATCTGGCTGCTCCAGGGCGGTTTCCGATCGCTGATGCGCATGCCGCCCTGCGTCGGATGCTGCCGCGCGCCCAACGCCGGACGGCCTTCAAGGGCTTCGGCTTCTATCACGGTGCCGCGCTCGGAAGCATCCTCCTCGGAGATGAAACCGCGCGCGGGGTCGCACTCACAGCGGCAAGGTCGCTGCAGGAAATGTTCGATCCGCGCCTGGGACTAATCCCATTGGGCACCGATGCCGAAGAGGCCAGCGCTGTCGGGGCCGCCGAGTCCAGCATCGATTCGCTCCAGGCCACAACCCTGCTTTACTGGGCCTCAGACCAGCTGGGCGAATCTTTGATGGAGGAGGTCGCCAACGCTCACATGCGGCGGGTGCTCGAAATCCATTTGCGTCCGGATGATTCGGTCATCCAATCATCCACGCTCGACCCGCACACCGGTGAGGTACTCAGGACGCATACACACAAGGGATACAGCGATGTCAGCACCTGGGCACGTGCGCAGGGATGGGCGATGCTGTACACCGCCCACGCCGCCATGGTTCGCCCAAAGGAGCCCTTGTGGCGCGAATACGCGATACGGGTGCTGGACTGGTGGATCGACCATGTTCCCGCGGACCTGGTTGCCTACTGGGACTTCGACGATCCGGCAATCCCGAACACGAGCAGAGATACCGCCGCCACGGCCATCGCCGCGGCAGCGGCATTGCGGCTGGCATCCGGACTTGGCCCTAACGAGGGCGCCAAGTACAGAGAATTCGCCGAACGTACCGTGATGCAGCTGATCGCGGAGTACCTGACCCCGGTCGGCTCCAGTGACCAGCGCCCGCCCGGAATACTCACGAGTGGGTGCTTCACTCGACAAGCGGTCGCGCGCGACATCGACGCGGCGCAGAACGTCGAGCTGATCTTCGGTAGTTACTTCCTGTTTGAATGTCTTGCCATTCTGACGGGGCTAGTGCCGGCCGGCCGGATCTAATGAAGATGCGCCGGGCGTTGCAAGCTCCGAAAGCCGTCTCGGATTTAGCCAAAAAACGGCGGGTTGCTCTCAGGTCGGGATGTCACCGACGTCACCGCAGTCCCGCAGAAAAGCTTCTACGTGGCGCAGAACTGAGACGAGTTCGATCCACGAGGAGCCTCGCCGCGGGGCAGTGCTGTTTACGCAGATCAATCGCGAGCACGGCCCGCTGCCATACTGCCGAATCGATAGGACCAGGCGACGACTTTCCTGATCGGGAGGCCGTCGAATGAAAACGCCCTCATCGCCGCACTTCACGCCCGTGGACCTGAAGCGGTATTTCAATGTTAGGCGCCGGGAGCTGAACGAGCAGCTCGGCAAGCGCACGGGCGACACCGGCTGGATCGACTCGTTGCGGGGGCCGCAGACGCATCGCGGCATCCCGTTCCTGTTCGGCGACGAAGCCGGGCCGGATGTGCTGGCGTTGCGGTGTGGGGAGGCTCCTGTCGTCATCGCGCTGCCGACCACATTGGCCAGGTACGTGCTCTTTGTGCAGGTGGTCACGGACCATCCACCTGCGCGGCCCGAAGGGTTCGGGGAGATCGGGCCGGCCACGCTCCCCGTGGACGGCAACCCGCTCGGCGATCGCGTGTCGACGTACGCGCTCCGATATGCTGACGGCAACGTAGCCGACGTGCCCGTGCTGCGGCGGTTCGCGATCCAGCAGAAGCACATTGCATGGAGTGCGAGTGCATTCGGCGCCGTGCCGATGCGGGGGCCTATCGTGCATGCGAGCACCGACGAAAACTTCGCGCTCGGGCGGGCGGCGGGCGCCAGCTTCTTCTACGGCGAGGCTCGCACGGAATCGGGACGCATCGCTCTTGAAGGCGAGAACCTGTGGCTCTATGCGCTGCCGAATCCGCATCCGGAGAAGGAGCTGGTGGGCCTGAGCCTGCGCGCGGACCAAGAGGATTCGTTCGTGTATGCGGTGAGCATGACACAACTGTCCGAGCATCCGCTGCGCCTTCAGGGCCGTCGCAAGCTGAGGATGCGGCTGCCGCCCGGGGTGCATCTGAACAAGCTCGGAGAACTGGACGTGGACGATCGCGGCGAGCAGATCGGCATGGACCTGGGCAAGGTCATTTCCGCCCGGGCGGTACTTAAGTACTCGAGAGCGGATTGGCTTGATGACAGGCATGACGTGCAGCCTGCGCGTTCCGTGGACGAGGTCATCGTCGAATACTCCGCGCACCCCGACGCAAGGCTCTACCTGCGCTCCGATGACGGCCACCTGTACGTTCGGGGCCTTCGATCGCTGGAAGCCGCCGGAGACGCAGGAGGCAGCTTACTGGACGCGGTGCCCATCGAGCCGGCGACGAGGCCCGTCAAGATCCGCATCGTCGAGAAGGGTAGCGGTGTGCGTGTCGCTGCACGCCTGCATGTCCACGGCGCGCACGGGGAGTATCTGCCGCCCAAGGGACACCACCGCAAGGTCAACACCGGCAGGTTCGAGGACTTCGCCGGCGAGCTGGCGAACGGCCTGAACCAGTACGCCTATGTGGATGGCAGCTGCGAGGCGGACCTGCCGATCGGGCCCGTGTTCGTCGAGATCAGCAGGGGCTTCGAGGTGCGGCCCCTTCGCCGCATCGTCGAAGTCACCGCGGGCACCGAAAGCCTCACCTTCGAGCTGGACAGGGTGCTGCGCTGGCGAGAACAGGGCTGGGTCAGCTCCGATACGCACGTCCACTTCCTGAGCCCGCAGACAGCCCTGCTGGAGGGCAAGGCGGAGGGTGTCAACGTCGTCAATCTGCTCGCGGCGCAATGGGGCGAGTTGTTCACCAACGTCGCCGATTTCGACGGACGCACGACGATCGGGGCGAAGGAGTTCGGCGGCAATGGAGAGTTCCTCGTCCGCGTCGGCACAGAGAACCGGATGCACGTGCTGGGGCACATCTCGCTTCTCGGCTACGAAGGCGAGATCATCAATCCGCTCTCCTGCGCCGGATCCAACGAAGCGGCGATCGGTGATCCGCTGGAAACGACCTTGGCCGGCTGGGCGGAACGTTGCCGGCAGCAAGGGGGGCTGGTCGTGTTGCCGCACTCGCCGAACCCGCAGGCCGAGCGAGCGGCGGACATCGTGCTCGGCTTGATCGATGCGATGGAAATGATGTCGTTCAACCCGCGAACCGCGCAGATCAGCGCATTTGGTCTCGCCGACTGGTACCGGTACCTCAACATTGGCTACCACCTGCCGCTGGTGGCGGGTTCCGACAAAATGGAGGCGTCCGCGCTCCTCGGCGGCTCGCGGACTTATGTGCAGCTGGGCGGGCGCGATTTCACCTACCGCAACTGGATGGATGCCGTGCGCAGCGGCGACACCTTCATCACAGTCGGGCCGCTCGTGGACATGACGGTGGAAGGACGGCGTCCCGGGAGCAAGATCGCGCTTCCTCCTTCAGGAGGCACCGTCACCGTCGACTGGCGGATCGAATCGGTCAGCGTCCGACCAACACGGGTGGAGTTGATTCGCAACGGCACGGTCGTCGATGAAGTGCGATGCGGCGAGTTGTCGTGCAACGGCCATCTCGCGCTACGCGTCACTGCGTCCTGTTGGGTCGCGATCCGTGTTCGAGGCAGTGTCGCCGGGCGCGAGGCCGACATCGCGGCCCACACCAGTGCCGTGTATGTCGAAGTCGGTGATAAACCCATCTTTGCGACCGCGGACGCGGTGTCGGTCCTCGCGCAGATCGAGGGATCGATCGCCTACATGGATACGCTCGCCCCGAGGACCGATGAAGCGCGGCACTCGCGGCTGCGGGCTGCCCTGGAGCTTGCACATCATCGCCTGCATCACAGGCTTCACGAACTCGGCGCCAGCCATGGGCATGCACCGGTTCATTCCGTTCACGTTGAGCGCGAGCATTGATGAAAGGAAAACTTGCGATGACTGCAACCCCAATCGTGTGCTCGGCTTTGCACGACTCAAGCTGGGGCGGCTCGCACCGTCGGTGGAGTTGCGCGCCAAATATCGTGAGGCGGGCGAACGTACGGCAAAGGCACTGTCGATGGCTATCTCACGTCCGCCAGGCGGAACGACGCCCGTCCGTCAGGTATGCTGATCGGAGCCTGTCTCAAAACGTCGCGACGCGCGGCTGGAACTCGGCGAGCCATGCCGAGACGATATTCGGATCTTACGATCTGTTCGAGTCGCTGAACGTTCTTAATGGGCTAATCGAGGTCGAAAAAATCTAATCGTCGACGCCATCTGTTTCTTAGATTCCTTACCTGATGCCAAACGCAAAAAGTCCGGTTTATAGCGGTCTCTTTCCGGTCGCGCCAACGCCCTTTACCGAATCCGGAGCTCTCGACCCTGAGGGGCAGCGGCGCGTGCTCGATTGCATGATCGATCAGAACGTCGACGGAATCTGCATTCTGGCAAACTATTCCGAGCAGTTCCTGTTGTCGGACCAGGAGCGCGAAATGCTGGTCGATCTCTGCCTGTCGCATGTCGACGGCCGCAGGCCGGTCATGGTGACATGCAGCCATTTCAGCACACAGATCGCGGTGGAGCGCGCCCGCTATGCGGCCGATCGGGGGGCAAGCCTTCTCATGCTGATGCCGCCTTACCACGGCTCGGGACTCACAGCGGACGAAGCTGGCATGCTGGAGCATTTCAGCCGTATCGCAGACAAGGCCAAAATTCCGATCATGGTCCAGGACGCGCCACTAAGCGGCGTCACGCTCACGGTACCGTTTCTTGTTCGTCTTGCCCGAGAGGTACCGCTCGTTAACTATTTTAAGGTTGAGGTGCCGTTTGCCGCGGCGAAGCTGCGGACCTTGATCGAGGTCGGCAGTGAGTCGATCATAGGCCCGTTTGACGGCGAGGAAGCCATCACCATGATGGCAGATCTTGATGCTGGCGCGACCGGGACTATGCCGAGCGCGCTGCTTCCCGATCTGTTGCGCCCAGTGATCGACAATCACAAGGCGGGGCGCCGCCAGGAAGCTGCCGCTGCCTATGCAAGAGTGCTGCCGCTGGTCAATTTCGAGAACCGCCAATGCGGCCTGCGCGCTGCCAAGAGTGTGATGGCAGAAGGCGCCGTTATCAAATGCGAGGCAGTACGACATCCCCTCGAACAAATTCATCCGCAGACGAGGGCCGCGTTGATCGAGCTTGCACGCGAAGTCAATCCTCTAGCCCTAGATTGGGGGCACTAAGTTGACAGGCATGAAATAGGATGAACGGAAGCAAGGTGAACCTGTGTACCCGAAAATCAAAATGTTCATTGAGGGCGAATGGACGGAGAGATCTTCGGACAGATCGGAAAAGGTCCTCAATCCCGCGACCGGACAGGCGATCGGCGAGACCCCGTACGCCTGCCGAGGCGATATCGATAGCTCGTTCAAAGCCGCACAGAAGGGGTGGAGCCGTTCGGCGCCATCGCGCCAATCACGGTGTTTAAGAGCTACGACGAGGTGGTCGGAGAGGCCAATCGACTGCCTACGCCTTGCCGGATACGCCTACGCGCAATCTACTAAGATGATGACCGCGATTGGAGCCGACCTTGAAAGTGGCATGTTTTCTATCAATCATCATGGACTGGCCCTTCCGGACGTTCCGTTCGGCGGACCGACTACCGTTCGGGAGGTGGCCCGCAAAGCAATTGAGAGATATATCAATCTTAAGTCGTGATCCAGGCGAGCGCATAGTTAGCTTGGCCACAGGGCGACATCCTGTGAGCCTGGCGAACTCGGATCTGCAAGGCTATGCCCGATGCTCAACCCGTGCCGCTCACATATCCACTCATCGATAGATCACTTGGTTGTATCCGCTGCAGAGATCGAGAAAGAGCACGGTGGCCGATCATTCCGAACGATCTACTGCCATAGTCCAACAGCGATCGTGAGTAACAGGGCTTGCGCCATCTATCGACTCAGGAGAGGGCCTTCTCGATGCGAGATACCCGGGCGGCACATGGCCCGACGTGGCCGGCTGGCTGCTGCCCGATGACGTTTGGGCTTTGTTCAAGGCACGAGTGCGCGCATTGCCCCCTAAGGCCGAACATTGGTGGAGATGCTAGGAGCAGGTTTGAATGACAGGTCCACCTGACGGAACCACGTCGTGCGGCTGGACCAGGCGATCGCCCTCCATTGACCGCACAGCCAAGGAACTCGACAGAATCGATGCTCGTCTTCTTGATCTCGTGCAACGCAACAATCGCCTGAGCAGTGAAGAACTCGGCGAGAAGGTCGGCTTGTCTGCATCCGGAGTTCAACGTCGACTAAAGCGCCTACGATCGGAACGCGTGATAGAAGCTGACGTTTCAATCATTTCTCCAAAAGCGATCGGACGGAATGTGACCCTGTTGGTTCTCATCTTCTTCGAGCGCGATCGGGCCGACATCGTTGATCGCTTCAAGCGGGCAATCTGCAAGATGACTGAGGTGATGAGCGGATTCTACGTTACCGGCCAGGCCGACTTCGTCTTGCTGGTTACAGCAAGTGATATCGAAGAGTACGAACAGTTCACTCGGCGCCTTGTACACGAAAATCCAGACATAAAGCGCTTTGAAACTATCCTCGTTCTGGATCGGGTCAAGGCCGGCTTCACTTTACCAATGGCCTCTATCGCATGCTGATGACCAAGGTTGACGTGTGACACCCGGCAGCATCGCTTTGTGTTACCTTTTGTCCGAGGCTATGGGAGCGATTGGACGACAAGCTCGCACAGCGCTTGGTCTGGCTAACGATGCAATCTGACCCAAAACCGCCTCCCGACAAATTAGCTGCCTCGGCGCGATCCCTCTAAAGTACCGTTGATCAATTCGTAGCGCCTTGGCGTCGAACTCAATCTTGTCTGGGAGCTGCACCACCTCGTGCTCGTTCTGATGATCTGCTTAAGCCTGGCGCGGAACTGGTCGCCGTCACCCCGTTGTCTGCGGCTGTGTTCGGTGGCGTCGTTCCCTCCGATGCGCCGACGGCATCACAATCCGCGTTTCACGAAATTGCAAGCTTCGGGAGCCTCAAGCCGCGAAAGGTTGCAATCTCAAGGCCAAGCCGCCCGCCGAAATCGATTCTCGGCCAACGGCCTGGGGCCTTTTTCACGAGCGACTAACAACCCGGAAGCTCGGCAGGGGCGCGAGCAAAGTCGCGGTCACCGAAAGGGTAAGGATCAGAATGATCGCGATGCCGTGCGCAGCAAGCCTATCGAGCTTCTGCACGATGCCCAAGGCCGGCCGGCACAAACACGAGTGACACAAGTGTAAGCAGTTCCTTGCTAGGTGCAATTTGTAGCGTTGATGGATCAGAGTCTGCAGCAAAGCGCCGGCTTCGTCGGGGATGGTGCGAGCGAAGAACAGGTCGTCAAGCACAAGCAGATCGCAGTCAAAGATGCTCCGCAGCCGAGCTTCGCGCTGAGCGGCCGGGCTGA